>JACMKT010000136.1 GCA_014380005.1 Rhodospirillales bacterium
ACCCGTGGCTGCCTGCGGACCATCGACCGGCGCTTCGGCCTGTCGATGATGCCCCGGACCTTCCCATCGCGCCTGCCCTTGCTGCCGTTGGACCGGATTTGGGCTTGGCCTGCCGATGGGTTGAAGCGGCTTTCGGTCTACGCCACACCGTTATCGCGCATGACCTCAGACCACCTGCCGCTACGCGCCGAGGTCGCATGGGACGCTCATGAGCTGCCGGGTGGCTGGCGTCGCAGGATGTCTATCACCAATGTGTAACTGCCACGCGCATAGGGAATCCCAGCCTTGCCGGTGGGTACGGGGGTGATTGAAATGTGCGAGGCGAAAATTAAATACCCGAGTGTGGAGCGATGCCGAGGTAGTTATCGCTACCTTGTTTGAGTTCGATAGGGACACTTCCAAAATATACTACCCATAAAGCGGTACGACGTGCGGGCTATTCTCCGAAAGATGGGTTATGGGGCGTCGAGTTCCACGCTATACCAACATTCGCGGCCAACGCCGTTTAAGAGGCATTGAACATGGTAGTACTAATCGCCGACGACCATGCCCTGTTCCGGTACGGCATCTCCCTGGCCTTGGAGAGCTTGTACGGGAAGGACGTGACCATCTTGCAGGCGAGCAATGCGGAAGAGACCCGGCGGATCGCCCACGAGAATCCCAATCTCGACCTGATCCTGTTGGATTTGATGATGCCGGGCCTGAACGGCATCTCGGATTTGAAGAAGTTCATCGACTCGCTGCCCCCCATTCCCGTGGTCATCGTTTCGGGTTCGCGGCAACGCGCCACCATCCGTTCGGCCATCGAATGCGGCGCGCGGGGCTATGTGCTGAAATCCTCCAACGGCGAAATCCTCAAACACGTGCTGCCGCTGGTGCTGTCGGGCGAACTTTACGTGCCGGCGCAAGCGGTCGCCAACGAGGACGTGGGCGAGCAATATGAAGGCTCCCCTCTGGACGAAGCCGGCGATTTCAACCCCGATTTCAAATCGTTGACGCCGCGCGAGACCCAGGTGCTCAAGCTGTTGACCCTGGGCTATTCCAACAAGGAAATCGCCCGGTCCCTCGGCATGCTGGAAGGCACGGTCAAGGTCCACGTCAAATCCATCATGAAGAAGCTGGGCGTGAACAACCGCACCCAGGCCGCCATCGCCGCCAACCGCAGCTTCTCCCGCCAGCCCACACCCACCATGTGACCGTGGCCTCCCTCGATTCCGCCGGGGGAGGGCTGCGTTCCAACTGCTCGCATCCCCACACTCGCCACCGCGCTGCCGTCATGGTTGAATGCTCGGGTTGAGTAGAGGGAAAGCCCATGAGCGAGAACAGCCTGCGGATCACTGTGTCCGGCCCGGTGGCGACCGTCACCCTGAGCCGGCCCCAGGTGCACAACGCCCTGGATGAACTGTTGCTGGGCAATCTGACCCAGGCCTTCCAAAAATTGGCGGTGGCCGAGGCCGTCCGCGTCATCGTGCTGGAGGCCGAGGGTAAAAGCTTTTGTGCCGGTGCCGACGTGAATTGGATGCGCCGTGCTGCCGATCTGGGGCGCGAGGACAATCAGCGTGACGCCATGCTGCTGGCGGTGGCGATTGACGCAATCGACCGCTGCCCCAAGCCGGTAGTCGCCGTGGTGCAAGGCGCTGCCCTGGGCGGCGGTGTCGGCCTGGTCGCCGCCTGCGACATGGTCATCGCCGCCGAGGACGCGTCGTTTGCCCTGACCGAAGTGCGCCTGGGGCTGGAACCCAGCGTCATCGGCCCGGTCTGCATCGCCGCCATGGGCGCGCGCGCCTGTCGCCGCTATTTCCTGACCGCCGAACGCTTCGACGCCCGCGAGGCCTGCCGTCTGGGTCTGGTTCACGCCGTGGTGCCCGCCGACAAGCTGGCGGAGGCCCGCGACCATATCGTCGAGTCCTGCCTGAAAGGCGCCCCCGGCGCCCAGGCCGCCGCCAAGGAACTGATCCGCATCGTCCGCGATACCGAGGCCGGTCCCGACCTCATGCGCCTGACTGCCCACCGCATCGCCGAACAGCGCGCCGGCGACGAGGGACGGGAAGGGCTGGCCGCGTTTATGGACAAGCGCAAGCCGGCCTGGGTCCCGTAAGCCACGCACAGTGAGTGCGCGCCCGCGAAGGAGGGCGGCATTCCCCCTGAAGCCGTGCGCGCGACGCTCTTATCAAATATTCAACGGGTGAACATGTCGTTCAACGAGACCCCCGCGGGGGTTCAAAGGGAGCGCACTTGCACTCATTCGCACGGTTCCGGGGCGGCTTGCGGCGCCACCTTGTGCTTCTCGTCCTGGTCACCCTGGTTCCCATGTTGCTGTGGGCGGCCGGCCTGACCCTGTGGAGCTCTCTGCAAGAGCGCCGGACCATGGAGCGGGGCCTGAGCGAGACCGCGCGCGCCCTGACCATCGCCGTGGAACAGGAAATCCGCCTGACCATGGCGGCTTTGGACAGTGCCGCCCTGTCGCCCGCTTTGGTGAACGACGATGTGCCAGCCTTCGCCGATGCGGCGCGCCGTTTGGCGGCCATTCACCCTGAATGGAACAATACGGTTCTGTACGACGCGAACGGCCAGCAGGTGCAGAACAGCCTGCGGCCACACGGCACCATGCTGCCCGCCTTGTCCGAACCGGGTTACGAGGAGGCCGCCAAGGCGGTGCGCACGGTCATCGAGACGGGGCGCCCGGCAGTGTCCAACCTGTTTTATGGCCAGATATCGGGCACCAACGTCCTGCTGGTGGCGGTGCCCGTGCGCAACCGCGCCGGCCTGCTGGCCCATGTGCTGGCCGCCGCCATCCGCCCCGAACGTCTAGGCGACCTGCTGGCGGCCCAGCAAATGCCCGAAGGGTGGTTCGCCAGCGTTATCGACAGTGCTGGAATCGCCATCACCCGTGTACCCGGGCACGATCAGGTCTCCGGCCTTCTGGTGCCGGATTGGGTCCGCGCCAATCTGGCCGCCGCACCCCACGGCATCGCCAACGGGACCTCCCTGGTGGGCGACAAGGTGACGGTGGCGTATGAACGCTCGAATCTGACCGGCTGGAGCGTGATCTTCGGCGCCAATCGCAGTCTGTTCCATGCCAATCTGCGCGGCTCGTTGGTGGTGACAGTGGGGTTCGGCGCGTTGGTGCTGGCGGGGTCGTTGTTGCTGGCCTTCGCCATGGCCCGGCGCATTCTTGGGCCGGTGCAGGCGCTGACGGCGGCGGCGAGGCCGTTCATTGAGGACCGCAAGGTAGCGGGCAGCATCTTCGGCATCGCCGAGTTGGATGCCATGCATCAGGCGCTGGACGTGCTGACCGGCGAACTGGCCAAGACCCAGCAGCACTTCCTGACCTTCTTCTCGGCGGCGCCGGTCATGCTGTTCGTCCAGGACGAGGCTGGCCGGCTGATCGCGGTGAACGATGCCTGGCTGCGCACCCTGGGCTATGATCATGACGAGGTGCTGGGCCGCTGCCCATGGGAATTCCATACCGAACAGTCGCGCGCCTATGGCGAGGCGGTGGTGTGGCCGGACTTCCTGAAGCGCGGTCAGATGGATGCCGTGTGGGGCGAGGTCCTGACCAAAACCGGCGAGGTGCGCGACGTACTGGTTTCGCTGCGCGCCGACCGTGACGGGGATGGCCACATCATACGCACCATCGGCGCGGTGCAAGACGTCACCGAGCAGCGCCGGGCCGAGAATGCCCTGGCCCGCGCGGTGGAAGAGGCCGAGCGCGCCAATGATTCAAAGACCCGCTTCCTGGCTGCCGCGAGTCACGATCTGCGCCAGCCCTTGCAGGCATTGGCGCTGTATCTCGGGGTGCTGAAGGCCCGGCTTAATGGCCGCGAGGAACAGGTGATGGACGCCGTCGGCCAGTGCATCGAAGCCCTGACCGGCCTGTTGAACGACATGCTGGACGTGGCCCGCCTGGATGCGGGCGTCATCACTCCCAAATTGGCCGAAGTGCCGGTCAACCGCCTGCTGGAGCGGGTGGCGGCGGCGTGGCGCATCCAGGCCGAAGCCAAGGGCCTGCGGTTGGAGGTGGTCGCCTCGGACAAGGTGGTGCACACTGACCCGGCGCTCATGGACCGGGTGCTGTCCAATCTGGTCGCCAACGCGGTGCGCTATACCGAGCACGGGCGCATCCTGGTGGGCTGCCGGACCGCCGGTCCCGGTCAGGTGCGCCTTGAGGTGTGGGACACCGGCATCGGCATCCCCAATGACAAGCTGGGCGAAATCTTCGAGGAATTCCGCCAGTTGGGCAACCCCGAGCGGCGCCGTGACCGGGGCACCGGGTTGGGCCTTGCCATCGTCCAGCGCATCGCTGATTTGCTGGGCCATCGCCTCTGCGTGCGCTCGGTGGCGGGCAAGGGCTCGGTGTTCACTGTGACCGTGCCCGCTGCGCCCGCCTGCAGCCTGGAGGTAACCGTCGCCCCCGAAAGCCACGACGAGGCCCGCCGCATTCTGGTGGTGGACGACGAAATCCACGTGCGCAACGCGCTGGAACTGGTCCTGGGCGAAATGGGCCATCGGGTCGAGGGCGTCGAGACGGTGGAGGACGCAGTGCAAAGCACCAAGCGCCACCGTCCCGAACTGGTCATCGCCGATTTCCGCTTGGCCGACGGTAAAACCGGCATCGACGTCATCCGCGCCGTACGCGGCCAATGCGGTAATCAGGTCCCGGCGGTGGTGCTGACCGGCGATACCGACCCGGCCACCATCCGCCGTATCGTGGGCGAGGGGCTGCATCTGCTGCACAAGCCCGTCCAATTGGAGGCGTTGCGGGCGTTCTTGAAGCACGTGGCTTGAGGTTTTGTTTTAGCCCCTCGCCGGGCGCGCCTATCCAGGCGCTTGGCCGCCGCCTCAATGGCGGCCAAGGTTGACCTTAAGGCCGTTGCCTGCTTCCCTAAGGGCTTCACGCCACACGCGGGAGACACGCATGCTTGCCGAATGCCTTGCCGGCACCAGGGTGCTTGACCTGACCCAATACATCCCCGGTCCCTTCGCTACCCAATGGCTGTCGGATCTGGGCGCCGAGGTGGTCAAGATCGAGCCGCCGGCGGGTGATCCCATGCGCACCATGGGGCCGCTGGATGCGGACGGCACCACGGTTTTCTACAAGCTCGCCAACCGCAACAAATCCGTGGTGATGCTGGATTTGAAAAGCGAGCACGGCAAGGCCGCTTTCGCCAAGCTGGTGGAAAAGGCCGATGTGCTGCTGGAGGCCTATCGCCCCGGCGTGCTGACCCGGCTGGGCTTTGGGCCGGAGGTGCTGGACGGCCTTAACCCCAAGCTGATCCATTGCTCGCTGTCCGGGTACGGCCAGACCGGCCCCATGGCCCCCGCCGCCGGTCACGACCTCACCTATATGGCGCTGACCGGCGGGCTGTTCGCCAGCGGCACCAGCGAGCGCCCGGTGATGACCTTCCCGCCCTTGGCCGATCATGCCGGGGCCATGCTGACCATGACCGCCATCCTGGCCGCTCTGGTGCGCCGGGGCACCACCGGCAAGGGCGCGCGGCTGGATGTCAGCCTGTCGGAAGCGGCGCTGGCGTGGATGCCCGGCGCCCTGACCGGCGCCCATCGCTGGGGCGCGGAAAAGCGCG
Source organism: Rhodospirillales bacterium (assembly GCA_014380005.1). GTDB lineage: Bacteria > Pseudomonadota > Alphaproteobacteria > Rhodospirillales > Magnetospirillaceae > Magnetospirillum. The sequence continues at coordinate 5,586 of JACMKT010000136.1, forward strand.
AAGAAGGGCTGATCAATGGCGGCGCCGCGTTCTACCGCATCTACCAGACCCGGGATGGCCGCTTCGTCGCCTTGGCGGCGCTGGAGGAAAAGTTCTGGCAGAAATTCTGCGACACCGTGGGCCGCACCGAATGGGTCCATCGTCACGGTGAAACCTTGCCGCAGACCGAGTTGATTGCCGAACTGGACGCCCTGTTCCTGACCCGCACCCGTGATGAATGGGTGGCGCTGCTCAAGCCCGCCGATTGCTGTTTCGAGCCGGTGCTGGAGCCGGGCGAGGTGGCCGCGCACCCGCAATGGAAGGACCGCGAGCTGGTTCAGTCCAATGTGGATAGTGACAGGCTGGTGGAGGTGTTGCTGCCGGTGCTGCTGGACGGCGCCCGCGCGCTGCACCGCCGCCCGTTCAAGCTGGATAGTGCCGAAGGAGTGCTGGCGGGATGGCGCTAGGTCTGCCCATCCACGGCGGCGACCTTGCCGGGGCGGAAGCCCGTTGGGGCCGTCCGGCGGCGGGTTGGCTGGATTTGTCCACCGGCATCAATCCATGGCCCTATACGCTGCCGTCCCTGCCGGCTGAGGCCTGGACCCGCCTGCCCGGTGGGGCGGAGGACGCGGCTTTGCGCGCCGCCGCCGCCCGGCGCTTCGGCACCGATCCCGCCCAAATTCTGGCCGCCCCCGGCACCAGCGCCTTGATCCAGGCCCTGCCGCGCACCCGTCCGCCCGGCCCGGTGGCGGTGGTCGGCCCCACCTATGGCGAGCACGCCCGCGCCTGGGCCGCCGCCGGCCATACCGTGACCGAAATTGCCACCTTGGATGAAGCGGATGCCCCGGTGGTGGTGGTGGTCAATCCCAACAATCCCGATGGCCGCGTGGCCGCTCCTGCCGCCCTGTTGGCCCGCGTCAAGCCCGGCGCCCTGCTGGTGGTGGACGAGGCGTTCGGCGATATGGCCCCCGCCTTGTCGGTGGCGCCGCTTCTTCGTCCCGGCATGGTGGTGCTGCGCTCCTTCGGCAAGTTCTACGGCCTTGCCGGTCTGCGCTTGGGCTTCGTCCTCGGCCTGCCCGAGATATTGGCCCCGGTGGCGGCGCAATTGGGACCGTGGCCGGTCTCCGGCCCGGCCCTGGCCGTGGGCGCGGCGGCATTGTCCGACGATGCCTGGGGCGACGCCATGATTGCCCGGCTGGCCCAATGGTCCGAACGGCTGGACGGCGTGCTGGCGGCGGGCGGTTTGACGGTGACCGGCGGCACCAGCCTGTTCCGCTTGGCCTCCCATCCCCAGGCCGCATCCCTGTACGACCTGCTGGGCCGCGCCGGAATTCTGGTGCGTGCGTTCGAAAACCGCCCCCATCTGCTGCGCTTCGGCTTGCCTGCCCATGAGGCGGACTTGGTCCGTCTGGCCCAAGCCTTAACATGATCACCGCCATCGCCTTCGACGGCGACGACACCCTGTGGCACAACGAGCCGCTGTTTTGGGCCTCGACCCAGCGGTTCCAGGAATTGCTGGCGCCCTATTCCGACCCCGCCGCCCTGGCCGAGCGCCTGACCGCCACCGAGATCGCCAATCTGGGGCTGTTCGGCTACGGCATTAAAGGCTTCGTGCTGTCCATGATCGAAACCGCCATCCAGGTCTCGGGCGGGCAGGTGCCCAATGGTGTGATTCAGGAATTCCTTGATCGCGGCAAGCATATGCTGGCCCATCCGGTGCACCTGCTGGACGGCGTCGCCGAGGCGGTGGCCGCCGTGCGTGCCCGTGGCGTCACCGTGATGCTGATCACCAAGGGCGATCTGTTCGACCAGGAAAGCAAGCTGGCGCGCTCTGGTCTGGCAGAGCTGTTCGACGTGGTGGAGATCGTCAGCGAAAAGGATGCCGGAACCTACAAACGCGTGCTCGCCCGCCAGGGCATCGCGCCCGAGCAGACGGTGATGGTGGGCAATTCCGTGCGCTCGGATGTCCTGCCCATGCTGGAATCCGGCGGCTGGGCGGTGCATCTGCCCTATGCCAGCACCTGGGTTCACGAACACGCCGACGCCCCCACGGGCCATGCGCGCTACCGCAGGATCGGCGGGATGGCGGAGTTAGCCGGGGTGCTGGACGCTATCGCCTAAGCGCCCCCAGCAGCACCCGTAGCCGCATGGGGTCCAGGGGTTTGCGCAGGACCTGAAGGTTCTCATTTCCGCCGATTTCAGCCGGGGCGCCGGTATCGCCGGTGAATAGATAGGCGGTAGCCGCCACGCCCGTGCGTTGGCGGATGGAGTTGATGGCCGCCACGCCGGAATTTTTGTCGTGCAGATGCAGATCGGCCAGGATGGCGTCGGGCTGGACGCCCAGTTCAGTCAGCATGGCGATGGCTTCGTCGGCTGACGCTGCCACCACCGGGGTGCAGCCCCATTCCTCCAGCAGCATCTCCAGCCCCTCCTGAATGTCGGGGTCGTCATCCACCACCACCACGGTGGTGCCGCTGACGTCGTGAACTTCCTCATGTTTCGACGCAGTGGCGGTGACCGGCAGGAATTCTTCGGCCAGGGGCACATCCACGGCGAAGACTGAACCGCGCCCCTCGGTGGAGCGCACGTCCAGGGCATGGCCCAGCAGGCGGGCAAGGCGCTGGACGATGGATAGGCCCAGTCCGGTGCCGGCCCCATGCCCGGCGGCGTTGGGGGTGGCGCATTGGCGGAATTCGCGGAAGATTTCCAGGCGCTGGCTTTCGGGGATGCCGGGGCCGGTGTCGTAGACCGCCACCCGCACCCGGCTGCCATGGTGGCGCACTCCCAGCAGCACCGTGCCGGAACGGGTGTAGCGGATGGCGTTGGACAGGAAATTGCCGATGATGCGGGTCAGCAGGCGCGGATCGCTTTTCAGCGCGGCGCTGGACGGCACCACGCGCAATTCCAGCCCGGCGGCTTCCGCTTGGGGGCCGTAGGTGGTCTCCAATTGCTCGAAGATGTCGTTGATCAGGAAGATTTGGGGTTCCGCCTTCATCACCCCGGCATCCAGCTTGGACATGTCCAGTAAGGCGTCGAACATTTCCTCCATGCCGCGCAACGACGTCTTCAGCGATTGCACGATGGTGCGTCCCTGGGGTGTGGCAACGTGGTGGTCCAGGGCCGAGGCGAACAGCGCCATGGCTTGCAGCGGCTGGCGCAGATCATGGCTGGCGGCGGCCAGGAAGCGCATGCGGGCGCGGATGTTGCGCTCGGCTTCCTCATTGGCCTCGGTCAGGCGTTGTTCCTTCTGCTTAAGTTGGGTTACGTCCTGGAACACCAAGACGTAGCGGTCCTCGCTTTGCGCTTTGAAGCGCTGGGCAGAGGCCAAAAGCCATAGCAGCTGTCCATCGGGCCGACGCGCCCGCGTTTCCACCCGATACACTGAATCGTGATATTGGATCTGGTGGAACAAGCTGCTTTCGGCGATTTCGTCTTCCTCGGCGAAGTCTTGGACGTGGCGGCCGGGCAGCGAGCCGGCGGGCACGCCCAAAGCTTCTTCCGCCGCCTGATTGGCGCGCCGGATGGTGCCGTCGATGCACACCGTCAGCATGGGCAGGGGGATGGCCCCGGTGAAGGCGCGCAGGCGGGTCTCGCTCTGCTTCACCCGTTCCTCGGCGTCGCGGGCCTGGGTCAGGTCGGTCAGGCCGCCGATGAAGGCGACCAGGCGGCCCGAGGCATCGCGGATGGGGCGGATATCCACCTCCATCCAGAATGACTCGCCGTTCTTGCGGTAGTTCAGCAATTCGGTCCGGACCGCTTCGCCCCGGGTGATGGCTTCGCGCACTCGGCCCAAATTGGCGCGGTCGGTGCCAGGACCCTGCAGCAGGCGCATGTTGCGGCCCAATAATTCTTCAGGGCCATAGCCGGTGATGGCGGTCAGTTCGCGGTTGGCGAAGACGATGGGGTTGTCGGGCTGGTTCGGGTCGGTGATGGCGATGCCCAAGGGGGCCGCGTCCAGCGCCAATTCCATGGGCACCAAGGCGGCTGCCGACTGAGCGTCAAGGGCAGGGATACCCTGCCTGCGGTTTGAATCGACCATGCCTGGGTTTCACTCGGTGTAATGGACGGTTTTTGGGCGATGGCGGCAACGCACATCTTAGCCGACGGTGGTGGCGCAAGTGTTGGGCGAATTAGGGGGGGGGCACAATTGGTCCGAACGGCGTGGGTGGCGCCATAAGACCTTTGCGTGGGCTGCTTCGCATAATAACAAAAGATGAACGCTTAGTCTAAACGGGTTAATACCGTCGCGTTTATGGTGGTGGCATCCGTAATACCACTCAAAGAATGCCTTACATTTGCCCTAGGTCGGTTATAGATTTCGACCGTATTGTGGCTATGCTATTTATGCCAAATGTCTTTGGGCGTGCATACGGTCTTGGGAAACGGCCAGGAGAGGCAAAATGCTGCGGAACAAACAGCACTCCAGGATAGACCCGCCGCTGGGCCGCTTGATGGCCGCCGGGGTGGGTTGCGACGTGCGTGTCGAGGTGTTGGCCGATCTGGTGGACAGTCTCGACCTCCATTCCTTCCTCATCGATCCCGTCTATCGACGCCGGCTCAACGACGTTCTGTCCTGCTTCAGCGATGCGGAGTTCGACAGCTTCGAACGGCTCTACACCCGCCGATTCACCGTCAACTGAAGGGAGCGCGCCATGATGCTGGTCATCCCGCAATGGCCGCTTCTCTTCCGGTGGATCTCAGGCGCCGTAGGCTTCCACATGCGAAGGGGTGCTTCATGATCGACGCGACATTGAATCAACCATCGGTTCCTCAGGTGCCGGTGGCGCTCGCCGTCGAAGACACGCACATGGTCAGCGAAATCGTCGGCCGGTTCGAACCGTCCGAGCGGCAAGATGTGCACATCCTCGACGATCCCCGGCAATTGGTCGAACATCCCGAGACCTCGCCGGGCGAGGTGACCATCATTTCCTATCCGGTGATGAAACAGCTCGCCAAGTACCATCTGGATGAGTTGGCCGAGTTCTGCCGCAACAACAAGGCGGTCCTGCTGATCCGCTCGCCGGAATTTCTCGATTCCATCGGCTTTCTGGAATTCGTCGATGGCGTGATTTTCGCCGACGCCAATATGGAACGGGTGCGCGATATCCTGCAGCTGTCCAAATCGGGCTATTCCATCCTGCCCTCGGCGGCGGTGATGGATATCGTCACCGACCGGCTGCGCTGCGACACCTTGCAGAAACTATCCTTCATCGAATTGTCCATCCTTGATCAGGTGCGGCTGGCGAAAACCAACCGCGCCATTGCCCGTTCGTTGGGGCTGACCGAGGCCAATGTGAAGACCAAGGTGCGGGCCATCTTGAAAGCCCTGAAATTCCAGAACCGCACCGAGGCGGCGGTGTTCGCGGCGCGCCAGAACGAACTGATCCGCCAGTCCCTGGCGCGGCGCGGCAAGGAAAAGGGGGTGGGCGAACCGCCCCAGGACAAGGCTGCGCCTCACTGAGGATAATGCCCGGCTTGGCGGTGTCATGCCGCCGTGCCGGGGGGGATTTAAATCAGCGTCAGCAGGCGTTCTGCGGCCAGGATATCGCGCTTGAGCACGTCGCGGCGGTCGGCGGCTTCGTAGTCTTCGCCCCATTGCTCGATCTGGTAGGTCTCGTCCAACTGGGACAATTCGAAGGTCTCGGTGCCGGTCAGACGGCCATCGGCCAACGCTAAAGCCAGCACCAGCGAGCCCGAGGCGGCGCAGGCGGCCTGGGCCACGGTCAGGCGCCAGACGTCATAGCCGTCCAGATGGGCGTTCAGAGCAATCAGGGCGGCCTTGGGCTGTTCCACGGCCATGATGCCGGCGGTGACCACCAAGGCGGCACCCAGGGTTTGTGCGGCCCAATCCAGCAAGGGCTGCCACTGGCTGGTCTGGCGGCCCACCAGATCGGGCGGGAATTCCGCGCGGTAGCACAGCAGATCGGTGGTGGCGAATTTGGCCATTTGTTCCTGGATGACCGCGCGCTCCGGCCCGATGCGGTCCACGGCAGTGCTGGCAAGCTGGGTCATGGGCATCAGCGCGGGAAAGACCTCCTCGCCCTGTTCGTTCCACTCGGCGGCCATGGCTTCGGCCAAAGCGCGGGACGGCACGATCAATTGCCTGATCGCCGGGGTCTTGATGGGGCGCCCGTCCAGGTGAATGGCGAAACCGCCTTCGGCCTCGGCCACATCGGCCTGCTTGTAGAAGCGCTTGATGGTCTTGTTCAGCATGGGGGCGGTTCCAGCAGATAAATTTGGGCGCTTAACCTAATGGCTTTCACCGTCCGAACAAGCTTTCCAATGGACCGGCGCTGGTCTTCTTGCTTTTCTTCGCCGGGCTGCGCGGCGCCGGCTGGCCCAAGGCGGTGCGGCATGGGGTGGAATCGGCGGTGAACTTGTCCACCAGCAATTCGCCCAGCAGCGACAGCCCGCCGGTCGCCACGGCGGCCCCGGCAGAGGCGGCGGTGCGCAGGGTGCCCAATTCGTCCACGCCCAAACTGGGTTCAGCCAGGGTGCCGCGGATGCGGGTCATGCCGGCCAGGGGCGACGACAGCGACAGGCCGATACCGTCGCGGGCGCGGGGCGTCACGCCCAAATCCAGCGCTTCATTGCGCAAATTCACCGTGCCGGCGCCGACCACGTTGACCTTGGCGGTTTCCACGGCGATGCCGTTGGTGCTGGTGGCCATGCCGTCCTTGACCACGAAGCGGGCCACGGCGCAGGTCAACGGGGTGGTGTCTTCATGCCGGCCCAGCGGGTTCAAGGCGCCCAGCACCTGGAACATGACGTCGCCGCCGGCCCAATCCACCGCCTTGTTGTGCAGGCGGCCCTCGCCGACGCTGACCACCGCCTCGCCCGTGGCCGAGGCCATCAGGGCGCGGATGGAGGCACCGTGACCCGAAAGCTCCAGCCGGGCGTCGCTGCGTCCGCCGGTCAGGGCGTCGCTGCCGGCATCCTTGATCATGCGGCCCAGATCCACCTGCCGGGCGGTCAGGCGCAGCATGGCGGCGGGCGCCTTGCCGTTGGCATCCAGTGTGGCTTCGCCCTCCATCTGACCGCCGGCCATCAAAGCGCGCACCGGCTTCAACGCCAGCCGGCCCCCGGCCAGATGGATGCTGGCGGTAACGTCGGTCAGGGACAATGTGCCGGTGTCCAGCTTGCCCACCACCAGGGCTACATCCGCGTCAGCCTGGGACAGCAGGTGCAGGGGCAGTGCCTCGGCCGAGAACAGCCTGCCGTCATCGGTGGGCTTCAGATGCTTGGGCGCCAGCTTCTCGCCCGCCTTCGCCGCCGGCGTGGCGAAATCGGCCAGGGACAGGGTGGCGGCCACCAGTTTGCCGGTCAGGCGCGGGCGGTGGGTGGCGTTCAGGGCCAATTCACCGGCGACGCTGCTGCCGGCCAGGGCGGCCTTGATGTCGGCCAGCTTCCACTCGGTGCCGCCGCCGTTGAGCAATCCGCTCACTTTAAGCGGCCCCATGGAGGGGAATTCCGTGCCGGTCAGCCGCGATAGACCGGCCAGATTGTCGCTGTCCAATGTCACGGCCAGTTCCACGCCGGCCAGCGCGAGGGCGTCCTTGATGGTGCCGCGCGCGCTCAGCAGCAGGGCGTCGCGCTTGCCCACCGCCATGTCCAATTCGCCCACGGCCAGTTTGCCACTTGCATCGGACAGGTGCCCCGACAGTTTGAACGGGCCTGGGGCCAAGGTGGAAGCGGGGTTTGCCAGCTTGAGGGCCTTGCCCAATTCGTCGCCTTGGGCGGCCAGTTTCAAATCCATGCCGCGCAGGTTTAGCGGGTCGGCAATGCTGCCTTCCGCCACCAGCACCATGCCGTCCACATTGGCTTTCACCTGCAGCGGCCACGGCTTGGACGGGCTCAGGGCGGCGGGGTTGCCCAGGCGGCCGCTCAGTTCGAACAGCTTGGATTGGGTCTCGCCCACCACCTGCACCGACAGTGGTCCGGTGGGCGTCTGGTCGGGCTGCACCGCGAATTTGTGCAGGTTGACCACCCGGCTGGCGCCGGTGCGCCCGTCGCGCCATGTCAGGGTGGCGTTCTTGATCTTGACCTCGCGCAGGGTGAAGCGCGAATTGGGCACGCCCGCCCCGGACGCTGTGGGCTTTGCGTCCTTTGCGTCGGCGGGGGCGGGGGTGAATTCCCAATTGCCCCGGCCCTTGGCATCGGTCTCCACCAGGATGTCGGGGCTGGACACGATCAGCCGGTTGACCCGGATTTCCCGCTTCAGCAGGGGCAGCAGCGAGATTTCCGCTTCGGCCCGCTCGATCTTGACCATCTCGGCGCGCGAGCCGCCGGGCGCGTTGCTCAGGGTGATACCAGTGGCGATGATGCGCGGCACCAGCCCCAGGCGCAGTTCCAGCGGCCCGGCGATGACCAGATTGCGCCCTGTGGTGGCGCGCACCTGTTCACTGACCACGCCCTTGATGCGGTTGAAATCCATGGATTTCACCGCAGCCACCACGCCCACCATCAATGCGACGGCGGCGATGGCGGCCAGCTTGACCGCTGTGCTTAAACGCATTCCCGGTCTCCGGTCAGGCTTGCCAGGGTGTCGGCCAGATTGTCGAAACTGTCGATGACCAATTGGGCGCCCGCCACGCGCAATTCATTCACGGAATGATAGCCCCACGACACGCCCACGCCGCAGGCTTTGGCGGATGCCGCCATGGCCATGTCATAGCCGGTATCGCCGATCATGACCATGTCTGCGCACTCCACCCCGGTTTCCGAGGCGGCGCGCAGCAGCATGCCGGGATTGGGCTTGCCGGGATTGTCGTCGGCGGTCTGGATGGTGATGAAGCGGCCTTTCAGCCCGTGATTGTCCAGCATGTTGTCCACGCCGCGCCGCGATTTTCCGGTGGCAAGGCCCAGCAGCCAGCCGGCCTGTTCCAATTCGTTCAGGGCTTCCAGCACGCCGGGGAACAGGGGTTCCACCGTGTCGGGCAGCAGGCGCAGGGCGCGGAAGGAATCCTTATAGGCCTCGGCCACCGAGCGGTGCATTTCGTGGGTGGCCCAGGGCAGCAGGCTGGCGCAGGCCTCCACCAGCGACAGGCCGATGATGCGGCGCACTTCGGCGGGCTCGGGCACGCCCAGCTCCATATGCGACCACGCCTGGGTCATGGCGGTGACGATATTGTGCTCGGAGTCGATCAGGGTGCCGTCCACGTCGAAAACGGCCAGTCGCAAGGGGCTCATGGGATCGATACTGCTTGTTCCAATGCGTAAGCTTACCCCATGCAACCGCGTCAACCAACCGCCGAACAATGGCGAAACCATGGCACGTGGCCGTCATGCGCGGCAAAGGCTGGGCAGCCGGTGGGCCATAGGCTAAGGTGCCGCCGACACCACCTGGAGTTCGTCGTGATGCGTTTTGGACGTCTTGCCTTCGCCCTTGTCCTTGCCTCCACCCAGCCCGTGCTGGCGCAAACCGTTCCCGGCCAGCCGGCGCAGGCGCCCGTTCAGGACCCGGCGCAGCGTTTCCAGGCCTATGTGACCAGCGAAGCCTACAAGAGCACGCTGGGCCAGCTTGCCATCATGGGCGAGACCACGTCCGCGCCGGAATGCAAGGAACACAAGCCGCAAGAGCGTGCCAGCCTGACCATCTATGGCGCGCCGCTGTTCCAGACCGGGATGCATCCGGTGGCCGGCTTGTGGGTGGACCGCATCAAGATGGACCGTTGCGGCGCCGTCAGCTTCCAGAACATCATCCTGCAGGCGCAAAAGGACGGCACTCCGCCGCGCGCCGCCTTGCTGATGCCCGGCACCACCATGACCAACCCGCCCATGCAGAACCTGATCATGAAGGACGTGCTGGCTGGGCTGGAGAAGAAGAAGAAGTGCGCCGACCAGTCCCAGATCGTCCCGGTTTCCACCAAGATGGAAAAAGAAAGCAAGCCCATGAAGCTTGACGGCAAGGGCATGATCGCCGAGGGCGTCTGGAAGGAAAGCTGGACCTTCAAGGCCTGTGGCAAGACCGTCACCGCGACCATTGATCTGGCCGCCGACGGCAAAGGCGGGCTGACCCATAAGGTCAAGATGTAAGGTTTTTATTGGGGTATAACGAAACGGCCACGGTGCGCTGCGCCGTGGCCGTTTTTGTGTCTAATCCAGTTCGCTGAACGTATCGAACGGCTTGCCGGCATCGCTTTCGGTGAAGCCGAAGAACTCGAAGCTCCGGGCGATGTGTTCCGACAGGGGCGCGATCACCTCCAGCGTGCCCTTGCCGCGCGGGTGGGGCAGGCGGATGGCGCGGGCGTGCAGGTGCATTTTGCGCGACACGCCGGTGCCGGCGATGAACGCTTCGGCGCCGCCATATTTGCCGTCGCCCATGATGGGGGTGCCCAGCAGGGCGCAATGGGCGCGTAGCTGGTGGGTGCGGCCGGTGCGCGGCTCCATCTCCAGCCATGCGGTGCGGTTCAGCGCGTTGTCCACCACCCGATACCAAGTGACGGCGCGCTTGCCCTCTTCCTCGTCCACTTTCATCTTTTCGCCGGCGCGGCCCGGCAGCTTGGCAAGGGCGGCGTCGATGCGGCCCTGGCGGTGCTTGGGCACGCCCACGACCAGCGCCCAATAGCATTTGCGGGCGGCGCGGCTTTTGAACGCGGCGGCCAGCTTGGCGGCGGCACCGGCGGTGCGGCCCAGCAGCAGCACGCCCGAGGTATCCTTGTCCAGGCGATGGACCAGACGGGGGCGTTCGGGCATGTCGAATTGCAGGGCGCCCAGCCAAGCTTCCAGATGGTCGTCGCTCATGCCGGTGCCACCCTGGACGGCGATGCCCGCCGGCTTGTTCAGGGCAATGACGTCGTCATCCATGAACAGGATGGCGTCTTTCAGCATGCGGGCGATCTTCTCGTCCACCGGCTTGCGCTCGCCCTGAACCTTGGCCCGCACCGGCGCCTCGCCCACGGGCGGCACGCGGATGTCCTGGCCGGTTTCCAGCCGCTGGTTGGATTTGGCCTTCTTGCCGGCAACGCGCACCTGACCGGTGCGCAGCCATTTCTCCAGCAAGGCGTGGCCCACATCGGGGAAGTGGCGCTTGAACCAGCGGTCAAGGCGGATGTCGGAATCGTCAGGGGTGACGGTGAGGGTCTGGACAGTCATGGGCGGAACCTACCTCGGGCGGGCGCCGATTGCCAAGAACCATCGCTACCCCACCATCTGCCGCACCAAAGCCATGGCCGCGAACAGCGCCCCCACCGACAGGGTCACCGACAGGCCCACATACAGGCTGGCGACCATCCAATTGTGGCGCTCCACCAGCAAAGCCACGTCCATGGAGAAGGTGGAGAAGGTGGTGAAACCGCCCAGGATGCCCACGGTCAGGAATATCTTGAGATCCTGGCCGGGTTGCCATACCAGCGCGCCCAATTCCGCCAGCACGCCCATGACCGCCGAGCCGGCGATGTTGACGAACAGTGTCCCCCAGGGAAAGCCGGTGCCCACGCTGGCGCCGATGGCGATCATGGCAAGGTAGCGGGCGGTGGAGCCCAAGGCGCCGCCCAAAGCGACCCACAGGAGTGAGGTAAAGGTGGTGGTCATTCCCTCCTTTTGCCCGACGTAGCGCCCGCCGTCCAGCGCGTCAGTGCGGCGTCACCACCACCAGCGCGCTGCCATCGGCGATCATGCCGAGCGCCCGCGCCGCTGCTTCGGACAAATCGATGCCGCGGCCGCGTGCCGGGCCGCGATCGTTGATGCGCACCGTCACCGTGCGGTTATCGCTCCAGCGCCGCACCTCGGCCACGCTGCCCAGGGGCAGGGTGGGATGGGCCGCCGTCAGCGCCTTGGGGTCGAACCGCTCGCCGCTGGCGGTGCGGTGCCCGGCATAGCGCTGGCCGTACCACGAGGCGTGCACTACTTGCTCGTCGGCCAAGCACTCGGTGGGGAATGCCATGGAGAAAGCAAGAATTGCCATCAATTTTGCGGAACTATTGTTGCACATAGTTTGGCAGTCCAAAGACCGCCCATCCATTTACAGGCTATGTACTAATTAGCTGTTCCGCAACATAATCTATTGCTGATGTATTGGCCTGGAAATATGGATTAATTTTATTGAATAGCTTTGCTCGCCATTACCCGGCGCAATCTCTCGCGGATGTCGGCGATGCGTTGGTCGCCGGGGGCCAGTTCAGCGGCCTCGTCGAAGGCGGTCATGGCGGCGGGCAGGTCGCCCACGGCCCACAGGCTGACGCCCAGGCCCAGCAGACCGGCGCGGCGGCCTTCGGGGATGGCGGCGACTTGCTGGAAGATAGCGGCGCTTTCGCGCGGGCGGCCGCGCTGGGTCAGGAAGTTTCCGTAATCCACCATGAAGGCCAGATGGGCGCGGGGATTGGGCACGGCCTTCACCGCCGCCGCCAGCACCTCTTCCTGGCCCGCCACATTGCCCATGCGCCGGTAATGCATGAGCATGCCGGCGTAACCGGATTCTGACGCCGGGTCGGAGCGCCGCACCATGGCATAGAACTGGCCGTCATCGCGCCAATCGGCGGCCACCAGGGGCGATACTACCGCGCCTGCCAGCACGGCCAAGGCGATGATTGCAGGCCGACACAAGGCAATTAGCAAAGCAGCGCCCATGAGTGGCACGTAGAGGAAGCGGAAGTTCCAGGCATGGACCGAGTGGAAAGCCAGCACCATGGGCGGCGCCAGGAACAGAACGAACCAGACCAGGGGCACCATGGCGCGGCGGGCGAACCATGCCACCAATGCCCATACGGCCAGCGCGGGCACCACCAGCCATGAGGTCAGCGGCGCCGGTTCCACGGTCAAATGGTAGAATTGCGGCCACGGGAAGACGCTGGCCTGAAGGCTGAACGCCACCGCATCGGCCAACCGGGTCCAGCCGCGCAGGTCGAAGGCCATGTTGGATTCCAGCCCGGTGGCGGGCAGGGCGTTGGCGCGCAGCACCGCCCACAATACGGGGACGACGGCCAGCACCGCCAAATTCAGGCTGGCCTTGAACGCCACGCCACGCTGGCGGTCCAGGGTGAACAGCAAAGCGGGCAGCACCAGCGCCACCTCCTTGGACAGCACGGCGGCCAGATAAGCCACGGCAATGGCCGCCAGCCAGCCCTTACGCCCGCTGTCCCGCCAGCGCAAATGGGCCAGTACGGCCAGCAGCACGAACAGCCCCATCAACAAATCCGTGGCGCCCGACACCCACGCCACCGATTGGACCAAGGCGGGATGCACGGCGAACAGGGCGGCGCCCAGGGCTGCGGCAATGGGCGAGGCGAAACGCCCGGCCAGCCGCCACAGCAGCAGCACGTTGGCACCATGCAGCAAAACGGCGCCGGCGTGATAGGCGGCGGGGCTGGGGCCGAACAGGCGGGCGATGGCTTCCAGCCACAGGCTGAACAGCGGGCGGTAATTGTCCGACATCAGCCGGTCCACGGAACTGCCCCATACGCCTTTCAGGAAGATATCGGCCAGCGGGATGTGCCCTCGCAACCGGCTGTCGCCGATCTGCGGCCAATCGTCCATGACGAAGCCGAAGGTTACGGCCTGCCCATGGACCACCGCCACCAGGGCCAGCAGCGCCAGGGCGATCAGGGCGGACTGGCGCGGGATGGTCATTATTCGTCCGTCTTCTTTTGCCGCAGCTTTTCCCAATAAGCCAGCCGCTTGCGCACGTCCCGCTCGAACCCCCGCTCGGGCGGGTCGTAGAACACGCGGCGCGGCATCTCGTCGGGGAAGTAGTTCTGGCCCGAGAAGCCTTCCGCCGTGTCGTGGTCGTATTGGTAGCCTTTGCTGTAGCCCAGTTCCTTCATCATCTTGGTGGGCGCGTTCAAGATGTGCATGGGCGGCATCAGGCTGCCGGTTTCCTTGGCGGCGCGCTGGGCGGCTTTCAGCGCCTTATAGGCGGCATTGGATTTGGGGGCGGTGCCCAGATAGATGACCAATTGGGCCAGACCCAATTCACCCTCGGGACTGCCCAGGCGCTCGTACAAATCCCACGCCGCCAGGGCCTGGGTCAGGGCGGCGGGGTCGGCTAGGCCAATATCTTCTACAGCAAAACGCGCCAATCGGCGCAGCAGGTACAGCGGGTCCTCGCCGCCATCCAGCATGCGCGCCATCCAGTACAACGCCGCGTCGGTGTCCGAACCGCGCAAGGATTTGTGCAAGGCGCTGATGAGGTTGTAATGACCCTCGCGGTCCTTGTCATAGGCCGGGGCGCGCTTGTGCACCACCTGGGCCAGTTCCGCCGAATCCAGCAGGGGCTCGGGCGGCAGGATGGACAGGGCTTCGATCAGATTGAGGAAATAGCGGCCATCGCCATCGGCCATGGCCTTCAGGGCGGCGCGGGAATCCTCGGCCAGGGGCAGGGCATGGCCGATCAGGGTTTCGGCGCGACCGATCAGGGTCTCCAGCGCCGCATCGTCCAAGCGGTGCAGCACCAGCACTTGGCAGCGCGACAGCAAGGCGCCGTTCAGCTCGAAGCTGGGGTTCTCGGTGGTGGCGCCCACCAGCACCACGGTGCCGTCTTCCACGAAGGGCAGGAAGCCGTCCTGCTGGGCGCGGTTGAAGCGGTGGATTTCGTCCACGAACAGCAAGGTGCCCTGGCCCATTTCCTTGCGCTTCTTGGCCGCCTCGAACACCTTGCGCAAATCGGCCACGCCCGAGAACACGGCGCTCAGCGGCTCGAAATGCAGGCTGGTGCGTTCGGCCAGCAGCCGGGCAATGGTGGTCTTGCCGCAGCCCGGCGGTCCCCACAGGATGAACGAGGTCAGCCGCCCCACCGCCAGCATACGGCCCAGGGACCCGGTCGGTCCCAGCAGATGGCCTTGGCCGACCACTTCCTCCAGGCCTTGCGGCCTCAGGCGGTCGGCCAGGGGCCGGTCCTCGTTCTTGCCGCCGAACAGCGTGTTCACCCGCCGACCTGCATGCTTAGGGTTTGACCCTCGCGGTTGACCGAAATCTGCCAGCGGCGCCGATCCTCGGAGATCAGCTTCTTGGCGTCGGCCACGGTGGCCACCGGACGGTCGTTGATGCGCAGTATGATGTCGCCCGGCTGGATTTGCAGCCGATTGGCGATGGACCCCCGGCGGATGCGCAGCACCACTACCCCGGACGCGCTGGTGGGCATGCCCACTTCCTCGGCCAAGGCGGGGTTGAGGTTGGCGATGGTGGAGCCGGCGAAGGGATTGACGCCACCCACATCGGTCAGCTCGCGGGCCGGAATCTCGGGCGGGGCGATCAGCCGCACGGTGATGGTCTTTTCCGCGCCGTCGCGCAGCAGGGTCATCTTGGCGTCGGCGCCCGGCGCCAGGGTGGCAAGGCGGAAGCGCATGCTTTCGGCATCGTCCACCTCGCGCCCGTTCACCAGTGTCACCACGTCGCCGATCTTCAGGCCGGCCTTGGCCGCCGGGCCGTCCTTGTGGATGGCGTTGATCAGCACGCCCACCGGGCGGGACAGCTTCAGGGCCTGGGCCAGTTCGTTGGTGACCGGCTGGCCCGAGGCACCCAGCCACGGCCGCACCACCTTGCCGGTCTGGGTGATGCTGGTCAGCACGCTTTTGACCAAGGCGGTGGGAATGGCGAAGCCGATGCCGTGCGAGCCGCCATCCTTGGAATAGATGGCCGAATTGATGCCCACCAGCCGCCCGTTCAAATCCACCAGCGCGCCGCCGGAATTGCCCGGGTTGATGGCGGCGTCGGTCTGGATGAAGGAACGGAAATCGGTGATGCCGATATTGGTGCGCGCCAAGGCCGAGACGATGCCGCTGGTCACGGTCTGGCCGATGCCGAACGGGTTGCCGATGGCGATGACCAGATCACCCACCTCGATGGCGTCGGAATCGCCCATGGGCAGCACCGGCAGGCTTTCGCCCTTGGCCGGTTCGATCTTCAGCACGGCCAGATCGCTGCGCTCGTCCGAGCCCCTGATCTTGGCTTCGAACTCGCGGCGGTCGGCCAGCACCACCGTGACCTCGTCGGCATCCTTGATGACGTGGTGGTTGGTGATGACGGTGCCGTCCGGGCCGACGATGACGCCGGACCCCAGCGAGCGCTGGACCCGGTCCTGGGTGGTGCCCGGCGGCAGATTGTCGCCGAAGAAGCGGCGGAAGAACGGATCGGCCAATAAAGGCGAGGCCGCCGTCTTGACGATGCGCTTGGTGTAGATGTTGACCACGGCGGGCGCGGCCTGCTTCACCACCGGCGAGAAGGATTGCTTGATCTGATCGCGCCCACTGGGCACTTGCTGCGCCTGTACGGCGGGCGCCCATAGCGCCAGCATGATCGCCAGCGCGGCGAAGGAACCTGTAAGCCTCATGGGAAACCTCTGCGGCTCGAATGGGGAGCGTTGCCTATACTATCGGTTCGCGGCGGAACGGTGGCAACTGCGAACCATGCGATGGCCGTCTAGCGCAATTGGAATGCTCCCCTATGCCGTCATGGCCGGGCTTGACCCGGCCATCCACGTGTTTCCGCAATTGCGCTATTTTAAACAATGACTTAGGCGTCTACGCGTGGATGCCCGGATCAAGTCCGGGCATGACGATGTGGGGGGAGGTGTGGTGCGTAATTCTTAATCCACCAGCCCTGTGAGCACGTCCCGCCCCGCCGCCCCGCCATCGCCTTCCAGCCGGTTGGTCAGCACCTGGGCAATGGCATCGACCATGGCGGTCAGCTTGGCCAAATCGGCGGCATCGGGGGTGGGGTGGGTGTCGATGAAGCGGCACAGGCGCTCGCCGATGGTGGTGACCAGCGGATAGCCGAAGGTGGCCGCTTGGCCTTTCATGTCATGGGCGATGGTGAACAGCCGGGCCAGCCAGGATGGGTCGGTGGACAGTTCGGCCAGGGCAGCGCGCAACGACGCCAGATCGGCCTCGGCCCAGCTGAGATAGCGGGAGGATAGGGAGTTCAGCGCCGCTTCGGCGCGGGCCAGTGCCTCGGGGTCGAGACCCAGCAGATCGTCGTCAATGTCAGCGGGCATGGACACGTTATACGCTCAACCCAGGGCGCGCGATACCTTGGACACGGGCGGGTGCCCCAGGTGATCGGTGATGAAGCGCCCGGCGGCCACCACTTTGTCCAGCCGCACGCCGGTGGTGATGCCCATGCCGTCCAGCATGAACAGCACATCCTCGGTCGCCACATTGCCGCCGGCGCCGGGAGCGAAGGGGCAGCCACCCAGCCCGGCGACGGAGGCATCCACCACCGCCACCCCCAATTCCAGACAGGCCAGGATGTTCGCCAGGGCTTGGCCGTAGCTGTCGTGGAAGTGCAGGGCCAACTGGCCGATAGGGACTCGCTCCGCTACCGCCGCCACCATGGCGCGGGCGGCCACGGGCGTGCCGGTGCCCATGGTGTCGCCCAGGCTGATCTCATGGCAGCCCAGAGCGGTCAGGGTGGCGGCTAGCTCGGCCACGCGGGCAGGGGGTGTTGGACCGTCGAATGGGCAGGCCAGGGCGCAGGAAATATAGCCGCGCACCCGGCAGCCCTGGGCCAATGGGATCATCTCGGCGAACCGGCTGAGGCTTTGCTCCAGGGAACAGCCCATGTTGCGCTTGCAGAAACTGTCCGAGGCGGCGGTGAACACTGCGATGTCCCGCGCCCCGGCTGCCAGGGCATCGGCCAGCCCCCGCCGGTTGGCGACCAGCACCGGCAGCCGTATTTGGGGCAGCGCCAGCGTCGCCAGCACCTGGGCGGTCGCGGCCATGGCGGGCACCAGATCGGGCCGCACGAAGGCACCGGCTTCGATCATGGTCAGGCCCGCTTCGGCCAGCAGGGTGATCAGGCGGGCGCGGATGGCAGGGGGGACGATGACGGGCTCGTTCTGCAACCCGTCGCGCGGGCCGACCTCCACCAGGGTGATGTGGGATGGCAACATTGGGGGCCTCCTGCCCCCAATATGGTTACGCCGAGGGCAGTGTCACAGTGACCCGCATGCCGCCTTCCGTGCGGTTGCGGGCCTCCACTGTGCCACCCACGGCGGCGACGTTGCGGCGGACGATCCACAGGCCGATGCCGAAATGCGGCGCGCCCGAGGGGTCGGATTCCGGGCGGTGCGAGACGTAGCGTTCGAACATGCGTTCCAGCACTTCCGCCGTGGCACCGGGGCCTTGGTCGTCGATGACCATGACCACACGGCCATCGCCGCGCGCCACGGTGACTTGGACGCTGCCATGTTCGGGCGAGAAGCTTAGTGCGTTTTCCAGCACGTTCTCGATGACGGTTTCCATCATCTCGATGCTGGCGCGTACCACGCAGCCCGACGTGACGCGGCGTTCGATGGTGATGTCCCGGTCGGCGGTGGTCTCGTCATAGGAATCCAGCAAGGCCGCCACCAGCCGCGACAAATCCACCGCTTGACGGGGTGGGCTGACCAGATCGGCGTTGACCTGATCCAGCCGGCGCGACGCGGCCACCAGGGAATCCAGCCGGTCCAGGGACGCTTCGATCACCTGCAAGGAGCGCCCGGCGCTATCCTCGCCTTTGCCCACGGCCCGCCTCAGCGGCTCCACCGCCTGGGCGATGGTGGCGATGGGGGTCTTGAAGGCGTGGGCGTTTTCCTCGGCGGCGAAACGGAAGGCTTCGGCGGTGCTGCGCAGATTGCCCACCATCTGGTCCAACTCGCGGGCGACGCCGTCCAGTTCGGGGATGCGGTTGGCCTTGACGAAGGGGCGCGACGCCGGCCCGCCATCGGCCACGTTGCGGGCCTCGTAACCGAAGCGGCGCAGATTGAACCACAGCCCGCCGAATAGGGTCAGCACCAGCACCATGAGCAGGGCATAGACCCCGGCGGCCATGCGCACTTCGGGGCTTTCCCAATAGGGCCGGTCCAGGAACGAACCGGTGATGCCGGACGTGGTTTGCGAGGTCACCACCGCCCAGCAGCCGGCGCCGGTGGTGAAGGGCACGATGGAGGTCAGCACCTCGTCGATGCCGTTGGCGCTGGAATAATGCAAATCCAGGGCGTGGCCGCCTTCGCAGGAATCGGGCACGGCGCGGATGATGCCGGCCCCGGCCAGACGTTCCCGTTCGATTTCGATGGAATCGGCGGCCAGAGCGGGGATGGCGCCCACCAGGAAGACCGGGCCGGGCTTGCCGGCGGATAGCACGGGGCGGAACAGCAGGCGGACATTGACCCCGGCGGGGTTCAGTTCGTCCAGCACCTTGCGGGTTTCGACCACCGATGGCGCCTTGATGCGGGCCAATCCCAGGGCCAAGCCGCGCGCGATCAGTTGGCCTTCCACCTGAAGCCGGGCCAGCAGCACTTGGCGCTTTGCCCCTTCAGCGGCCGAGAATTCGCCGTACAGGAAGACCGGCACGGCGGCAAAAGCCACGGCCACCAGGACAAGCCGCGCCGCCAAGCTGCGGGCGGCGCGGCTCATCCGGCTAGACATCGGATTCGGTCTTCCAGCGATAGCCGAATCCGGCGTAATTGCCGATCATGTCGAATTGGGCATCGGCGTCGCGGAACTTCTGGCGGATGCGTTTGACGAAGGTGCGCACATTGGCGCGGAAGCCTTCCGGCCCCGCTCCCGCCAGGAAGCCGGCACCGTGCACCAGATCGTAGATGGCGCGGTAGGGCACGTCCTCGCCCGCCTTTTCCACCATCATGCGGACGATCTTGAACTCGGTCAGGGTTAGTTCCACCGGCTTGTCGTACCACGTGGCCCGGCTGGTCTTCAGCCGCAGCACCAGCCCGCCCAGGGTGACCGTGTCGGCCTCGTTGCTGTTGGCGGCTCCGCGCGCCTTGGCGCCGTCCAGGATCAGGCCGATGCGCTTTTCCAAGATGGAGAAGCTGCGGCTTTTTTCCACGAAGTCCACCGCACCGGTGGCCAAAGCGGCTTCCTCATAGATCTGGTCGGTCAGCGCCGTCAGGAAGATGGCGGGCACGTCCAGGCTGGCAGCGCGGATGCGCTTCAGCACCTCAATGCCGTTCATCTCGGGCATGCGCCAGTCCAGGATCACCAGACCGGGCTGCTCGGTTCCGGCCAGCAAATGATCCAACGCCAAGGCGCCCCGGGCGAAGTCGCGCACCGCATAACCCGCATCGGCCAGATTGCGGCCCAGGGATTCGCGAAACAAATCGTCGTCGTCCACCAGGACCACCGCCGTCGACATGGAAGGTTCTCCGCACTCGAAATTCGTTACCGCTGTCATATCCCACCCCTGATTAAAACCCGGTTAGTCCACGATTTCCCATTGGCCGTCCGGCAGACGGCATGCCGTGCCGAAAGTCTGTTGTTTTCTGTCACTTAGGATGGTGCTGGCGGTGTAGTCGCGGCACAAAAGCCCCGCCGCCGGGTAAGATCGTTCCGGCATAACCCGAAAGATCTCGCCGTCCTCGCCGGCCCAGGCGATCTGGCGGTTGTCGGGCAGATGGTCCAGGGCGCCGAGGACGCAATCGCGGTCGGCCCCTGCCATGCCGTCCAGGCTGCCATCCACGGACGCCGGGGCCACAAGGCTGTGGTCGCAGGTGCCGCGGTTGAAGCCGTAGGGCAGGCCGCGTGCGGTGGGCACCACTATTTGACCCGTCACTATTTGAGCAGAGGCCACGCGCGGTTGGGTGACGTAAACCACTCGGTAATCTACGTCCTCCACATCATTGGGTCGGTGATAGCGCTCCCGCACCTGCCACATGCCCGACCAGGATGGTGGATCGGCGAAAGCGGGGGCGGCCAAACCGAAGGCGAGACAGAAAGCCAAAGTGTGGCGGCCGACAGAGGTGGGGAGCATCACGGCACCTTAATGATGGGTCTTAGGCGAAGATGGGGATGAGGTGAGCGCACCGACAGCGGCACCGCCGGCACCGCCGATCAAGGCGCCGGTGACCAGCGAGCCGCCAGTCAAAGCACCGATGGCAGCACCGCCAGCCGCGCCGATGGCACCGCCAGACAAAGCACGCTGCTGTTGATTGTTCATGTTTTCGCAACCAGCGACCAGAAGGCAGAGGAGTGAGAGAGTGGCAATGGCGGACTTGGTCATGGTTACTTTAGGCCTTATTAAGAAATTCCGATTGGCTTATTGAAAAGCACTTGAGTTCCGAAGGCAATTATCACATGGTCATGTACCGACTTTTGCTACGCGTTGACATTATTTTGCCACCATTTGACACGACAATGTCACCGCTGGCCCTCCGGCCCGGCATTTCGACCTGATGCGGCAATTTGGATGTAGCCCCTCGCCATGAATTTTCCCCGCTTCACCTTTATGGTTTCGCCCATCGTGCTGGCGGCGGCCCTGTCCGCCTGCGCCCAATTTGATATGCCCAAATGGCCGGGGAATGAGGGGACGGCCAATGCGGCGCCGCGCTCCACCACTGCCGATGCGCCGGCGAAAGCCGCCCCGGTGGCCCGTCCGGCCAAATCGCTGCCCGAGCTGAAGGCGCTGCGCCCGGCGGCCCGTCCGGCAGTGGACAAGGACATCGCGTTCCTGCCCACAGTGCCGCCCAAGCTGGTGGGTCTGTCCGAGGACGAAACCGCCGATCTGCTGGGCCGCCCCGTCGAGGAAACCACCGAGCCGCCGGGCAAGGTGTGGGTCTACAAGGCCTCGGGCTGCCAATTGTCGGTGCACCTGTTCCCCGACATGGAACGGGGCGGCTTCTACGCCTTGGACTACACCGCCGACAGCGCGCGGGAGAGTTGCCTGGGCAAGGTGGCCGGCGAAGCCCGCAAGAAGGGCGGTGCGGCGGCAGAAGAAAGCGCCAAGCCCAGTTAAGGGGCTTGTGAGCGGGGGCGGGCTGTCGGATCATCCTCCCGGATCAGGGAGAGGACCGATCATGCTCAAACGCCTGTTTTCGCTGGGGGCGGCCGGAATGGCGGCTTTGGTTTCGGGCTGTGGCGACGGGCCGGCGACGGTTGCGGGGACGTGGCGCAGCCCGGCGGCGTGGAGTTCCATGATCTACGCCACCAGCAAAGGCCCCATGCTGATCGAGGTGCATGGCGATCCCTTCGGCCTGGACGCAGCCGGCTTCCGCAGCCAATTGGCCCAGGTCATGACCAACCAGATCATGGGCCGGGCCACCGCCTTCACCGCCGATCCCGAAGCGGCGCCTCAGCCGCGCTACCGGGTGGTGTTGGCCTTCAACGCCCCCGACACTGCCGACGCCCGCCATCTGTGCGAGGGCCGCATCGCCACCGCAATCGCTCCGTCGGAAAAGGTCACCGTGCTGGGCGCCTTCTGCGACGGCGGCACGTTGCTGGCTTCGGTCCGGGGCTGGGTGGTCAAGGTGGACGGCCCTGACGACAAGCGGTTCCGCCAGTTGATCAGCCAAGTGGTGCGCGACCTGTTCGGCAGCGCGTCGTGACGGTGCTCTAGTTTCATGTTTAGCCCTCGCCGGGCGCGGGCATCCGCCCGCTTGGCCGCTCGCTCAATGCTCGCAAGAGCGCCGTGCCTCAGATTTGAGGCTCGACGCTGCTACAGGGCGGGGGCGGCCTCGGCGGTTGTGGTGGCCTGGACTGACGGGTGCCAGCGGCGGACGGTGACGCTGCCCGAGCGGCCCTTCACCGTGTTGTCCTCGGCGGCGCTGAAGCGGTCCAGTGAAAGGCCCGAGCGTCTTAGGGCCAATTCATCCACCACCAATTCGTCCCCGTGGGCCAAGGAACACAGCCGGGCGGCCAGATTGACGCTGTCGCCGATGACGGTGAAGTCCTGGCGCTCTTTCGGGCCGATGGCGCCCAGAATGGCTTCGCCGTCATAGATGCCGATGCCGATCTGGCGCAACATGGGCCGCTGGGCCAGATCGTCCAGGATTTCCTGGGCGGCCTGAATGCCGCGGGCTTCACGGTCGCTTCCTTCGAAGCGGACCAGCAAAGCGTCGCCGATCATCTTGTCCACATCGCCGCCATGGCGCTGGACGATCTCCACCTGCCGGGTCATCAAATCGTTGAGATAGTCCACCGTCGCCTGGGGCGGGTGAAACTCCGCCAGACTGGTGAAGTCGCGGACGTCCGAATAGAACAGGGTCATTCCGGCGCGGGTGGTCGGCGCCTTGCCATTGGGGGACAATCGCGCCGCTCCGGCGGCGCTTTGCGACATGAAGCGCTCCAATTGGCGCAGCAGCGATTGCTGGGCGGCGGCTCTGCCGTCGATGTCGGCTTGGGCGCGGGTGGAAATCCGGTACAGCCACAAACCGAATAACAGCAGGATGCTTAACGGAAGAAGGACGAATTGCGAGAAGCTATCGACAATTATTTCGTCGAGAACGCTTGCTGATTCATAGACCTCGAACGCCAAAATCCGCCCGTCTCCCACATTTATGGGGATGTAGATTTCGTAATAGCTTTGCTTGTCCCGGATGGTGGTTTCAATCTCGGGTAATCCGGTGGAGAGCACTGCCTTCAGTGTCTCGTTTTCCTCGCGCACGCCGATGTCTTGGGCTTCGTTCGAATAGAGTGTGATGCGGCGTTCGCTGAAGATTTTCAGCAAGGCGGATTGGTGGGCGAGGGCCTGAAGTGCGGCGGCTGCGCGCTGTCCCTCTTCATCGGCGAAGGCCGCGCGGGGGTTTTCCCCCGTGAGCAGCCGCTTCCAAGCATTCGGGGCGATCTGTTCGGTCAGCCGGACCACGGTCTCGACCCGGCGCTGGGTGGTTTCCTGATAGACGTGTTTCTCAAGCGAATTGACTGAAATCCAGCCGCCACCCAGCAGGCAGACGGATGACAGCACCAAAGCGGGCAGGACCCGCCTGAGGAACTGCCGGCGAATCGGATAAGGTAGTTCGCTGAGATTGGTCACCATAGCCCCAAAACATAGCCGTTCTCATGGCCGATCATAGTTCGGATGTTCTCTTTATGGTAGCGCATAGACGCGGAGTGCTGGTCTGGCAGCGCGGATGTGGTACAATGCCCCGTCACACTGAGGTGAAAGGGACGCGATTATGGAAATCGCCTCTGCGGCCCAAATGGCCATGACCATGAACCGGGCTCAGTTCAGTCAGGAACTCAGCATGAAGGCGCTGAAGTCGTCGTTGCAGCAGGACGCGTCCGTACTGCAAATCGTCGCCGCCGCCACCCAGGCGCCCGCCGCCGCTGCCGCCGCGCCTACTGGCGTCGGGTCGGTGCTGGATATTTCCGTCTAACCTTAGTCGTCCTGCCAGCCGCACAGTCTCAGCGCCGCCCGCATATGCTCGGGCGGTGGCGCTTCCACGCGGATGGGGGGCTTGCTGGGGGCCAAGGGCGGCAGGGTGATCAGGCGGGAATGTAAATGCAGGGGATGGCCGGGGTGCGGATCGGGGCCGTAATAGGCATCGCCACGCACCGGGCAGCCCAGCGCCTTCATGTGGACGCGGATTTGGTGGGTGCGCCCGGTCTTGGGAATGCACTCGATCCAGCTTAGCCCGCCGCCGCTGCCCAGCACGCGCCACTCGGTGATGGCGGGCTGGCCGGCGGGGTCGCAGACGATGCGCCAGCCGCCTTTACCGGTGATCTTGTGGATGGGCAGCTCGACCCGGCCCGACTTGCCCGGCGGCTCGCCCAGCACCACGGTCCAATAGGCCTTGCCCACTTGGCCCTGCATGAACATCTTGCCCAGCCGGCGGATGGCCTTGTCATGGCGCCCCAGCACCAGACAGCCCGAGGTATCGCGGTCCAGCCGATGGGCCAGACGCGGCATTTGCGACCAGCCGAATTTCAGCGCGTCCAAATAAAGTTCCAGATGATCGGGCGAATTCGGTCCGGCATGGACCGGCAAGCCCGACGGCTTGTTCAGCACGATGACGTCCTGGTCCTTGTAGAGGATGCGGGCTTGGATTTCGTCGGGGGTCATGCCGGCTTAAATCAAAAACAACGTCGCCAGCCCCAGGAACGCGAAGAACCCCAAGCTGTCCGTACATGCGGTCAGGAAGATGGAACTGGCGATGGCCGGGTCGATATGGAATTTTTCCAGGGTCAGCGGGATCAGCGAGCCCATCAATCCGGCGATCAGCAGGTTGAATACCAGCGCCATGCCGATGACCAAGCCAATGGCGGGTTGGCCGAACCACATCCACGCCACCGGGCCGATGATGCAGGCGATGACCAGACCGTTGATCAGGCCCACCAGGACTTCCTTGCCGATGACGCGCAGGGCGTTTTCGGAGCTCAGTTCCTTGGTGGCAAGGCTGCGCACCGCCACCGCCAGGGTCTGGGTGCCGGCATTGCCGCCCAGGCCGGCGACGATGGGCATGAGCACGGCCAAGGCGACGATTTTTTCAATGGTGTTTTCGAACAGGCCGATGACCGAGGACGCCACCACGGCGGTGCACATGTTGATCAGCAGCCACGGCACGCGTGCCCGCACGGTATCTTTCACCGCGCGGTAAAGGTCGGTATCGGGCACACCGGCCAGACGCAGCATGTCGTCGGCGGCTTCTTCGTCGATGACGTCCACCACGTCGTCAATGGTGATGACGCCCACAAGACGCCCGGCGCCGTCCACCACCGGGGCCGAGATCAGATCCTGCTGGCGGAACAGGAAAGCCACTTCCTCGCGGTCGGCGGTGACCGGCACGGTCATGCTTTCGTTGTTCATGATGGTCTTCAGCCGCACCGGGCGCTTGGCCCGCACCAGCTGAGACAGGCCGATCTTGCCGATGGGGCGGTGGCGCGGATCGACCACGTACAGGTCGTAGAATTCGTCGGGCACGGTGGTGCTGGCGCGCAGATAGTCGATGGTCTCGCCCACCGTCCAATAGGCCGGCACCGCCACCAACTCGCGCTGCATCATGCGGCCGGCGGAGTATTCCGGGTAGGATAGGCCTTGGGTGATGATGGCGCGGATGTCGGCGGGCAGGGCGTCCAGCACCCGGTTGCGCTCGTCCTCGTCCAATTGGGAGACCAGATAGACGGCGTCGTCGGAATCCAGTTCGGACACGGCGGTGGCAAGGTCGGCGAAGCCCAGGGCCTCAATGACCTCGTCGCGGACGCCTTCGTCCAGCTCGGTCAGGATTTCCGGATCGAATTTGTCGCGCAGCACCTCGACCAGCTTGGCTCGCTCGGTGGGTTCCAGGCGTTCCAGCAGATCGGCGGCGTCGGAATAATGCAGAGGTTCGGCCAGGGCGCGGGCGTCATCGCCCCGGCCTTCCTCGAGGGCAAGCTCGACAGTGCGCACGAAATCGGGATCGAGGCCGTAAAGGTCGTCCTCGGTTGCCTGATGAGTCGGCGCGTCGCTGCTGTCGATACCTGCCAAACCTTACCCTCGCTGGTGCGCGACCATTTGAGCGTCCACGGCGGCCAGGGCGGTGACATTGACAATGTTCCGCACTGTCGCCGAGGGCGTCAGGATATGCGCCGGCAAGGATGCACCCATGAGGATCGGACCCACCGACAAGCCCTCGCCCAGCACCTTCAGCAGGTTGAACGAGATATTGGCGGCATCAAGGTTGGGCATGATCAACAAATTGGCTTGGCCCTTGAGGCGCGAATTGGGGAAGATGCGCTCGCGGATGTCTTCAGACAAGGCCGCATCGCCATGCATCTCACCTTCGACCTCAAGATAGGGGGCCCGCTCATGCAGTATGGCCAGGGCTTCGCGCATTTTCTGCGCCGATTCGGTTTGGCGTGAGCCGAAGTTGGAGTGCGACATCAGCGCCACTTTCGGCTCGATACCGAAGCGGCGGACCTCTTCGGCGGCCAGCAGGGTGGTCTCGACGATCTGCTGGGCGGTGGGGTCGGGGGTGACGTAGGTGTCGCAGATGAAGAAGGTGCCCTGGGGCATGATCAGCAGGCTCATGGCTGCCGGCACGCGGACGCCTTCGCGCAGGCCGATCACGTCCACGATGTGGTGCAGGTGCTTGTCATAGCGCCCGATGGTGCCGCAGATCATGGCGTCCACTTCGCGGCGCTTGACCATCAGGGTGCCGATCACCGTGTTGCGGGTGCGCACCACGGTGCGGGCGTAATCGGGCGACACGCCCTTGCGGGCCTGCAGTTCGTGATAGGTGCGCCAGTAATCATTGTAGCGGGAATCGTTCTCGGGATCGCACAGCTCGAAATCCTCGTCGATCTTCAGACGCAGATCCAGGTCTTCGATGCGCTTCAGGATCACGTCGCGACGGCCCACCAGCACGGGGAAGGCGACGCCTTCGTCCACCACGGCCTGGATGGCCATGAGCACCCGGCGGCCTTCGCCCTCGGTATAGACGATGCGGCGCAAATCCTGCTTGGCGCGGTCGAACACCGGCTTCATCACTAGGCCCGAGCGGAAGACGAATTGCGACAGCTTTTCCAGATAGGCGTCGAAATCGATGATGGGGCGGCGGGCCACGCCGGAATTCATGGCCGCCTTGGCGACCGCCGGGGCGATCTTCAGGATCAGGCGCGAATCGAACGGCTTGGGGATCAGATATTCCGGGCCGAAGGACAATTGCTGCTCGCTATAGGCGGCGCGCACGCGTTCGTCGGACTCGGCCATGGCCAGCTCGGCCAGGGCATAGGTGGCCGCCAGCTTCATCTCTTCATTGATCTGCGTCGCGCCCACGTCCAGTGCGCCGCGGAAGATGTAGGGGAAGACCAGGACGTTGTTGACCTGATTGGGATAATCCGACCGGCCGGTGGCGATGATGGCGTCGGGGCGGACCGATTTGACTTCCTCGGGCAGGATTTCCGGGGTTGGGTTGGCCAGGGCGAAGACGATGGGTTTGTCGGCCATGGTCTCCACCATTTCCGGCGTCAGCACGCGCGGGGCGGACAGGCCCATGAAGATGTCGGCGCCGGGAATCACGTCGGCCAGGGTCCGCGCGTCGGTCTCCTGGGCGAAGATTTCCTTATAGGGGTCCATCAATTCGTTGCGGCCCTTATAGACCACGCCCTTGATGTCGGTGACCCAGATGTTCTCGCGCTTGATGCCGACGCTGACCAGCAGGTTGAGGCAGGCCAGAGCGGCGGCGCCGGCGCCCGAGGCGACCAGACGGACTTCGCCGATATCCTTGCCGACGATGCGCAGGGCGTTGATCATGGCGGCGGCGACCACGATGGCGGTGCCATGCTGATCGTCATGCATCACCGGGATCTTCATGCGCGCCTTCAACTGGCGCTCGACCTCGAAGCATTCGGGGGCCTTGATGTCTTCCAGGTTGATGGCGCCGAAAGTGGGCTCCATGGACGCGATGATGTTGACCAGCTTATCGGGGTCAAGCTCTTCAAGTTCCATGTCGAAGACGTCGATGCCGGCGAACTTCTTGAACAGGACGCCCTTGCCCTCCATCACCGGCTTTGCCGCCAGCGGACCGATGGCGCCCAGGCCCAAAACGGCGGTGCCGTTGGTGACCACCGCAACAAGATTACCCTTGGCGGTGACCTCGACGGCCATCTCCGGGTCGGCCACGATGGCTTCGCAGGCCGCTGCCACGCCCGGGGAATAGGCCAGCGCAAGGTCGCGCTGGTTGGCTAAGGGCTTGGTAGCATTGACACTTATCTTCCCGGGGACAGGAAGGCGATGGTACTCCATCGCTGCGTCGCGCAGCTCATCGGACATGCTCATGGGAGGGCGACCTCGAGTAATTTTATTATCTTGGGCGTTTGCCCGAAACGGGCGTTCCCGGCATACCCCTATCCGCAGGAAACGACAAGACCCGAAGGCGCAGAAGGGGCGCAGTTTTCGGAAATCCGATAATGGAACGGCGGTTTTTGCATGGCTGGGCGGGGGCAGCCATGCAAACAAGAGCCATATACAAGCTGGTGTAGGTGGAAGACCATATTCCCCATGATCGGCCACCCAGGGGGAGCCTGCCGGAATGAGTGTCATTGATTTCGAGCGTTGGCGGGACCGTCGGCGCCAACGCCGTGCTGACGGCCAAATCGCCGCCTTGGCCTATATCCGCGAGGAGATTGAGGAGGCCGGCTTCCACATGGCCGCGGATTTGATCAGCTTGGCCGCCGCCAGCATCGCCGACCAATTGCGCAAGCCGCTGCACGCCAGCAACGATTACGACTGACCCCAAAAGCGAAACCCCCGCAGGCCAGGGCCCACGGGGGTTTCAAATTTTGGTGCGACCGGGGAGACTCGAACTCCCACGACATAAGCCACACGCACCTCAAGCGTGCGCGTCTACCAGTTCCGCCACGGTCGCATAGCCGGTAGTCTCCCGAAGGTCAGGCCCAAGGAGGGGCTTGCCATTCGGGAGAGAGGGGAATACCAAACTCCCCCCGGCGAATCAAGCGGACTTTCCAGGATGGTCATGACTTCTTCCATCGAGTGGCGCATCAGCGACGAATTAATCCCCTATGACGAGGC
>JACMKT010000137.1 GCA_014380005.1 Rhodospirillales bacterium
ATGGCCCTATCTATTTGGGTCTTCACGGATTAGCGGGGCCATCGCGCGGGGCTGTCACCGCAAGATTTACCACCAAGGGCACTAAGGGCCCGAAGCTATCTGCCGGGTGGCAGGGCCGGTGCGCTCTGGCATGTCGTCTTGGTGTTCTTGGTGCCCTTGGTGGTGAAACCTGCAGCGTATCCCCACATAGGCTCCCCGGAATTCCGCCATAGCCCTATGTATTTAGGACAGCAACGGCGCCGCTGCCACCCACCATCCCGGCTGAAGCGCCGACAGGCTGGCGCTTGCCGTCACCGCATCTGTTTCGCTTGCGTATAGACCGAAGCAGGTGGCGCCCGAGCCCGACATGCGGGCCAGCAGGCAGCCCGGCGTGGCGGCGATCAGGGCCAGGGCTTCGCCTATCTGCGGCACCAGGGACAAGGCGGCGGCGGTCAAATCGTTGCGTCGGCGCCCCAGCAAATCGGCTAAGGCATGGGCGTCGGTGGGACGGGTCTCCAGCGGCGCGGGATCGGTGAAGCAGCCGTGGCGCGCCTTGAACACCGAGGGAGTGGACAACGGCACGCGGGGATTGACCAGCACCAGCCAAGCGGTTGGCAGATCGGGGGCCGCGCGCATGTGTTCGCCCACGCCGGACACCGCCATGGGCTTTCCTGCAAGGCAGACCGGCACGTCGGCGCCCAGGGACAAGGCCAGCGCCATCATTTCGGCTTCGGAAAGAGTGGAGCCCCACAATTGAGCCAGACCCTTCAACGCCGCCGCCGCATCGGCAGAGCCGCCGCCGATACCCGCCGCCACCGGCAGGCGCTTGGTCAGCACCATGCGGGCGCCGGCAGTGATTCCGGCGCGGGCGGCCAGGGCCTTAGCGGCGGTCAGGACGATGTTTTCCTCGCCGTCGGGCAAGGCGGTGGCGGTGGGGCCGGTGACTGTGAGCTCTAAGGTCCCGGCGGGTTCCAGTTCCAGCGTGTCGCCGGTGCCGGCAAAGGCGATCAGGCTGTCCAGCAGGTGATAGCCGTCCGCCCGCTTGCCGGTGACATGCAGGTACAGATTGACCTTGGCCGGAGCCTCGATTCGGAGGATCATTTCGCAAGTGGATTGGCCGGCACCCGGCCAGAGTCGATTTTCTTCTGCACCGGCTCGATCTGTTCGGGCTCGGGGTCCAGGGACAAGGCGCGCTTCCATTGGAAGGTGGCCTCGGCAAAGCGGCCCACCTGGAAATAGGCGTCGCCCAGATGATCGTTGATGGTGGGGTCTTCCGGCCTCAGCTCGATGGCCCGCTCCAACGCCTTGACCGCGCTTTGGTATTCACCCAGCCGGTACAGCGCCCAGCCCAGGGAATCCACGATGGCGCCGTCCTTGGGACGCAGGGACACCGCTTTTTCGATCATGGCCCGCGCCTTGTCCAGATTCAGGCCGCGATCCACCCAGGTGTAACCCAGGTAATTGAGCACGTCGGGCTGGTCCGGCTTCAGCTCCAGCGCCTTGAGGAAATCGGCCTCGGCCTTGGGCCAGTCGCGCGACCGCTCAAAGGAAATGCCACGGGCATAGAACAGCGCCCAGTGATGGCCACCCAGCGGGCCGGCGCGCTTGATGGCGCCGTCATAGGCCAAGGCGGCTTCGTCGAAGCGCTTCTTGCGGCGCAACACGTCGCCCTTGGTGATCAGCGCGTCCAGATTATCGGGCTGGTCCTTGGCGAACTTGTCCAACTCCGCCAGCGCCGCCTCGGTCTGGCCCATTTCCTCCAAATTCATGGCGCTGCGCAGCCGGCCGAACACCGCCACCGGCGAGGCCGGGTCGATGGCGCGGTACAGCGCATTGGCTTCGGCTTGGCGGTCCTGGGACGACAGGATATCGGCCACATTCATCTGGGCGAGGGCGAAATCGGGCTGCACCGCCAGGGTCAGGCGCGAGAACACCATGGCAAGGTCCACGGCATTGCCCTGGCGCATGAGCGAGGACATATCGAACAAGGCTTCCGCCATGCCGGCTTTGGAATCGGCCACGGCGCGCGGGACAGTGACGCCGGCCTGCAACAGGCGCTGGCCGTCGAACAGCACGCTTTCCGGGTGCTCCGTGCGGTAGCGGCCATACAAATCCTTGGCCCGCTCGGGCTTGCCGTTACGCTGGAAGAAAGTGCCCGCCGCTTCCACCGAACGGATGGAGAGCTGGGTCGCGAGCGCCACTTGATAGCTGTCCTCGGCGGCCTTGGTGCGGTCGGCCAGATCGTTGATCAGGCCGGAATGGAAGGCCTGCATGGCGGCAAGGCCGTTGATCTGGCCCAGGGGCGCCAGCGCCTCCAGGGCGGCATCGGTGCGGCCTTGGCCGGCACGGCTCCACGCCGTCATCATGGGGCCAAGGAAGCCGAACACGCCGCGCTTGGGCAAAGCGGCGAAATGGGTTTCGGAATCGGTGAAGCGGCCCTCGCGGGCGGCCTTCAGGCCGGCCACCAGCAACGGGATGGGGGCGTCGCCATCGAAGGACAGCAGGCGGTCGGCCAGCGGCGATGCCTCGTCCATGCGGCCTTCGGCCACCATCAGGGTGAAGGCGCGCTGCAGCAGCTCCATATTGTCGGGATCGAATTTCAGGGCGGCGGAATAATATTCGGCGGCGGCGCGGGTGTCGCCGCGCCCCTGCGCCAGACGTCCAGCCAGGAAGGCGCCCAGCGCCGTCCGCACCGGGCCTTGTTCCTCGCGCTGCGGCGCGTTGGCCGCCCCGCCTCCGGGATGGGGAGTGCACGAGGCCGCCACCGCCGACACCAGAGCCAAGGCGACGACCCGCCGCGCGCCCGATTTCCACCAACTCGACATGCTCACCCGTTCATCCAGGGAGCCCGCCCGTTTGCGGCTCCCAACTACATATTGGGATAGTTCGGTCCGCCGCCACCTTCGGGAACCACCCAGTTGATATTCTGGGTCGGATCCTTAATGTCGCAGGTCTTGCAGTGCACGCAATTCTGCGCGTTGATCTGCAGCCGCACATTGGCCCCATCATCATCGCGCACGATTTCATAGACACCGGCGGGACAATAGCGCTGCTCGGGCGCATCGTACAGCGGCAGATTGACTGCCACCGGCACGGTTTCGTCCTTCAACTTCAGGTGCGCCGGCTGGTTTTCCTCGTGATTGGTGTTCGAGATGAACACCGAGGACAGTTTGTCGAAGGATATCTTACCATCCGGTTTCGGATAGGCGATTTTCGGGCAGTCCGACGCCTTTTTCAACTGGTCGTGGTCGGAATGGACCTTCAGCGTCCACGGCGCGCGGCCTCGGAACAGGTAGGTATCCAGCGCGCCCATGACGAAGCCCCACCACAAGCCCTTGTGGAAGGCCGGGCGGATGTTGCGCACCTTATAAAGCTCGTCCCACAGCCACGTCTTCTTCAGCTCGCGCGGATACGCATGCGCCTCGGCACCACTATTATCACCCAGCAAGGCCACCACCGCTTCGGCGGCGACCATGCCCGACTTCATGGCGGTGTGGCTGCCCTTGATCTTGGGCACGTTGAGGAAGCCGGCGCTGTCGCCCACCAGCACGCCGCCGGGGAAGGTCAGCTTGGGGATGGACTGGAAGCCGCCTTCGGAAATGGCGCGCGCGCCATAGGCGATGCGCCGTCCGCCTTCGAAGGTGGACCGGATGGCGGGGTGGGTCTTGAAGCGCTGGAATTCATCGAAGGGCGACAGATGGGGGTTGGAGTAATCCAGCCCGACCACGAAGCCCACCGCCACCTGATTGTCTTCCAGATGGTACAGGAACGAGCCGCCATAGGTGTCGGTTTCCAAGGGCCAGCCCACGGTGTGGATGATCTTGCCCTGGGAATGCTTGGCGGGCTCGATCTCCCACAATTCCTTGATGCCGATACCATAGGTCTGCGGATCGCATTCGGCGCGCAGGTCGAAGCGCTCCATGACCGTCTTGGTCAGGCTGCCACGGCAGCCTTCGGCGAACACGGTCTGGCGGGCATGCAGCTCGACGCCGGGCGTGTAATTGCCGGTGTGCTCGCCTTCCTTGCCGATGCCCATGTCGCCGGTGGCGACGCCCTTGACGGCGCCGTCCTCGTGATACAGCACCTCGGCGGCGGCGAAGCCGGGGAAGATTTCCACGCCCAGTTCCTCGGCCTGACCGGCGAGCCAGCGGCACAGATTGCCCAAGCTGATGATGAAGTTGCCCTCATTATGCATCTGCGGCGGCGTGGGCAGGCGGATGGCCTTGCCCTCGGTCAGGAACAGCAGGGTGTCGCTGCGGGCCGGGGTGGTGAGCGGAGCCCCCTTGCCGCGCCAATCGGGAATCAGCTCGTCCAGGGCATGGGGCTCGAACACGGCGCCCGACAGGATGTGGGCGCCCACTTCCGAGCCCTTCTCCAGCACGCAGACCGAAAGCTCGGGATTGAGCTGTTTGGCGCGGATGGCGGCGGCAAGGCCCGACGGACCAGCGCCCACCACCACCACGTCGAATTCCATGGATTCACGTTCCATCTCACATCCCCTTAGGCGCCGTAAATGCCGCCCCGCCTTGTCCGCCCTTGCTTTTCGCTCCTGGGGGCGGCACGGTTCGATTTTAGGGCGCCTCTATAGCAAAGAATTCGTTCTGATACGAATCATTCAAATGCAGGGGTGCTCTGTGATATTTTGTTAGCCGAGATGCCCCTGGACCTGACCCCCGACCAATTGCTGCGCTGGTATCTGGATTCCGGCGTGGATGAGACCATCGGTGAGACGCCGCAGGACCGCTTTGCCCTGTCGGCCAAGCCGGCTGTGCGCGCGGTGGCCCCGGCTCAGGCCCCGGTTCAGGCAACTGCCCCGGTGACGGCAGCGGCAGCGGTGCCCCTAATCCACCATCACGCCCCGGTGACCGCCACCCATGTGGCCGGCGAGTGCCGCACCCTGGAAGAACTGCGTCTGGCCATGGAGGGCTTCGACGGGCTGGCGCTGAAGCGCACCGCCCTGTCCACCGTGTTCGCCGACGGCAACCCGGATGCGGCGGTCATGGTCATCGGCGAGGCGCCGGGCCAGGACGAAGACCGCCAGGGCCGCCCCTTCATGGGGGCCTCGGGCAAATTGCTCGACCGCATGCTGGCCTCCATCGGGCTGGACCGCGACAGCGCATACCTTACATATGCAGTGCCGTGGCGCCCGGTGGAAAGCCCCAAGCCCAGCCATGACGATCTGTCCATGTGCCTGCCCTTCATCACCCGCCACATCGAATTGGCCGATCCCCAATTGCTGATCCTGCTGGGCGGCAACTCGGCCTCGGCCCTGCTGGCCCGGCACGAGCCCGTCAGCCGGCTGCGGGGGCAATTCTTCGACTATTCCTCTCCCGGTCTGCCGCGGCCCATCCCCGCCCTAGCCACCTTCCACCCCGCCTACCTGCTGAGCACACCGGCAGCCAAACGCGACGCATGGCGGCATTTGCTGATGGTGAAGAAGCGGTTGGGGTGAGGGAGCGTCCCGCCTCAGAATCGCCATGAATCGACGTTACCGATAACCCTGATATGACCGAACGGGGTAGGCTGTGCGTCGAATCAGTTTTGCCAAGTCATTGGGATTAAACGATTATCCCTCTGCCTCATCATTGCCCTATCTTTCGGGGGTTGCTCGAACGCCTCGGGTCATTTATAAAACTGCTGAGACAGTTCGACGTTTTCGATAACCCTAGAGGAGAACAGCCTTGCGCGACAGGCTCCTCCCGGCCCTGATGTTGGCGATCATGGCCGTGACCAACCCGGCTCTTGCCGGCGACCTCAACCCCGCTAAAGGGGTTGTTCAACAACTGGCTGCGGCCACCGGCGGCGAGGGAACCCTCACGGCTGCGGTGATGCCCGGCATCGGACGCGAAGCCCGCGTCGCCCCCCTGCCCCGACCGCTGGCCGCTTCGGACGTGGACGCCTATGCGCGCGTCTTCAAGCTGCAGTCGGAAGGTCAGTTCGGCGCCGCCGACCGCGAGCTTGGCAAGGTCAAGGACGACATCCTGAAGGGCCACGTGCTGGCCAGCCGCTACCTTGCTTCGGGCACCAAGCCCAAATACCAGGAGCTGCGCGCCTGGATGGCGGAATATTCCGACCTGCCCCAGGCCGAGGCCATCCACAAGCTGGCGACCACCAAGGGCATCAAGGGCTTCGGCGCCATCAAGACGCCGGTGCGCGGCTACCTCAAGGGCACCGGTATCGACACCTCGGATGACGGCGCCAATTGGGAAGACGACACCTTTTCCCCCGATCGCGGCAACCCCAAGGCGCGCGCGGTCAAGGCCAAGTTCCGCCTGCTGCTGAGGAAGAATGATTCCGCCGCCGCTTTGACGATGATGACCGGCGCCGACGCCCGTGCCCTGGACCGCCAGGACATGGACGAGCTGAAGCTGGCTTTGGCCGCCGACCACTTCGCCGGTGGCCGCGATGCCGAAGCCGCCGCTTGGGCGACCCAGGCCGCCGAGCGTTCCGGCGTAGAACTGCCTGCGTCCCATTGGGTCGCCGGTCTGGCCCAATGGCGCCAGGGCAAGCCCGAACTGGCCCGCCGTCACTTTGAAGAAGTCGCCAACGCCGACGATGCCTCGCCGTGGATGGTGTCCGCCGCCGCCTTCTGGGCCGCGCGCGCCAATCTGGTGTCGCGCCGTCCCGAAGTGGTCAATCACTGGCTGGAAATCGCCGCCACCTATCCGCGCACCTTCTACGGCCTGCTGGCCCGCCAGACCCTGGGCTACGAGACCTTGTTCTCGTGGGAGACGCCGCCCTTCACCGAGGCCGATGCCGATCTGCTGACCCGCGTGCCCGGCACCCGCCGCGCTTTGGCTCTGCTGCAATTGGGCGACCGTCAGGCGGCCGAGGAAGAGCTGCGCAAGATCTATCCGCGCTCCACCAAGGGGTTGCGCCAGTCCATGCTGGTGCTGGCCCAGGCCGGCGACATGCCCGCCTTGGCCGTGCGTCTGGGCGGCATGGCCCCCGGCCTGATCAACGACGCCGCCGCCTTCCCGGTGCCCGAATGGAATCCCAGGGGCGGCTGGCTGGTGGACAAGGCCCTGGTCTTCGCCTTCGTGCGCCAGGAATCGTCGTTCAACCCCAAGGCCATGAGCCCCGCCGGCGCGTCCGGCCTGATGCAGCTAATGCCGGCCACCGCCACCTCGCTGGCGGGCCGTCAGGTCAAGGACAAGCTGGGCGACCCGGAATTCAATCTGGGCCTGGGCCAGAAATACCTCGCCAAGCTGATGTCCGAGGAGCCGGTGAACAACAATCTGCTCATGCTGGCCGCCGCCTACAATGCCGGTCCCGGCAAGCTGGGCCAGTGGCTGTCGAGCATGAAGCACGGCAACGACCCGCTGCTGTTCATCGAAAGCCTGCCGTCGCGCGAAACCCGCGCTTTCGTCGAGCGCGTCATGACCAATTTCTGGATCTACCGCTCGCGCCTGGGCCAGCAATCCCCGTCCCTGGACGCGGTCGCCACCGGAGCATGGCCCTTATACGAAGGCGCCGACGCGCCCGTGCGCCGCAAGGGTTCGAAGATTTAGGGGTAGGGTTTCACCACAAAGACACAAAGAACACGAAGAAAGCCCAAGGGCCTTATCGATAGCCCTACGGCAGGCTCTCTTTGTGTTCTTTGTGTCTTTGTGGTGAATAACACCTCAAAACGTCTCCGAATTGGTGACTTCCACCGCCGCCCAGACCAGCCCCAGCACACGGTCGATGTCTTCCACCGTGGCGTCCGCCGGGATGTCGGGCAAATCCATGTCGATGCCTTCGTCTTCCAGCAATTGCTGGGCGCGGGCCAGATAGAAGTCGCGGTATTCGGCGGTGGTGCGGAAACGCGAGTTCAGCGCCTTGTCCATGGCCTCGCGCAAGGTCATCAATTCGCGCTGTTCGTCCACGGTCAGCAGGCCATCGCGCGACAGCAGCTCGGTGTGGCGCACATCCAGCGCGGCCACCTTTTGGCGCCACTGGGGATCGTGATGGGGCATCAGACGCACAGTTCCCACCATGGGGTCACATCCTTGTTACCGGTCCCTAGGATAGCCCTGCCCAGCCTCGCTGTCAGCGATTAGAAAAACTAACGCCGGTGGGCTATGACATCTCGTTTGCCGGGGAATTGGGGGCCGCGTAGGCTCATGCCTCGATTTCCTTTTCCAGAGGTCCCGCCATGGGTCGTCCCGCTTGGCTTACCCCCGCCGTGCTCACCATTTTCATCAGCGGCTGCCTGATGATGAGCGTTTCCATGGGTGCGCGCCAAGCCCAAGGCCTGCTGATCGGCCCGCTATCGCTGGAACGGGGCTGGCCGTTGGCGACGTTTTCCCTGGCGGTGGCCCTGCATAATCTATTCTGGGGCTTCTTCCAGCCCTTCACCGGCGCCGCCGCCGACCGCTGGGGCGCCGCCCGGGTGGCCGCGTTCGGCGCCTTGGCCTTCGGCCTGGGCATGATGCTGGTGGCCTGGGGCGGCGAGGGGCCCACCATCATCGGCCTGGGGCTGGTCTCGGGCTTCGGCCTGGCCGCCACCAGCTATTCCGTGGTGCTGGGACCGGTGGGCCGCGCGGTGGCGCCCCATTTCCGCACCACCGCCATGGGCACCGGCTCGGCCTTGGGCTCGCTGGGCATGATGGCCATGATCCCCATGACCCAGGGGCTGATCGGCACTCTGGGCGCCACCAATGCGGTGTGGGTGCTGGCGTGCTTTTCCCTGGCGACCATTCCCCTGGCGCTCATGCTGCACAAGGGCGAGGTGGCGGCACGGGCCAGCCACACCGCCCTGGGCGCCGCCCAATCCATCCGCGAGGCCTTATCCGAGGCCTGGGGCCATTCCGGCTATCGCCTGCTGACCGCCGGCTTCTTCGTCTGCGGCTTCCAACTGGCCTTCATCGGCGTCCACCTGCCCGGCTATCTGGCCCTGTGCGGCATGACCAAGGGGGCTGGCGCCACCGCCTTGCTGGTCATCGGCGGCTTCAACGTCATCGGCACCTTCGTGGCCGGGCGACTGAAAATCCGGCCGAAATATCTGCTGTCGGCCATCTATTGCGCCCGTGCCATCGCCACCTTCCTGTTCGTCATGGGTCCGAAGAACGAGGTCACCCTACTGGCCTTCGCCGCTGTCATGGGCCTGCTATGGCTGTCCACCGTGCCGCCCACCACCGGCCTGATCGCCACCCTGTTCGGGCCGCGCTATCTGGGCATGCTGTTCGGCGTGGTGTTCTTCTCGCACCAGATCGGCTCGTTCCTGGGGGCATGGCTGGGCGGCATCATTTACGACTCCACCCTGTCCTACGACATCATGTGGATGAGCACCGTGGCCGCCGGCCTCTTCGCCACCCTGGTGCACCTGCCGATCCGGGACGCGGGAGTGCGCGCGGCGGCGTAAGGAAGGTTTTCACCACCAAGGGCACCAAGGACACCAAGACGGCGTGCCGCGGAGCACCCGGACTGCCATCCGGCAGGTAGCTTGGTGCCCTTGGCGCCCTTGGTGGTGAACCTTATTTACTTACAATTTTACGCATTTCCACATGAGTTCCCGGCATGGCAGCCGCCTATGCTTTCGCATAGTGGAGTATTACCCCTAGGGATAGGATGAGCCTCTAAGAAACACCCATGGGCGGGAGGCTCCAATGTTCCTGGTACAGCTCGATCGCAGCAGCGACAGACTCTACCAGCCGCTCACGGTCAAAACGGCTGAGTATCTCTATGACTTCGCCAAATTCATCGCCCGCTCGGTGCCTGACGCCGAGGTGCACGCCAAGCTTGGGCTGCAGGCG
Source organism: Rhodospirillales bacterium (assembly GCA_014380005.1). Taxonomy (GTDB): domain Bacteria; phylum Pseudomonadota; class Alphaproteobacteria; order Rhodospirillales; family Magnetospirillaceae; genus Magnetospirillum. Next base: position 9,717 of record JACMKT010000137.1, read on the forward strand.
GGTGATGAAGTGGTCTTCCTCGGCAAGGCGCTCGAGGATGTTGGCATCGAGCTATTTTGATGGCGCGGGAGGGCAAGCCCATGATTACCGTAGACCTTATGTCCGACGGCCACTATCCGCCCCTGGACTCAAGAAGCCCGCAAGAATTGTTTGAATTGGCGGTCAGAATCGCCCAGTCCCTGGACAATGTTTGTGTGCGCGTCCCCGTCAGCGACGAACCGCGCGACACGGTGATACTGAGCAGCAAGCTGCTACGCAAACAAGGCGTAATGTTGTTTTAAAGCTGGTCTAAAGCCCCCCGCAGCACGGCGAACGGGCTGTCGGCATCGCTCTGCCGCTGCGCCCCTGCCGGCTTCGCCTTCCCCACCGGTCCGCGCTTGCCCGCGACCCAGCCGGTCTCAAGCTTGCGGTAGCCTAATGCGGTCAGCAACTGACCGGTTCCCTCCTTACCCAATCCCAGCGACGACAGCATTTGCGGGGTCAGGGCGAAACCGCCCTTGGTCTCGCGCGCCAATCTGCGCGCCTCGGCGGCGAAGCGTTCCAGCATGTCCACCCGGATGGCCTGCGCGCCCACCACACGATAGCCCACCGCCTCATAGAACGCCGCCGGCCTTTCCACAATGACCGACACCTTGATCCCCGGCGGGTCCATGAGCGGCTGGCCCTCATGCACCGTCCACAACAATGCGCGCAGGTGCTGGATAGAGGGCTTGAGCAAGTGCGGAATAAAAACGCTTTCCACCCCGAAACGAATGCCAAAATGACCCAATTTCATGCGGTCGTGCCCGGTCAACGCTTCCACCTGGGCACCGGCGCCGTAATGGGCCAGCGAACCGAGCGACTCGCTTAACTGATGCACCAACCCGCGTGGGGCACCCACGAACGGGGCCTTGCGCGCCGCCAGCAAGGGCTGGAAGGCGAGACTGATGGCCTCGTTCAGCCAATCGGCCAGACGCTTGCGGATACGCTCGCGTTGGCCCGGTTCCAGCAGATCGCTGGCCAGCGGCTCCACCACCGGCTTGAGTATTTCCGGCCCCGCCACCAGACGCGCCACCGGGTCGTCCTGCCACAGGATTTGGCCGTCGGGCGCCAGCACGAAAGCATCGTCGGGTTCAGCCGCCAGCCGCTCCACCCGTGCAGCGATTTCCGGTTTCAGCGCGCGGGCGGCGGCGGCCAGCACCGCCTTGGCGGCATTGGCACCCTCGACCGCATCGGGCACGAAGCGGAAACCGAACAATCGGCCCACATAATGGCCTTCCACCAACACGTCACCGGTGCACGCCACCGCACTCAGCAACGAGGTATCGCCGCGCATGCGCTGCACCAGCAAGGCCGTGCGGCGGTCCACGAAGCGCTGGGTCAGGCGGTCGTGCAGGGCGTCGGACAGCTTGTCCTCAATGGCGCGGGTGATGCCCTGCCAGTGCAGCGGGTCGGTCACCCAATCACCGCGATGGGACACATAGGTCCAGGTCCGCACATTGGCGAGGCGGTTGATGATGGTGTCCAGCTCGCCATCGGTGCGGTCCAGCCGCGCCACATGCTTGGCCAGCCAATCCGTGGGCAGCCGCCGCCCCGGCCCGGTCAGATGGCGGAACAAATGGCTCAGCAGGCGGGTGTGGGCGTCGGCCATGACCTTGCGGAAATCGGGCACCTGCGCCACCTCCCACAACAGCTTGACCCGCTCGGGGTGGTTGGCGAGGCGCGCGATGTCCGCATGGGCCGCCAGATGGATCAGCGCCACCTGATCGTCGGCATTGCGCGCCCGGATCAGGCCGGGTTCATCGGGGGGGCGGTCCAGAGATGCCATCAATGCCTCCACCGAAGTGAAGCGCAGATCGGAATTGCGCCACGACAGCACCTTCAGCGGCGCGAAATGATGGCCCTCCACCGCCTCCACCAATTCCGGCGCGAGGCCGCCCACGTCCGAGGTGGTGCCGAAGGTGCCGTCATTCATATGCCGTCCGGCGCGCCCGGCGATCTGAGCCACCTCGGACGGCGCCAGATCGCGCGACACTCGTCCGTCGAACTTGCGCAATTGGGCGAAGGCCACATGGTCCACGTCCATGTTCAAGCCCATGCCGATGGCGTCGGTGGCGACGATGTAATCCACCTCACCGGCCTGATACATGCCGATCTGGGCGTTGCGGGTGCGGGGCGACAGCGCCCCCAGCACCACCGCCGCACCGCCGCGCTGGCGCCGCACGAACTCGGCCATGGCATAGACTTCCGCCGCCGAAAACGCCACCACCGCCGACCGCGGCGGCAACCGGTTCAGCTTCTTCGGCCCGGTATAGGTCAGCTTCGACAGGCGCGGGCGGGTGATGAATTCGATGCCGGGGATCAGCCGGCGCAACAGCGGCTTGATGGTCTCGGCGCCCAGGAACAGGGTCTCTTCCTGGCCGCGCGCATGCAGCAGGCGGTCGGTGAAGACGTGCCCCCGTTCCGGGTCGGCGCAAAGCTGGATTTCATCCACCGCCATGAAGGCGACCCGGCGGTCCAGGGGCATGGATTCCACCGTGCAGACAATCCAGCGGGGATGGGCGGGAATGATCTTCTCTTCGCCGGTGATCAACGCCACCGAAGCGGCACCCTTCACCCGCACGATGCGGTCATAGTTCTCACGCGCCAGCAGCCGAAGCGGAAAGCCGATCATACCGGTGGCGTGCCCGAGCATACGGTCGAGCGCGAAATGGGTCTTGCCGGTATTGGTGGGTCCCAAAATCGCCGAAACCCGCCCCCGGCTGAGATACTCAGTCATGGTGCCCTAAGGGTCGGGGCTATGGCGATGGATTGCAAGGGCGAAGGGGATTTTTTCGCCCCTCGCCCCTTGCGGGAGAGGGAGGGGCCCGCGCGCCTTAGCGCGTGGGAGGGAGAGGGGGGGGGACGGGGTGTCTGGGCGCGGGGCGGCTTTAAGTGCGCAACACGGATGGACACGGATGCCCGCTAGCGCGGGCTGCACGGATAGACACGGATTAGCGGTAGGTGGCGGCGGAACGCCGAATTGCCACGTGTGGCACCCCCATGCGGATAAGAAATGTACGGACAACAACATCCGGCGTTTGGTTGCGCGGCCCCAGAACGACCTCCTTCACACTGCCTAATTGGCCGAGCGGGAGATTTAAATAGGGAACAATTCGTTCGCCGCACGAGCGAAAATTCATAGCACTTGAATCAGCGTAACCTTCACTTACCAACGTTCCATCGATTTTAAAAGAAGCGGACTTAAATAAAGTCGCGTAAAGACGCCATTCTGACTCTTCTGCAAAAGCTGGGTTTTTTAAGGTGAAAAGATAATCTGACAGCAACCTCATCGGGAAGAAAAAATTTGAACATTCATCGTGAAGCTTGATCTGTTCATTACAGTTAATGCCCGACCACTTTTCAACAGGTTTGGCTGATAGCTCACCTTCACTGACAAAATAATATTTGAACATATTCATGTATGATAAAATTGTCGACCGCTGCACATCGACATTATATTCAATTTTACTGAGGTTTACTTTAGATTTAATTTTGACAGCCTCTCCACACGCAACCAAATACTCGCGGTCAAACCCAATGGCTACGCCCGCCCCATTGTCGGCGTATCCTCGCCATTGACTTAAAACGTCTGCATTCTCTGACAAACAAAAGCCGGCAGCGCTCGTTAATGCCAATACCTGCTCGACACCACACAGCAAGCTATCAATAATAAATTCAGGTAGCTCTAAAATATGACACTCATCCAACAGTAATTTTCTAACCCATTCACCTTCCATGCTATCATTGCTCAACGTCAACTCTGATAGCCACAGCTCACGGTTCACCAATATCTTGAGGAACGTATCGTTCGAGCAATAATGGTACAGCAGCATGGATGCCCCCATCCGTGTTCATCCGTGCGCCCGCGTCAGCGGGCATCCGTGTTTATCCGTGTTGCGGGCTTTTTCTTTGGCGGGAGCGCCCCCTCTCCCTCCCGCTACGCGGGTCCCTCCCTCCCCCGCGAGGGGGGAGGGTTATAAAACTATCGCCACACCAGCCCGTCCACCGTGCCGCAATGGGGGCAGGTCACCGACCATGCGTCAGCCCCCTTGTTGCACGCGGTGCACACCCAGGCGGGTTCGCTCGGCGCCGTGGTGGATTTTGCCAGCCATGCCCCTGCGGCGGCTTCGTCCTGGCGTTCTTCCCGTTCCAGCTTGGCCAGCAGCACGTACAAGCCACCCGTGGGGCGTTCGGCCAAAGCGGCTTCCAGATGGGTGCGGGCTTGGCCCCACAGTTTGGCGGCCAGGGCGGCTTCGGCCAGGGCCATGTGGCCGTCGGCGGAATCGGGGTTGGCGCGCACCAGTTTTTCCACCCGCTTGACCCGCTGCAGCGGATTTTCCGCCGGGGCCAGGGCCAAGGAGGCTTCCACCAGATCGGGATGGGGGTTGATGCGCCAAGTGGTGGCGATCACGGATTCGGCCTTACGCGGCTTGCCCAGGCGATGGAACAAGGCGGCGGTCTGGGTGGCGGCGGGGACCAAGCCGGAATCGGCTTTATGGGCGGCCAAGGCCAGCTTCAACGCCTCGGCGGGGTCAGCGGTGACGCGGGAGCGTTCCACCAGGGCCAGCGCGCGGGCATGCAGCACATCGCCATTGCTCATGGCGCCGCGCTTTTTGGCTTCCGCCAGGGTGGCTTCGGCCTCGGGCCATTGGCCGGCGCGGGCCTGCAAATCGAACAGGGTCGCGGCGATGCCGTCGGTGGGGCCGCCCAAGGCCCAGGCGCGGTGGGCGTAATCCAGGGCGGCAACACGGTCGCCGCGCTTCAGCGCCAGGGCCAGCAGACCCTTCAGGCCCAGGAAAGCGGTCTCGGAGCGTTCCACCATAGTGGTGAAGCGGCGTTCGGCCTCGGTCTCGTCGCCCGACAATTCGGCGGCCTGGGCGGTCAGCAGGCCGGTGAGCGAGCGGTCCTCCAGCAGCTTGTCGGCGCGGCGGGCCAGTTTACGGGCGCGGCGGGGATCGCCCGAGGCAATGGCGGCCAGACCGTCGGACAAGGCCCGATAGCCGTCGCGGGTGCGGCGCGCCCGGCGGGCGGCGAGCAGGCGGCGGGGGAAACCGACGATGCCGCGCGTCAATTTCAGCGCGAAGGACGACACGGTCAGGATGGCGATCAGGGCCAGCACCAGCACCGGCACGGTGGTGTCCACCCGCCAGCCCTGCCAGTGGACGACCACTTCGCCGGGCCGGTCGGCCAGCCACACCGCCGCCGCGACCACAAGGGCGGTGACGATGACGAACAGCGCGAGGCGGCGGATCATGTCACTGCCCCGCGCCGATGGAGGCGACCACATGGGCGGTCAGTTCCGACACCGCTTTATCGGCGGCAAGGCGGGCCTTGGCATCGGCCAGCCAATTGGCCGCCTGATCCGCCGGGCCGCCGGTCAGGGTTTCCACCTCACCCACGGCGCCGCCCAGATCACCTTGGTTCAGGGCGGCTTCGGCACGGGCGACGATGGCGGCGGGCTGGGTACCGGCGGCGTTGCCGTCCTCGCGCCGAACAACCACAAGGCTCGCGAAACGATCCATGGTCTGGCGCCACCAGCTTTGTTCCGCCGGCAGAACGGTCGCGCGGACGATGGCGGGGGCCAAGGCGGCGAAGCGGACCGACAGCACCGGCGCCGTGGGAATGCCGCTGATGGCGCGGGGCTTCAGCACATCCAGCGCCGGGGTGACGTCAGCATCCTGGCCGCCCAGCGCGCGCACCGCCCGCAATTCCGCATCATAGGGCATGGCCTTGGACAGGGCCTCACGCAGCTGCCCCACCGCCAGCATCATGGCTGAGGCCGAGCTGCGGCGCGCCTGCATGTCGCGGAAACCGGCTTCGACCTTCTCCACCCGGTCGGCCAGACGCAGCACCGCAGCGGCATCGGCGGAGGTCTTCTTCAGTTCCGCCACCTGCTTGCCAAGCGCGTCCACTTCATCGACCAAACGGGCCGGCACTTGCGGCTGGGCCTGTAAGGCGCGGATGGCGGCTTCGTTCTGGGTCAGGCGGTTTTCCAGCGGGGTCAGCACCGGGCCGCTGGCCGGCTGGGCCAAACGCTCTTCCACCCGGCGCAATTGTTCGCGGGTGGCGGCAAGGTCGGTGCGCAGGACCTCCAACTCGTCGGGCGCCTGGGCCTGCATGGGCATCGCCACCGGATGGGATTCGGAAACCAGATATTTCCATTCCGGCCAAGTGGCGAGACCGCCGGCCACCAGCGCCACCACGCCCAATGCGGCGACGATGGCGCCCCAGGGAGTGGATTTATCCTCAGCCGGGCCGCTGTCAGCCTGAACTTCAGCAGGGGCTTCAGCCGGAACTTCGACCGGAACTTCGGGCGCGTCGGATTTAGGCTGATCGGACTCGGTCATCGTCATCCTCGAATGGTCGAGCAGCGCCAACAGCGCCGTTTGGGTCGGCGCGGCGGCCACGCGGATGTCCGCCCAGGGAAGCGCCGCAAGTGCTGCGGCAACGGCGGGGCTTAGGGCCAAGGCAATTATCCGCCCGGTTGCATGGGTCAGACCGGCGGCCCGCACCAAGGTAGCAAAGGTTGCCGCAGTGCGGGGAGAGAAAAACAGGGCGACCTGGACGCCTTGCCGGGACAAGGCATCGGTCAGGCTGGCGGAAAGTACGGTTGCGGTCCTGGCTTCGTACAGAACCACCCGGCGGACAGTGAACCCGGCAGCCTCCAGCCGTCCCGCCAGATCGCCGGCGGTCACGGTGCCGGCGGCGTGCAGGAAGGCGCCGGCTTCCGGCTTACAGCGGTCCATGACCAGCGCCGCCAGGGTATCCACGTCGCCCCCGGCGCTTTCCACCGTGGTGTAGCCCAATTCACGCGCCACCCGCGCCGAGGCATCGCCCACCGCCCATACCGGCATGGTGCGGTCGGCCAGCACCCGCGCCAATGCCCGCACCCCATTGGCCGAGGTGGCGAGGATGCCCTGGACCCCATCGATGTCCACATGCGCCGCCACCGGCACGATGTCCAGCAGGGGCTCGATCACCACGTCCACGCCGCGTGCGGCCAGTTCCCGCGCCACGCCCTCGGAATCTTCGCGGGGGCGGGTGACGAGGGCAGTCACCACGGCCTTATGCCTTGAAGTCGAAGAAACCCGGCCCGGCCACCTTCAGCATTTCCTCGCCGGCATCCTTGCCCATGGCGGCGGCGTCGGACGCCTTGCCCTGGCGCGAGGTGGCGTGAACGGTCACGCCGTCGGGGCTGATGATCAGGCCACGGAACGAGATGTTGTCGCCGTCCAGCTCGGCCAACGCCGCGATGGGAGTGCGGCAGGACCCGTCCAGGGTCAGCAGGAAGGCACGCTCGGCGGTGATGCGGATCATGGATTCCGGGTGGTTCAGCGCCGCCAGATATTTATGGGCCTGGGCGTCGTCGGCCCGGCAGGTGATGCCGATGGCGCCTTGCGCCACCGCCGGCAGCATGTCGTCGGTTTCCAACGCGCAGGTGGCGTGCTGGGACAGGCCCAGGCGGTTGAGCCCGGCCATGGCGAGCAGGGTGGCGTCCACCACGCCCTCGGACAGTTTGCGCAGGCGCGACTGCACGTTACCGCGGAAATTGACCACCTTGAGGTCGGGGCGCTTGTGCAGGATCTGCGAGGCGCGGCGTAGCGAGGCCGAGCCGATGACCGCACCCGCCGGCAGATCGGCCAGACTTTTCGCCGTCAGCGACAGGAAGGCGTCGCGCACGTCTTCACGCGGCAGGATGCAGGGCAGCACGATGCCGTCGGGCAAACTGGTGGGCACGTCCTTCATGGAATGAACCGCAAGATCGATGCGGCCCTCCATCATGGACTCGTCCAGTTCCTTGGTGAACAGGCCCTTGCCGCCGATTTCGGCCAGCGGTCGGTTCTGCACCAAATCACCCGTGGTCTGAATGATTTGGATGGCGATGGCGCCTTCCGCAGCCAATTCCGGCCACGCCGCCGCAAGGCGGTCGCGGGTCTCGTGTGTCTGGGCCAGCGCCAGCGGAGAGCCGCGGGTGCCGATGGTGAGGAGCGGGTGGTTTGCTTTGGACGTCATGACCTGACTGTTGTAGGAAAAGCCGAGAGTTCTGGAAAGGGTTTTC
>JACMKT010000138.1 GCA_014380005.1 Rhodospirillales bacterium
ACACGGATGGATTCTTATCCGTGTCCCGCGCAGCGGGGATCCGTGTCCATCCGTGTCATTATTACTTCTTGCTAGAACCCCGCCGGACACGTCTTCAAGAACTCTTCCTCTTCCGGCGAGGTCTCGCGTTCCAGCACCTCGTTGCGGCTGGGGAAGCGGCCGAAGCGGGCGATGACGTCCATGTGGCGCCGGGCGAAGTCCAGGCCTTCCGGGTCGTCGCCGGCACGCTCGAACAGTTCCACGCAATAACGCTGATCCGACAACACCTCGGAATGCTCGAACGGCAGGAACAGGAAGCGGCGGCGCATGGAGGTCAAAGCGCGGTCGTGGCCGCGCAGCAGGGCAGCTTCGGCGATGGCCAAGGCGTGGCTGTCGAACGAGTACGCCTGCCACTTGCCGCGGAACACGTTGCGCGGCAATTGATCCAGCAGCAGTACCAGGGCCAATGCGCCGTCGGCGCTGTCCACCCAATGGTCCAGCGAACCGTCCGACGCCTTGACCATATCCTCACCGAAACGCTCGGCGAGATCGCGGTCCAGGGCCGGGTCGCTGGCGAACCAGCGGGTTTCCATGCCCGGCGCGAACCAGAAATCGAGAATGGCGGCGACGCGGCTGACATCTTGGCCCATCAGCGGCGCTCCGCCACGCGGTTCAGGATTTCGCTTTTCTGATCGTCATCGGCCAGCTTCCAGGCGCGGATTTCTTCCAGCGTGCGGCCACAGCCCTCGCAGGTTCCGGTCTCGGGGTCCATATGGCACAGGGAAATACACGGGCTTTCCACGGACAACGCTATCCTCCAATACCCATTAGGTGGGGTCAGCCACAAGATGGCCCCTCCCCGAGAGTGGAACAAGCCCCCAACCCCCTGTCGCACGCCAATGGAATGACCTATCCTTCATTCAGAAACAGCCGGGAACGGAGAAGGTGTCATGCTCCACGGGAAGGTGCTGGTGGCCCAGGGTGGCGGGCCGACTGCTGTAATCAACCAATCCATGGCCGGCGTCGTGCTGGAAGCGCGGAAATTCCGCAACGTCGATCTGGTCTACGGCGCCTATCACGGCGTGCGCGGCATCGTGAACGAGGACTTCCTGGATCTGACCCAGGAGACCAGCCACAATCTGGAAATGGTGGCCGAGACCCCGTCCTCGGCCCTGGGCTCCACCCGCGACAAGCCCGATCTGAAATACTGCCAGGAAATCTTCAAGGTCCTGAAGGCCCACGGCATCGCCTATTTCTTCTATATCGGCGGCAATGATTCGTCGGACACCGTGCGCATCGTATCCGAGGAAGCGCGCAAGGCGGACTATCCCCTGCGCTGCATGCACATCCCCAAGACCATCGACAACGATCTGGTGCTGAACGACCACACCCCCGGCTTCCCGTCGGCGGCGCGCTTCGTGGCGCAATCGTTCATGGGCGCCAATCTGGACAATGCCGCTTTGCCCGGCGTCTATCTGGCCGTGGTCATGGGCCGCCATGCCGGCTTCCTGACCGCCGCCTCCGCCTTGGGCAAAAAATTCCCCGAGGACGGCCCCCATTTGATCTACGTGCCCGAGCGCACCTTCAAGGTGGATAAGTTCCTGTCCGACGTGAAGATGACCATGGACAAGCATGGCCGTTGCGTCGTCGCCGTGTCGGAAGGCATCCACAACGAAGCCGGCGCGCCGATCATGACCCAACTGGCGAAGGAAATAGAGAAAGACGCCCACGGCAACGTCCAGCTTTCAGGCACCGGCGCCCTGGCCGATCTGCTGTGCGAAGAGATCAAGGGCAAGCTGGGCATCAAGCGGGTGCGCGGCGACACCTTCGGTTACCTGCAACGGTCCTTTGTCGGCTGTGTCTCGGACGTGGACCAGCGCGAGGCCCGCGAGGTGGGCGAAAAAGCGGTGCAATTCGCCATGTGGGGCCAGCAGGACGGGTCCGTGACCATCCAGCGCACCGGGTTCTATTCGGTGGATTACAAGCTGATGCCGCTGGAGGCCGTGGCCGGCAAGACCCGAATCATGGAGGACGAGTTCATCGCCGAAAACGGCACCGACGTCACCGACGCCTTCCGCCTGTACCTGCGCCCCCTGCTGGGCAAGGGCATGCCGGACGCATTCCGGCTGCGGCTGAACCGGGTGCCCAAAGTGTTGAACGGGGGTTAATCCCGCTCCAGCGTCAGCGCCAACTTTTCGTAATCATTGTGGCGGTAATCGTCCAACAGCGCATGGACGGCCTCGGCGGGCGCTCCCAGATGGCGGAGCGTCTGGCCGGCCAGTTGCAGACTTCCTTCCAGGGCCTCGGGCACCACGGCGGTGGCGCCCAGGGCTTCCAGGCCCTTGGCTTGGCGGCGGTCGCGGGCGCGCACCAGGATGTGCAATTGGGGGAATTGCTTGCGCAGGCGCGGCACCAGTTTTTCGCGGCCCGATCCGGTGTCGATGGTCAGCACCACGGCACGGGCCCGCGCTGCCCCCACCGCCTTCAGCATTTCCACCTTGCGGATGTCGCCGAAGAACACCGGCACGTCGCCCCGGTCGCGCAGCCGCGCCACCAGACGGGGATCGCGGTCGATGGCGATGAAGGGGATGCCCTGTTCCTGGAGGATGCCGGCGATGATCTGCCCGACCCGGCCAAAGCCCACCAGGATGACGTGGGCGTTGAGGTCGTTGCCCTCGCCACGCAGCGCCACCGCCTCGCCATCGGACAGATGGCGGCGCTGGGCCACCCAATCGCCGACGAAGGCCAGGAATGGGGTCAGCGCCATGCTGACGGCGACGATGGAGGTCAACAATTCCACCGAGGCCGGGTCCACCAACTGGTTCTGACCGGCGCGGGCCAGCACCACGAAGGCGAACTCGCCGCCTTGGGCCAGCAACAGGCCCAGATGCAGGGATGACGACAGGGAAAAGCGGAAGGCCAGGGCCAGCATGGTCAGAATCAGCGCCTTGCCGCCCACCAGCAGGCCCACACCGGCGGCCACCTGGGGCAAATGGTGCAGCAGGGCCGCCGGGTCGACGGTCATGCCCACGGTCAGGAAGAACAGGCCCATGAGCAGCCCGCGCACCGGCTGCAGGTCGGCCTCGATCTGATGGCGGTATTCCGTGCTGGCCAGCATGACGCCAGCCAGGAAGGCGCCCAGGGATTGGGACAGGCCCATGGCTTCCGTGGCGAAGCTGGTGCCGATGACGGTGAACAGGGCGGCGGCGACGAACACCTCGGGCGAGCGGGTGTCGGCCACCAGATGGAAGGCCGGGCGCAGGGCCAGCCGGGCGACCAGGAAGATCACCGCCATGGCGGCGACGGCTTTCGCCAAGGCCAGGGCCAGCGCCCACATCATGGACAGACCGTCGCCGCCCAATTGCGGGATCATCACCAGCAGGGGCACCACGGCAAGGTCCTGCAGGATCAGCACCGCCACGGCGACGCGGCCCAGTTGCGAGTTCAGTTCGCCCCGTTCATGCAGGATTTGCAGCACGAAGGCGGTGGAGGAGAATGCCAGCGCCAAACCCACCACCAGCGCGCCCTGGGGCGGGAAGCCGCCAAAGGCGACGACGGCGGCGGCCAGCCCGCCGGTCACCAGCACCTGGGCGGTGCCCAGGCCGAAAATGAAGTGGCGGATGACGCGCAGGCGTTCCCACGACAGTTCCAGGCCGATCATGAACAGCAGGAAGATGATGCCCAACTCGGCCAAACCGCGCGGGCCTTCCTCGTCCATCAACAGGCCCAACCCGGCGGGGCCGACCACGCTGCCGGCCACCAGATAGCCCAGCACGGGGCTGATCCGCAGCCGGTGGCACAGGGGTGACACCAGCACGGCGATGGCGAGGAAGATCAACGCATCCTTGAAGATGCTGTGGTCCAAAGGGGGTGCCTTTCGTTCAGAGGCCCTGTTCTAGACAAGGCCCCCCTCTCCGGGAATATAGGGAAAATGCCTATGCCTTGCAGATTTCTGCCCTTCCGGGCCTGGACATCCCCCGCCTTGGCCCTTACACCCGAAGAAGAGAAAACGCTGGTGAGGGGTGCGCGGCGGTGATCGAGAGCATGAACGTGGCGTTGCTGGTGTTGGCGGGCTTGGTGGCCGTCAGCATTTTCTCCAGCCTGCTGTCGTTCCGCATCGGTGCGCCGTTGCTGCTGGTGTTCCTGGGCGTCGGCATGCTGGCCGGCGATGGCGGCATCGGCGGCATCAAATTCGACGATGCCGGCACCGCCTATATGATCGGCAGCGTGGCCTTGGCCATCGTGCTGTTCGATTCGGGCTTCCATACCTCCCTCAAAAGCGTGCGGCTGGCGGCGGCGCCGGCCATATCGCTGGCGACCATCGGCGTGCTGCTGACCGCCGCCATCGTCGCCATACCCGCCCATTACATCTTGGACATGGGCTGGATCGAGGGCCTGCTGCTGGGCTCCATCGTCGCCTCCACCGATGCGGCGGCGGTGTTCTTCCTGCTGCGGGTGGGCGGCATCCATGTGCGCGACCGCGTGCGCTCCATCCTGGAAATGGAATCCGGCTCCAACGACCCCATGGCCATCTTCCTGACCCTGGTGCTGATCCGCTTCCTGGTGGACCGCTCCAGCCATTCGGGGTTCGGCGGCTATGTGATCCTGCACCTGACCCTGGAATTCGGCATCGGCGGCTTTGCCGGGCTGGTGGGCGGCTTCGTCATCGTCCAGGCCATCAACCGCCTGGGCATCGAGCGCGGCCTGCTGCCCATCGCCGGGCTGTCCTTGGCGCTGATGCTGTTCGCGGCCACCTCGCTGGTGGGTGGCTCGGGCTTTCTGGCGGTTTACGTGGCCGGGCTGGTGGCAGGCAATTCGCGGCTGGTGGCGCCCCACACCATGCGGCGCTTCCAGGACGGCGCCATCTGGCTGGCCCAGATCGCCATGTTCCTGACCCTGGGCCTGCTTGCCAGCCCACGGGAATTCCCACCGCTGATCCTGCCCAGCCTCGCCGTGGCCTTCGTGCTGATCTTCATCGCCCGGCCCCTGGCGGTGTGGGTGGGCCTGCTGCCGTTCCGCATGACCCGCAACGAGACCGCCTTCGTCTCGTGGGTGGGCCTGCGCGGCGCCGTGGGCATTCTGCTCGCCATCCTGCCCATCATCTCGGGCATGGAGAACGGGCGGCTGTTCTTCAACGTCACCTTCCTGGTGGTGCTGGTCTCTCTGGCCCTGCAAGGCTGGACCATCGGCCCGGTGGCGCGCTGGCTGGGCCAAGTGGTGCCGCGCCGCATCGGCCCGGTGGAGCGCATGGAGCTGGAAATTCCCGGCGCCGCCCATGAATTGGTGGCCTATCGTATCGTGTCCAACTCGTTGGTGGCGCAGGGACACAAACTGCCGCGCTGGGCCATCCCGTCACTGGTGGTGCGCGACCACCGCTCGCTGTTGGGCAGCAGCGTATCGGAATTCAGACCCGGAGACATGGTGTGGCTGTTCGCCAAGCCCGAGCGGGTGCCCCATCTGGACCGCCTGTTCGCCAGCGCCGCCCCCGCAGCGGAAGCCGACCGCCAGTTCTTCGGCGACTTCCCCCTGGACCCGCGCGCCCGCATGGAGGAACTGGGCCTGATGTACGGCCTGCCCATCCCGCCGGAAGCCCGCGAAATCACCGTGGGTCAATGGCTGGAATGGTCCCTGGGCGGCCATCCCGGCGTGGGCGACCGCATGCTGCTGGGCGAGGTGGAACTGATCGTGCGCGCCCTGTCGCCCGAAGACACCATCAGCGAAATCGGCCTCGCCGCCGAGCCCACCCAGGTGGACAAACCCCGCCTGCCCCTGTTCCCGTCGGGCCGCGAGGTCAAGGAGCGGCTGCGCAAGGCGCTAAGGCGGGGGTGATGGCCCCCGTCATGGTGGCAACACACTCACCGTCATGGCCGGGCTTGACCCACGACTGTCCGGTTTAAATTTAACGTGAATGATATGACGGCAGTGAGCGCGGCTTCTGCTTTGAAATTGGACACGAAAGGGCCAGCGGCCATGCGCCGCGCAAACAGGCCGGACACATGACTGCACCCGACCAGGTCAAAAAAACGTCAATATTTTCCTTGCAACGCAGGAGCCGTCCACACATGAACACGAATAAGAACGAATTCTAGGCGCACCGCCGGGATCGGCTGCTCTGACCCATTCGTGTTCATTCGTGTTTAATTCAAGGCGACAGCCGCTCCCTCTGCTGTCACACCATGCGCGTTAAATTTAAACCGGACAGTCGTGGGACAAGTCCGGCCATGACGGCGGAGTTCGCGCGATGATGCGTTCGTACGAAGGGAAAGCCTCACTTCGCCGCCAATTTCCGAAGCTGTGCCTCGTCCAGCCGATCCCCCGCCCCAAAGGCGGCGTGGACCAGATTGTTGCCCACCGTCACGGCGGTGACCTTGCGCGCCCGGCCCAGGCTGGGTGAGGCGATCTCGAAGCTTTGCCCCTGAATCACCGGCTTTCCGTCATTGAAGGTCAGCGTCACGCCGCCTTGGCTGACGGTGGTGACGGTGGCCTCGCGCGTGTCTTGGCCCATGGCGGCAGAGACCGTCAGCCGCGTATCGAAGCGCGGCGATTGCCGGCGGTCCACCGCCGGCGACGAGGTCCGCACCACCCGCGACAGCGATCGGCCCAACCCGCTCATATTTTGAACGACGCGGCCGCAATCATGGCCGACGGCTTCGGACAGGGTGCCGGTTTGGGCGGCGTCCTGAATCAGCCTGTCCATCAACTCGGTCACCTGGGCCGCCGCCGTCGAGGTATCCTGCACCGTGCGCGAGATTTCCGCCGTGGCCGCCGATTGCTCCTCCACCGCCGCGGCGATGGTGGTGCTGGATTCCTCCACGTCATGGATCGAGGCCGAGATGCCGGTCATGGCCTCGGCGGCGCGGCTGGCGATGGCCTGCATCTCCGAGATTTGGGCGCCGATCTCGCCGGTGGCGCGCTGGGTCTGGTTGGCGAGGTTCTTCACCTCATTGGCGACCACGGCGAAGCCCTTGCCGGCGTCACCGGCGCGCGCCGCCTCGATGGTGGCGTTCAGGGCCAGCAGATTGGTCTGGCCGGCGATGTCGTTGATCAGATCGATGACCGATCCCACCCGCACCACCGTCTCGGTCAGGCCCTTGACGATCTGCTGGGTGTCGCCGGTCTGGTCCACCGCGTTCTGGGCCAGCCGCTTGGAATGTTCCACCTGACGGGCGATTTCGGCGATGGAGGCGTGCAGTTGCTGCGCCGCCGCCGCCACGGTCTCCGCATTGGACTGGGCTTGGGTGGCCGCCGCCGAAGCCATGGCGGCATTGGCGCAGGTGCCGTCCGACACGTCATGCATGGCGTTCGCGCTCTTGGCCATGTCGTCGGTCAACGCGCCCACCACGGAGAGCGAGGCGTGAATTTCGTCTTCCACCGTGTCGGCCATGCCGCGCAGAGCGCCGATCTTGGCCGTTTCCGCCGCTTCCGCCTCGCTTTCCCGTGCCGCGCGCAGCCGTGCGTTCTCCTCGGCGTTGCGTTTGAAGATTTCCACCGCGCGCGCCATGGCGCCGATTTCGTCGGAACGTTCGGTGCCGGGGATGCCGATGGCCAGTTCGCCCTCGGCCAGTTGCGACATCGCTCCGGTCAGGCGCATCACCGGGTGGGCGATGCTGCGGGCCAGCAGCACGGCTAAGGTCAGGGCCAGGACGACGCTGGCCGCCCCGGTGATCATGGTCACCACGGTCACGCCCTGGACCTTGCTGCGGGAGGCCTCGATGGATTTGTCGCTGGCTTCGTGGATGGCGGTGGTCAGCGCTTCGGTCAAAGCGACCATGCGCATATAGCTGTCTTCGGCGCCCTGGAATGCCATCAGGCCTTGGGGCGAGGTGGGGGCGTATTCGTCGGTGACTTCGCGCAGCCGGACGATCTTGGCTTGGTATTCCGGCACCAGCGCCAGGATTTCCGCCGCCTTGGCCTTGTGCTCGGGGTCGTTGATGGCGTCGGCCAGCTGCGCTAAATGTTCGCGCGTATCCGTCAGCTCGTTCATGGCGTCGCCCCACCGGGTTTCGCCGCCGATGACCGAACCGGTAACCACCGCCCGTTGAGTAACCGCAAGCTGCTTTCCGGCGGCCTCGCTCATCAGCGCGTTGCGAGACTGCTGCAACATGATCGCTGACGCGCTCGAGGAAATGTCTTCAGCCACCAGCGATATGCCCGCCACCAGCGCAACCAGCAAGCCAACTGCGCCGAATCCCGCCAGCAGCCGCGCAAATATACCAAAAGCCCCGCGCATCGGTTCTATCCCCCTGACCATTAAAGCCGAGGGTTGCATACTACAGTCTAGCGGTTGTTGGAATGGTTAAAAGTGCAATGCAGCAATAACATCAATCGACGGTGGTTGTGCGCCGGCTCCGGCGGCCCCTATACCGCCATCAGGCTGTCGGCTGCGGCGCGGGCTTGGTCGGTGACGGTTTCACCGGCCAGCATGCGGGCAATTTCCTCGCGCCGGGCCTCTTGCGGCAATTCCTCCACCGAGGTCAGCACCTTGCCGGCGGCCACTTCGCGCTTGGCGACGCGGTAATGGTTGCGGCCCCGTGCGGCGACTTGGGGCGAGTGGGTCACCACCAGCACCTGAACATCCGTGCCCAGGCGGGCCAGACGTTCGCCCACCGCTGCCGCGACAGCACCGCCGATGCCGGAATCCACTTCGTCGAACACCATGGTGGGGGTGGAGGAGGTGCGGGCCAGCACCACCTTGAGCGCCAGCATGAAGCGCGACAGCTCACCGCCCGAGGCGATCTTGCCCAGCGGCCCCGGCGGGGTGCCGGGATTGGTGGAGACCAGGAATTCCACCGCGTCCAGGCCGTCCGCCCCCCAGGCGTTTTCGTCCTGCGCAGCCACCTTGGTGGCAAAGCGGGCCTTGTCCAGTTTCAGCGGCGGCAGTTCGGCGGCGACCGCCTGATCCAGGCGCTTGGCGGCCTCGGTCCGGGCCTTGGACAGGGTGCGGGCGGCTTCCACGTAAGCGGCGCGGGCGGTTTGTTCGGCGCGGGCCAGCTTGGCAAGGCCGTCGCCGCCGCCGTCCAGCGCCGCCAATTGGCGATCCAGATCGTCTTTCAGCGCGGCCAATCCGTCCACTTCCACGCCATGCTTGCGGGCGGCGGCGCGCAGGGCGAACAGGCGTTCCTCCACCTTTTCCAGATGGCGGGGATCAAGGTCGATATCGGCGGAGACGCGTTCCAGCAGCCCGACCGCCTCAGCCGCTTCCATGGCGGCACGGTTGAGGGCGGCGATGACCGGGTCCAGCTTGCCCTCGGCGCGGTCGGCCACCCGTTCCAGGGTGCGTTCGGCGGTGCGCAAGGTGGCTTCCACCTCGCCGCGCTGGCGCAACGAGGCCATGGCGGCGTTCATGGCCTCCACCAGCTTTTCGCCGTGCTGAAGCATGGCGCGGGTCTGGGCCAGTTCGGCATCCTCGCCCGGCTTGGGGGCAAGGCCCTTCAATTCCTCGCTGGCATGGCGCAGGGCCTCTTCCTCGGCGCGGGCGCGCTTGAGAATGTCTTCCGCCTCGGTCCGGGCCTTGGCGGCTTGGCGCCATGCATCCCAACCGGTGCGGACAAGGCGGCGGGTCTCGGCGGCGCCGGCGAAGGCGTCCAGCACGGTGATGTGGGTTTCCGCATCCAGCAGGCCGTGGCTGTCGAACTGGCCGTGGATTTCCACCAGCTCGTCACCGACCTTGCGCAGCAGACCGACACTGACCGCTTGGTCGTTCACATAAGCGCGCGAGCGGCCATCGGCGGTGACCACCCGGCGCAGCAGCAACGGCGCCCCGGCCACATCCATGTCCTGGGCGGCCAGCATGATTCGGGCGGGATGGAAGGGCGGCGGGTCGAATTCGGCGATGACGGTCAATTGCGGGGCGCCGTGGCGCACCAGACCGGAATCGGCCCGCGCCCCCAGGGCTAAAGACAGAGAATCCAGCAGGATGGATTTGCCTGCACCGGTCTCGCCGGTAAAGGCGGACAGGCCGCCGGCGAAGGACAGGTCCAGCTTCTCGATCAGAACGACGTCGCGGATCGACAGCGAGACCAGCATGGGCTTACCACAAACCCAGCCAGCCCGACTTCTCGCCCTTGACCTGTTCGGTGGCGGGCTTGCCGGACTTGACCATGGAGAAGGTGTCTTCGTACCAATCGCTGCCGGGGAAGTTATGGCCCAGCACCGAGGCGGTGCGCTTGGCTTCCTCGTCCAGCCCGAGAGTCAGGTAGATTTCCACCATGCGGTGCAGGGCTTCGGGCACGTGGGTGGTGGTCTGGAAATTATCCACCACCAGCTTGTAGCGGTTCAGCGCCGCCAGCCACTGGCTGCGGTTTTGGTAATAGCGCCCGACGGTCATTTCCTTGCCGGCCAGATGGTCGCGGGCCAGATCCACCTTCAGCTTGGCGTCCTTGGCGTAGGAACTGGCGGGGAAACGGTCGACCACTTCCTGCAACCCCTTCATGGCCTGTTCGGTCATGCGCTGGTCGCGGGCCACGTCGGTGATCTGTTCGTAATAGCACAGGCCCTTGAGGTAATAGGCGTAGGCCGTGTCTTTATTGCCAGGATGCAGCTGGATGAAGCGGTCCAGCTGGATGATGGCATCGTCGTATTTGTTGCGTTCATACAGCGAATAGGCGCCCATCATCTGGGCCTTGGTCGCCCACACCGAATAGGGGTGCTGGCGCTCCACTTCCTCGAAGGCCTTCGAGGCGCGCATGTATTCGTTTTTGTCCACGAAATCCATGGCTTCGTTGTAGAGCTCCTCTACCGGGCGCTCCACATACTCATCCTTCTTGTCCGAACAGGCGGAAAGCAGCGCGGCAATGGCCAGCGCTAGCGCGGCGAGGCGCGGGCGGTGAAGGGCGGAAACGAGACCGGTCATGAAGTTCCTTGGGCGAACGCGGATTCCCTGGTGGCGGCGACTATACCACGTGCGAGGGGCAGGGGAAGAGGGCAAGGGCTCATACCCCCACCCGCGCGCGCCTGGGCAGATGGCGGAGGCGGAAAGAGGGTGGTGAAAGACAAACAAAAACCCCCGCCGTCCGAAGACAGCGGGGGTTTTTGAAACTTCAGGCAACTCAGCCGTTGACGACCATGGGCTCGGCGGCGGGCAGGGCCGAGAAGTTGTTGGCGGCGGCGGAGCCGGGGGCCACGGTGGTGTAGGTCCAGGCGGTCTGGTCGGCGTACATGGCGCGCAGCAACTGGTTGTTCAGGGCGTGGCCGGAACGGATGCCGTGGAAGGCGCCCAGGATGGGGGCGCCGGCCAGGGCCAGATCGCCCACGGCGTCCAGGATCTTGTGACGGACGAACTCGTCGCCATAGCGCAGGCCGTCATCGTTCAGCACCTTGGTGCCGGTGCTGTCGATGACCACGGCGTTGTCCAGCGAGCCGCCACGGGCCAGACCGGCGGAGCGCAGCATGGCGACTTCCTGCTCGAAGCCGAAGGTGCGGGCGCGGCTGATTTCCGATTTGAAGCTGCCCTTGGACAGGTTCACGGCGAATTCCTGGCGCGAGATGGCCTTGGCGCCGAAATCGATCTCGAAGCGCAGCGAGAAGCTGGGCGAGGGGGCCAGGGTGGCCATCTTGTCGCCGTCGGTGACGGTGACGCGTTTGAGGATGCGGATGGCGCGGCGGGGCGCGGATTGTTCGACGGTGCCGGCGCATTCGATCAGGAACAGGAAGGGAGCGGCGGAGCCGTCCATCACCGGAACCTCGGGGCCGTTGATCTCGATCAGGCAATTGTCGATGCCCGAACCAGCCAGGGCGCTCATCAGATGCTCGACGGTGCCGACCTGGACACCGGAGTCATTGACGAGGCAGGTGTTCATGCGGGTGTCGCCCACGTTCGACCACAAGGCGGGAACGATGGCGCCACGGCCGGCGATGTCGGTACGCTTGAATTGGATGCCGGTGTCGCTGTCGGCGGGGTGCAGGACCATGGTGACCTTGGCACCGGAGTGCAGGCCAACGCCGGTGCAGCCTATGGCGGTCTTCAGGGTACGCTGACGAACGGCAGTGTGCTCGGAAATCTCGGGGGAGGACTTGAAGGCGGAGACCACGTCGGCGCTGATGTACTTCACGACTTTACCCCATCTTCAACCCCATTCGGCGTCTGGGTTTCCCCTATCCACCAGCCCTGGGGCCTGTTTTCGACGCTCCTGTTCTATCCCTGTGCCGTCTACTGCTCAAATCAATCATTGTTTCGCTTTGTTACACTGCAGCATTGGCCCAAACCCTAGGGAAAGGGCGGGTCCAACCGGCCTGACGGCAGGCTGGACCCAAAGTTTGATAGCTACAGCGCAAAGGTAGTTTCCGCGCTCGCGCGGTAGGCCGCCATTGAGGCGGCGGCCAAGCGGCCGGATGGCCGCGCCCGGCGAGGGGCTTACTAAAAAGCCTAGTTCGCTTGGCGGCGAAGGAAGGCGGGAATGTCCAGGTCTTCGGACGCACGCGACACGGTCGGCTCGCCACGCGTGGCCATGCGCGGCTGCGACGGCTGCGGGGCGGGTGCGGCGGCCTGCTGCTGCTGAGGCTGCTGCTCCTGCACGGGCTGGCGGACCGGGGCGGGACGGAGGAAGCGGTCGAACAGACCACGGCGGGCTTCCGGCTCCGGCTGGGCCTGACGGGCCTGGGGAGCCTGAGGCAGCGGCTGCGGGCCGGCTTCGGCGATATCGGCCACGGCGCGGTGCAGGTCGGACATGGCAGGCTGCTCACGTTGGGCCGGACGGGCCATGGTGGGCTCGGCACGCAGCTGCGGCTCGGCGCGCATCTGCGGTTCCGGACGGAACGCCGGCTCGCGCGGCATGGCCGGCTCGGGACGTTCAATGCGGGGTTCAGCCATCCGGGTTTCAGCCATCCGGGTTTCAGTGCGGGCTTCGGGCTGGTCCAGCAGGTCGGGCTCGGCCATGGTCACCGGCTTGGCGGCCAAGGCGGCGCTGCCCAGAGACAAAGCGGGTTGGGCCACGGTGGTGGCGCGCACCGGCTCGGCGGCCATCGCCACGGCGGCGGCGGGCTGGGCCACCTGCGAGGTCACCACG
>JACMKT010000139.1 GCA_014380005.1 Rhodospirillales bacterium
GACGCCCAGCGGAGTCAGCGCCTCGCGCACTTCGTCCAGCTTGAAGGGCTTGATGATGGCCATGATCAGCTTCATCTGTGGTCCCCATAGAATGGGCGGTGCCTCCCCCGACCGGGCTCGGCGCTATGCCAAGCGCGTCCCGGTGGGCGTCCGCCGGTTGATTGGTCGCAAACCGCGCTGCGATCCTTCCGCGTTCTTTCACCCTTTCAAGAGCCGTGCCGGAATGGCTCACCCGCCAGGGTTGGGCGATTCAGCGGTGTATCCCTGCCCCAACGCCTGGGCCTTTGCTCAAAACATGGGCGAATGGCTGGTGCGTTTGCCTGTTTCCTGCGCGGGCGCTGTTTCATAGGTCAAGCCGGGCTCAATCTTGCACCCCGCCCGGTTCAGTGGCACATCTGATGGCATGGCTGATTCATATGACACCCCCTTCCCCGCCTTTGTCGATGTTGTCGTCATCGGCGGCGGCCCCATCGGCGGCCTGACCGCCTGCTGCCTCGCCTCCGCCGGTCTGGACGTCGCCGTGATCGAGGCCGCCGAGCCAAGCGCCCTGAGCCGCCCCGGCAGCGATGGCCGCTCCATCGCCGTGGCGTTGTCGGCGCAGCGTGTGTTCGCCGGGGCCGGCATCTGGCCGCTGATGGAGCCCGAGGCCGAACCCATCCTGGAAATCCGCGTCACCGACGGCGCCTCGCCCCTGTTCCTGCATTACGACCATGAAGCCATCGGCGACGAACCCTTCGGCTGGATCGTGGAAAACACCACCATCCGCCGCGCCGTGCATCAGCGTCTGGCCCAGCTTCCCACCGCGCGGCTGATCGCCCCCGCCCGCGTAACCGGCGTTGAGCGGGGACCCACTTACGCCACGGTGACCCTGGAAGATGGCCGTTCCCTGCGCACCGCCCTGGTGGTGGCCGCCGATGGCCGCGCCTCGCCCACCCGCCAGGGCGCTGGCATCGGCCTGACCCGCTGGGACTATCACCAATCGGGTATCGTCTGCACGGTAGCCCACGAAAAGCCCCATAACGGCGTGGCCCATGAGCACTTCCTGCCCAGCGGGCCGTTCGCGATTTTACCCATGCCCAGCGACACCAAGCATCCCAATCGTTCGTCCATCGTGTGGACGGAAAAGCTGCATCTGGCCGATGCCATCGTCAACCAAAGCGACGACGGCTTCCTGGCCGAGCTGAACAGCCGCTTTGGTGGTTTCTTGGGCAGAGTCGAACTGGCCGGACCGCGCTTCCACTATCCGCTGTCGCTCCAATTCGCCGCCCGCGCCATGGACCGCCGCTTGGCCTTGGTGGGTGACGCCGCCCACGGCATGCACCCCATCGCCGGCCAAGGCATGAATATGGGCGTGCGCGACGTGGCCGCCCTGGCCGAAGTGGTGGTGGATGCCCGCCGCCTGGGCCTGGATGTGGGCGGCCCCGACGTGCTGGCGCGTTTCCAGCGCTGGCGCCGCTTCGACAACATGCTGATGCTGGGTCTGACCGACGTGCTGAACCGCCTGTTCAGCAACAACGTCCCGCCGCTGAAACTGGCGCGCGATCTGGGGCTGGCGGCGGTTCAGGCCATGCCGGGCATGAAGCGGGTGTTCATGAAGCACGCCATGGGCGTTGTCGGGGATTTGCCGAGGATGATGCGGGGGGAAAAGCTTTGATCCACCACCAAGGGCACCAAGAGGGCGTATTGGCGGGGCCAGTGTGCGCTCATTATTGAATAATGGATTCATGACCATTGAGGACAGCGGGCGCCGTTTCCCCGGCTAGCTTCGTGCCCTTCGTGCCCTTGGTGGTAAATCTACCTTCTTCCTCAGCCACACCCGCCCTTGCCGCCGCACGAATGCCCCTTGGGCTCCGGCGGGTTCAGGGCCGGGTCGCGGGATTTGCCCGCCGCTTCCAGCGCCGCCAAATACTCAGCCCACACCCGGTCCTGGTTCTCGCCCAGCCAGTGCAGGAAGTCCCAGGTGTAGATGCCGCTGTCGTGCAGATCGTCGAACACCAGTTTAATGGCGTAATTGCCCACGGGTTCCACCGCGATGATCGCCACATGGGCACGGCCCGCCACCAGCACCTTCTGGCCGGCACCATGGCCCTGGACCTCGGCGGAGGGGCTTTCCACCCGCAGGAGTTCGGCAGGCAGGCGGAACAGCGTGCCGTCCGCGAAGCGCACTTCCAGCAGCTTCTCGGCTTTCTTGACCTTGATCTCCTCCGGGGCGTGCGTCACAGCGTGCGCGCCTCGTCGGGCAGCATGATGGGGATGCCGTCGCGGATGGGATAGGCAAGGCCAGCCTTGTCATCCACCAATTCGTTGTGCTCGGCATCATAGCGCAGGGGCGCATGGGTGCCGGGGGCACGCAGGATTTCCATCAGCTTGGGATCGATGCCGGGAACACGGTCGGTCATTAAACGCTCCTAATGAACAATGGTGTCGCCCGCCTCGGCGAGCAGGGCCATTTCGAACATGGCGGTCATCAGGCGGGCGCGCTCCAGGGTGGTGGGCGCCTCCAGCAAGGCCTGCTTTTCTTCGGGGCTGAGCGGCGAGGCCATGGCCAGCGCGGTCACCAGTTCCGTATCCGGGGCGCTTTCCAGCTTGGCCAGATCGGTGGACAGGCCCTGACGCGACAGATAGGCGCTGACCGCCCCCACCAAACGGCGGCGATCCACCGCCGGGCCAATCTGGGGCAAGGAATCGGCAGCGAACGGGCCATATTCGGCCAGCACGCGGCGATAGCCCGAACGGCCCTCCACCTCGCCGGCCAGCCGGAAGCGGGCTATTCCCAAAGCGGTGATGATGTAGCGGCCGTCGCCGGTTTCGCCAAAGGCGCTGATGCGGGCCAGCGTGCCCACCGAATACAGGCCGGGCACCACGGTATCGGTCACAGTGTTCGGTGCCGGCTGGACCAGGGCGAACAGCCGCCCCGCCCCCAGCGCGTCGTCGGTCAACGCCAGATAGCGCGGCTCGAACACCGTCAGCGGCAGCCTGCCGCCGGGCAGCAGCAGCACGCCGGAGATGGCGAAGACCGGCACGACGCGGGGGAACCCGACAAGTTCAGTGCTGGTTGCCATCACGAGAACAACAGGGCCGACAGCCGGCGGCGGCCGGACACCGTCAGCGGATGAGTCGGGCCGGAGGCTTCGAACACCTTGACCAATTGCTTGCGGGCGGCGTCCTCATTCCAGGCGCGGTCGCGGCGGAACAGCTCCAGCAACTCGTCCACCGCCGCTTCGGGCTCACCGGCCCCGTAATAGGCCAGGGCCAAATCAAAGCGGGCTTGGTGGTCGTTGGCATCGGTGGCAAGGCGGCGGCGCAGTTCGGCGGTCTCGCCGGCACCGGCAGCGGCGGTTTCCTGCAATTCCAGCGCGGTCTTCACCGCCGAAACCTCGGCATGCTTCAGCAATTCGGGCGGCAATTGAGCCAGCATCTGCTTGACGGAATCCACATCGCCCAAGGCCAGCAGGCAGCGCAGCAGGCCGGCGGTGGCGGGCGCGTGGCTGGGGTCTTCGCCCAGCACCTGCTGGAACGCTTGGGCGGCGGTCTCGGCGTCACCGGCGGCCAACAACTCCTTGGCCTCGGCCACCAGCTCGTCCAGGGACATCTCACCCTCGGCGCCCTGGGTCAGGCGCTGCAGGAAGGCGCGGATCTGGCTTTCCGGCAAAGCGCCGGTGAAGGCGTCCGCCGGGCGGCCATCCTTGAAGGCATAGACGGTGGGAACCGATTGGATGCGCAACTGGGCAGCCAGATCCTGGTTCTTGTCCACGTCGATCTTGACCATGCGCACGGCGCCGCGCATCTCGCGCACCACCTTTTCCAGCGCCGGGCCCAATTGCTTGCACGGGCCGCACCACGTCGCCCAGAAATCCACGATGACGACGGCCTTGCGCGACGCCTCGATGACGTCGGCCATGAAGCTGGCGGCGGTGCCGTCCTTGATGAGATCGCCGGCGGCAGCCGCGCCACCGGCGGCAGCGGCCTTTTGGCCGGAGCCGAGGATGAGTTCCATGGTCATCGGTTCCATGTGAGAGTCGACCGCCCATAGATGGACTGTCGCCGGAGCGCTGGCAAGGGCAAAGCCGGACCTGGATACCACCCAAAGCGGAGTCCGCGCCGCGCTGGGAGGGCCAAGACGAAAAAGTGAAAAAAAGGTCTTGCACGCCCCCCCGCTTTCCCGTAATTATCCGGGCCTCCGACGCGGTGAGCGCCGGAAACGCCAGGAAGCGGGCGTAGCTCAGGGGTAGAGCACAACCTTGCCAAGGTTGGGGTCGAGGGTTCGAATCCCTTCGCCCGCTCCAATTTCCCTCCGGGAAATCATAGCGATACGAGATAGGCCGGGCCATAAGCCCGGCCTTTCGCTTTTCAGGCCCCCGAAAAACACGGTTCACCACAAAGACACAAAGGACACCAAGACGCTGTCCGGGTGGCTGTCTGCGTGCCATCCGACAAGATCTCTTCGTGATCTTAGTGTCTTTGTGGTGAACCCTCCTCCCCGCCGCCCCTAGAAATCCGACGGCGCCTGCAACAGCGGACGGCGGTTGCGGCGGTACGAGCAGTCTTGCGCCGGCCCGTCCTGAACCATGGCATTGGCGTGGAGGCATTGGCCGAAATGCCAGTAATGGCAGTCACCGCAAACCGCCTCGGGCGTGGTTTGCCCGTGGACACAGTGGCAGGTCTGACACCACAGCACGCAACCCATTTCATCGGTGGCGTAACGATGGGGCTGATCCGTTTTGCAGAACGGACAAAACGCGTCTCGGCTCATTTGGGTGCCCTTTTTACCCATTTAGCCTGGGCGGCGAAATGCACGCAATCCATTCTTCTCCTAGCGGCGGATGAATGGACTCAGCCACACTCCCTCCCGCTTGCAACATTGAAGCGTTTATTATGGCTGTGAGATTTTCTCACAGATAATGAAAATACGATCACCGTGGACGTACAGTTGTAAGATGATCTAATCTCCACTCGTTTACAGGGCCGAAGCGGAGGAACAATGTCCATTTCGAAAGTCAACGTGGGTGTGGAGCAAATCACGCAGCTGATCGCGGCAGCCACCGCCGGCAAAACCGCAATCCATCTGCGCGGCTCGGAAAATCTGGCCCAGGTGCTACGCGTGGTGGTGGAGCGGTTCATGGACGATTATCCCGGCACCCTGCTCGCTTTATCCACCGGCGGCACCGTGCGCGGATTCAAGGCCCTCATCGACGGCACCTGCGAGATGGCGCTGGCCTCGTCGGCCATATCGGATGAACAAAGCCGGCTGGCCAGCAAGGCCAAGATCCACCTGCGCACGGAAGTCATCGGCAGCGACAACATCCTTCCCCTCGTCCACACGGACAATCCGCTGCCGGCGCTGACGCTGGAGCAGATGCGCCGCATCTTCGCCGGCCGGGTGACCAATTGGGCCGAATTGGGCGGCAACAACCAGCCCATCACCGTCATGGTCATGGACCCCAGTTCGGGCACGGCGGTGACGTGGCGCGAGCAGGTGTTGGCCGGAATTCCGCTCAGCACCCGTACAGTCGTGGTGCGCGAACGGGAATCCGCCCTGCGGGTGGCGGCCGATCCGGGCGCCATCAGCTATCGCGCCGAAATTCTGCCCACCGCCAAGGGCGCCCGGCCAATCACGCTGCTGTCGGGACACGGCCCGCACACCATTACCCGCGACCTCATGCTGGTGGTCCGCGACCCGGCGCCGCCGCTGGCCGCGCAATTCCTGGCCTGGGTGACCTCGCCCGAGGGCCGCAATCTCCTGCGCGTCAGCCAGGATCAACAGATAGGAGCCGCACGATGACGTTGAATTTATCGCGCCGCACCATCTTGGGCGGTGCCGCCGCCGGCCTGACCCTGGCGGCAGCCGGTGGAACGGCCTATCGGCTGATGCAACAGCCACCCCACAAGAATTGGCTGCTGACCGCCGGCGCCGCCTTGATGGAGGTGATGACCCGCCAATTGGCCGATGCCTTCTCCCTCAAGCACCCCGGCGTGGGGATCGTCATGGATATCGGCGGCTCCACCTCGGGGCTGACCGCGTTGAAGCGCGGCGCCATCGACATCGCCTGCATGGCGCGCGATTTGGACATGCAGCACGAGGACGCAGCGCCGACCCGGGCGTGGATAGTGGCCAAGGATTGCCTCGCCATCGTCGTCCATCCCAGCAACCCCCTGGGCAATCTGCCGGCGCATATGGTGCGTGACCTGTTCGCTGGGCGCCAGATGCGCTGGCCCGGCTCGCTCAATGTGCCGGTGGAGGTGGTCCAACGGCCTCAGACCCAATCGTCCAACCAGATTTCCTTCAATTCCCTGGTCATGCACCATACCGCCGCCAGCGACAATTCCATCATCGCCGGGACCAATTCCGACATGCTGCGCGAGGTGTCGCAGCGCCGCGGCGCCATCGGCTTCCTGCCCATGCGCCTGCTCAACGACACGGTCAAAGCGTTGGCGGTGGACAGCATCGAGATCAAGGCCAAGACCGTGCTGTCGGGCCGCTATCCCTATGCGCGGCCCTTATTCTACGTCACCCACGGGCCGGCGAACGAACAGACCGCCCGCTTCATCGCCTTTGCCCGCAGCGACGAGGGCCAGGAATTGCTGACCAATATGGGCTTGGTGAGGGTTGCCTAATGGGAAACGACAAAGACAGCGAAGCCTATCGCCTGCTGCACCAGGCCCTGGGGAAGGCTCAACGCCACCGCCTCATCCGCCGCGCCATCGCCATCGCCCTGGTGGCGGCCTTGCTGGGGGTCGGCGGTAAGTTCCTCTACGATCTGCTGCCGCGCACCTACAATCTGACCATCACCGGCGGCGACATCCTGAGCGACCGCCACTACATCGCCCGCATGCTGGAAGAGGCCGGCGGCAAATCCGGCCTAGCCCTGGAGATCGTTCCCACCCATGGCAGTCTGCAAGCCATGGACATGCTGAGCGAGGGCAAACTGGATGTGGCCATCATCCAGGGCGGTCTTGACCCCGATGTGGACGGCATCACCCATGTGGCCACGCTGCAGCCCCAGCTGATCCATTTCCTGGTGCGCCCGTCCATCCGCGAAGTGGCCGACATGCGCGGCAAGATCATCAATCTGGGGCCGCGCAGCGGCGGCACCCGTGTGGTCGGCCATCAGGTGCTGCAATTCTCGGGGCTGGAACAGGGTGTCGATTACGAAGCATCCTATTACTCGTCCGAGCAACTGGTGGAGATGCCGGCGTCGCAATTGCCCGACGTTCTGGTCACCGTGTCCATGATCCCCTCGACCCTGGCCGATGTCATGGTCAAGCAGCGCGGCTACGTCGTACTGGAAATGCCGTTCCCCAAATCCCTGGCCCTGCGCCGGGGCTGGGTGGACGACGCCGTCATTCCCGCCTATGCCTATAGCGTCAGCCCGGCGGTGCCGCCCCGCGACATCGTCACCATCGGCGTCCACACCCATGTGATCGCCCGTGCCGGCCTGCCGCCCCACGCCGTTTTCGCCCTGCTGTCCACCCTGTACAGCCCCAGCGTCACCACCGATCTGCGCATGAAGCTGCGCGAGTCCGACGCCACCATCCCCTCGGGCTTTCCACTGGCCGAGGGAACCGAAATGTTCCTGTCCCGCCACGAGCCGGTGCTGTCGGTGGGATTGTACGAAAAGGCGAAAAGCGCCTTCGGCCTGCTCATGTCGTTAGTGTCGGGCATCGTGGTGATGCTGCGCTGGCTGCGCGGCGACGAAAAGCCGCCCGAGGAGGAACCTTCAAGCGCGGTTTGACGGGCGCCGGCCCGGGCTTGTATGCTTCCACCACATTAGGCCGGGCCATTTAGCCCGGCCTTCGTTTTCCGCCCCCCCTTCGGCAGGAGGCCGCCCATGACCCAGACTGAATTCGAGATGGCCGAACTGCGCGCCGAGAACGAGCGCCTGAAAGAGGAAAACGAGGATCTGCGTCAGGAGATCGAAGATCTACGCCGCGAGGCCGACCTTGATGCCTGCCACGTGGCCGGCCTTGCCGCCCAGATCAAGGCCCTGATCGCCGAGGGCGATGCCTGCTCCAACAAGGTCGCCCATCCCCTGCTGGAGCGCACCGAGTACACCAATTCCATCACCGGCGAGGCCATGAAGAAGACCAAGGCCTACCCGCTGTACCGCGAGGCCTTCGACGCCGAAGCCAAGGAATTGGACATCGACGATCCCGAGGGTCTGCGGGCGTAAGCCGCATTCAAACAAAAAGGCCGGCTCCCATGGGAGGCCGGCCTTTTCCTTATCAGGCTATCGCCCGAACCCATTTGGGGCCATGCCCCAAACCCCCATTTGATTTATCGAATAAATAAATCGGAGGTTTGGAGGCCATGCCTCCAAGCGGGGCCGGGGCAGCAGCCCCGTCTCAGCATCACATTCACATCAAGCGCCGCAGCACTTCTTGAACTTTTGACCCGAGCCGCACGGGCACGGATCGTTGCGACCCACCTTTTCGGTGGTGCGGGTGGCCGGGCGTGGGTTCATGACGCCGTCCACATAGACCCAGCGGCCTTCATGCTTGCGGAATCTGCCCAGTTCATGATGGGCCAGGATCTTGCCCTGGAACTTGTAGCGGGCGACGAATTCCACCGTACCCGATTCATCGTCCGGGCCACCCGTGGCGGCACGCACTTCCAGACCACGCCAATCGGCGCCCTTGACCCAGGTCTCGGTCTCGGCGCGGTCGTAATCCTCGCGTGCTTCCGGGGCCAGGGTGGTTTCCAGATAGTCCAGATCGGCCTGGGTAAAGGCGGTGTAGCGCGAGCGCATGAGCGCTTCCGGCGTGGGCGCCGCCGCACCGGCAAGGATGGGGGCGCAGCAGGCGTCGGAGCCGCGGCCGGAACCGCAGGGGCAGGAAGTCATGTGGTCAGGTCCCTCAGAATTCGATCAGGGTGGAAAACAGCACGATGCCCAGCACGGCGGTCAGATAGAAGGCGCCGCCGATGCCGAGAAGAAAGAAGATGTTGCCGGCGGTGCGCAAGGGGAACATGCGCCGTTCGCGGTAAAGCCGCTCACCGGCACGCTTTTCCGCGCCGCCCACCACGGTGACGAAGTAGCGGTTAGATAGCACCGGAAGGGACAGACGGATATTGATGGGGTGCCGCTGCCAGCTAGTGGGCTTGACGGCAGTCCACAGGGCGGCACGCTGCGCCGGGGTGAAGCTTGCCACCACTTCCGGCGGCAGGCGATCCATCAGGCTTTCCAGCCCGCCTTCGGTCGTATTTCCCATGGCAACCCCCGCCCCCAATACCGGCGCTATTGTATAAAGTCCTGCGCCGGCTTGTCCACTTAGGCAGCAGCGGTGCCGCTCAGGCGCGACAGGATGTCGTCCAGCTGTTCCAGGCTACCGTAATGGATGGTCAGCTCGCCACCCTTGCCCAGGGATTTCAGGCTGACCTTGACGCCCAGCAACTCGGCCAGATCCCGTTCCAGGGCGGCGGTATCGGCATCCTTGGCCGGGCCAGCCGGACGGCCGCCACTGGTGACCTTGGATTTGGGCTCGCTGGCGGCCAGCTTTTCGGTCTGGCGCACGTTGAGCTGCTTGTCCAGCACCTCGCGGGCCAAGCTCATGGGGTCGGCGGCGGTCAGCAGGGCACGGGCGTGACCGGCGGAAATCTGCTTGGCCTCCACCATGTCCTTGATGGGATCGGGCAACGCCAGCAGGCGCATCATGTTGGCCACATGGCTGCGCGACTTGCCCACCGCCTTGGCCAGCTCTTCCTGGGTGTGGCTGAATTCCTCCACCAGCCGGCGATAGCCGTCGGCCTCCTCCAGCGGAGACAAATCCTGCCGTTGCAGGTTCTCCACCAAGGCGACTTCCAGGGCTTCCTTATCGGTGAACTCGCGGACGATCACCGGCACTTCATGCAGCTGGGCGCGCTGGGCGGCGCGCCAGCGGCGCTCACCGGCGATGATCTCGAAACCGCCCTCGATGGGACGGACCAGCAGGGGCTGGAGAACCCCTTTCTCGCGGATGGATTCCACCAGATCGGCGATGGCGTCTTCGTCGAACTGACGGCGCGGCTGGAACTTGCCGGGCCGCAACTGACCTACGGCCATGCTGCGCAGGCCGCGCTGAGCGGCGGCGACCACGGCGGCGTTGCCGCCATCCAGCACCGAGGCGGCGGCAGCGGCGCCCGATTCACCCAACAGCGCGGACAGACCGCGGCCCAGATTGCGACGCTTATCCTCAGCCACCATGCTCACCCTGCCGCCCTCATCTTGCGTTCACGCTTCAAAACCTCCGAGGCCAAATGGATATAGGCCTCGGACCCGGTGCATTTGACGTCGTAGATCAAGACCGGCTTGCCATGGGACGGCGCTTCCGAGATGCGCACGTTGCGGGGGATCACCGTCTTGTAGACCTTGTCGCCGAAGAACTCGCGCACATCGGCGGCGACCATTTCCGACAAATTATTGCGCTTGTCGAACATGGTCAGCACGATGCCCTGCAGCTCCAGCGCCGGGTTCAGCGCTTGGCGCACCCGGTCGATGGTATTGACCAGATGGCTGATGCCTTCCAGGGCGAAGAACTCGCATTGCAGCGGCACCATGACCGAATGGGCGGCGACCAGCGCGTTCACCGTCAGCAGGTTCAGCGACGGCGGGCAGTCGATCAGCACGTAATCATAGGCGCTCAGATGGGATTTCAGCGCATTGGCCAGACGCTGCTCGCGCTGGGTCATGGACACCAGCTCGATCTCGGCACCCGACAGATCGATGCCCGAGGGAACGATGGACAGGCCGGGGATCTGCGTCGGCAGCACGGCTTCGGCCAACTCGGCCTCGCCGATCAGCACATGGTACGAATTGACATCGCGGGCCGAGCGGTCGATGCCCAGACCCGTGCTGGCATTGCCCTGGGGGTCCAGGTCGAGGATCAACACCCGCTTCTTGGTCGCCGCCATGGCGGTCGCCAGATTGATGGTGGTGGTGGTCTTGCCCACCCCACCCTTCTGATTGGCGATGGCGATGATGCGGGCGGCCTTCGTGGGGGCGCTGCTAATGCTTAGCTCGACCACGGCGAACCTCTCTCAGATGAAGGATTGTTCCGGTCGGGTCCGTTTGGGAGGGAACCCGCTCGAAAGTGATATTCCATTCTTTGGAGGCTGTGGTCAATTCGTCTTCGCCCCCCTTACCCTTTAGGAAGACGCAGTGGCCCTGGGGCAACAGGTGGCGCTCGGCCCAATTGAGCAATTTTTCCAGCGGAGCCAGGGCGCGCGCCGTCACCACATCGGCCCCCAACGGCGCCACCGCCTCGATGCGGGCGTTGTGGACGGCCACCGTCGTGCCGGTGATGCGCGCAGCCTCGCGCAGAAATGCGCATTTGCGGGCGTCGCTCTCGATCAGATGCACCTCACCAATAAGTCCGTCAGGAACGCCCATGATCGCCAGCACCAGACCGGGGAAACCGGCGCCGCAGCCTATGTCCACAAGTCTGTGGATAGGTTGTGGAAGAATGGGGAAAACCTGGGCGGAATCGAGGAAATGCCGCTGCCACAGATTGGGGACAGTATCCGGCCCCACCAGATTGATCCGCAATTGCCACTTGACCAGCAGATCGGCATAGGCGCGCAGACGGTCGAGCGTTTCACGTGAAACGCCGGTCTTCGTTTGGAACTCTTCGGGTGTCACTCCCCGCCCCCTCGTTTCACGTGAAACAGAAAAAACCAGGCGCAACACGGATGGGCACGGATGACGGCTGCGCCGTCGCACGGATGAACACGGATTAAGAATTCTTATCCGTGTTCATCCGTGGATATCCGTGTCCATCCGTGTTGCGCACTTTATTCACCTTAGGCCGCGCTTTTCTTCACGAACGCCAACAGCGCCGTCAGCGCCGCCGGAGTAATGCCGGGAATGCGCGCCGCCACCGCCAAGGTGGCAGGCCGCGCTGCCTTCAGCTTTTGGCGCACTTCGTTGGACAGCGAGCCGATGGCGTCATAATCCAAATCATCGGGCAGCGCCAGATTTTCATCGCGGCGATAAGCGCGGATATCGGCATCCTGACGGAGAAGATAGCCGCGATAGGTGCCCTCGATCTGCAATTGCTCCGCCACGTCGGGACGGAAGCCGCCCAACTCGGGCCACAGGGTGGCAAGGCGGGCAAGGTCGATGGTGGCATAGGCCAGCAAATCCCAGGCGGAGCGCATTACGCCGTCCTGATTGACTTCCAGCCCATGCTTGCGCAGCACCGTGGGCGAGGCCTTCAACTCCGACAGAAGTTGCCGCCCCTGCTCCAGGGCGTCGGCTTTGGATCGGAAGCGCATGGATCGTTCCGCCCCGATGCAGCCCACCTCCTCGCCCTTGGCGGTCAGGCGCAGATCGGCATTGTCGGACCGCAGCAGCAGACGGTACTCAGCCCGCGAGGTGAACATGCGGTAAGGCTCGGACGTGCCCAGCGTCACCAGATCATCCACCATGACGCCCATATAGGCGTCGGCGCGGTCCAGGATCAGCGGCGTCGATCCGGCCACCTGACGGGCGGCGTTTACCCCGGCCAGCAAGCCTTGGGCACCGGCTTCTTCATAGCCGGTGGTGCCGTTGATCTGACCGGCCAGGAACAGTCCACCGACCCGGCGGGTCTCCAGCGAGCGGTGCAGTTCGCGCGGGTCGATGAAATCATATTCGATGGCATAGCCGGGGCGCAGGATGACCACCTGCTCCAACCCCGGAATGCTATGGATCATCTGCTCCTGCACATCCGCCGGCAGCGAAGTGGAAATGCCGTTGGGATAGACGGTGTGGTCGTCCAGCCCCTCGGGCTCCAGGAACAACTGGTGGCGATCCTTATCGGCGAAGCGCACCACCTTGTCCTCGATGGACGGGCAATAGCGCGGGCCGACGCTGCTGATCTGACCGGAATACATGGGCGCCCGATGCAGATTGGCGCGGATGATGGCGTGGGTCGCGGGCGTGGTGTAGGTGATGCCGCACGCCACCTGGGGCACGGTCACCTTATCGGTCAGATAGGAAAACGGCACCGGCGGATCATCGCCCGGCTGCATGTCCAGCGAAGCCCAATCAATGGTGCGGCCATCCAGACGGGCCGGTGTGCCGGTCTTCAGCCGCGACAGCGGGAAGCCGGCGCGGGCCAGGGCCGCCGACAGGCCGTAGGACGGGGCGTCACCGACGCGGCCAGCAGCCCAGCGCTTCTCGCCGCAATGGACCAGACCGCGCAGAAAGGTGCCGGTGGTGATGATGACGGCGCCCGCCGTGATCCGGCGGCCATCGGCTAGCACCAGCCCGGCCACCCTGCCCTCTTCCATAATCAGGTCTTCGGCAGACCCGGCCAGCAAGGTCAGGTTTGCCGTCTCATCCAGCAGCGCGCGCATGGCCTGACGATAGAGCTTGCGGTCGGCCTGGGCGCGCGGCCCCTGCACCGCCGGGCCCTTGCTGCGGTTGAGAATGCGGAACTGGATGCCGGAGCGGTCGATGGCCCGGCCCATGAGTCCGTCCAAGGCATCGATCTCGCGCACCAACTGGCCCTTGGCGAGACCGCCAATGGCCGGGTTGCACGACATCTCGCCCAGGGTCTCCAACCGCTGAGTCACCAGCAGAGTTGCGGCACCGACGCGGGCGGCAGCAGCAGCGGCTTCACAGCCGGCATGGCCGCCGCCGATCACCACCACATCGTAATCGAGTTTCACGTGAAACATTTTATTTGCCGATACAGAATTCACGGAACACCACATCCAACAACTCGTCCACCTCGACCCGCCCGGTGATGCGGCCAATGGCCCCCGCCGCCTGACGCAAATCCTCGGCGGCCAGTTCGATTTCCGCCTGGGGGTCGAAGCGCCGCAACAGGGCCACGCAGTCCTCCACCGCCGAGCGATGGCGGGCACGGGTCAGGGCCGGGGCCGATGCGGTGGCGAAGCGGTTGGACACCTCTTCGGTCAACACCGCCAGCAATCGGTCCAACCCATGGCCATTGCGAGCCGACACCGCCAGCACCGGGCGCCCATTAATCTGATCGGGCAACGGCCCGGCAAGGTCCATCTTGTTGAGCACCACCAGGGCGTCGCCGTCAACCATGCTCAGCGTGGGGCCATCCAATTCGCTTTGGCTGGCATCGAACACCGCCAGCTTCAGATCGGCGGCTTCAGCCTTGGCCAAGGCCCGGCGAATACCCTCGGCCTCAATGTCTTCGGCGGCATCGCGCAGCCCGGCGGTATCGGCCACCACCACCGGCCAGCCCTGCAAATCCAGATGAATTTCGATGACGTCGCGGGTAGTTCCGGCGGTGGCGGAAACGATGGCGGCCTCGCGCCCGGCCAGCCGGTTGAGCAGACTGGACTTGCCGGCATTGGGGGCGCCCAGGATGGCAATGTGGATGCCGTCGCGCAACCGCTCACCCCGCCTGCCCTCACCCAGATGGCGGTCCATGTCGCTGATCAAGGCAGTCACCAGACCGCCGACAGTGTCCACCAAACCGTCGGGCACACCCTCGTCCGAGAAATCGATGACCGCTTCCATCAGCGCCAAAGCGCGGATGATCCCGCTGCGCCAGCCATCGGCCAGCCGGGCCAAGCCGCCATCCAATTGCCGCAACGCCTGACGCCGCTGCGCCGAAGTCTCGGCATCCACCAGATCGGCGATGGCTTCGGCGCGGGTCAGATCCAGCTTGCCGCCCAGGAAAGCGCGCTTGGAGAACTCCCCCGGTTCCGCCGGACGCAAGCCTAACTCCACCAGGGCATCGGACAATGCCGCCGCCACCGCACGGCCACCATGCACATGCAGTTCGACGACCTCTTCCCCGGTGAAGCTGCGCGGCGCCGGGAAATACAGGGCCAAGCCGTCGTCGATGTCCTCACCGCCATGGGCCAGCCGCACCCGCATCGCCATGCGGGCCGGCGGCAAGGCGCGGCCCGTCAACGCGGTCAGCACCTCACCCGCGCGCGGCCCCGACAGACGAAACACGGCAACGCCGCCCCGTCCGGGAGCGCTGGCCAGTGCGAAGATGGTGTGGTTGGTCATGAAAGGTCCAATTATGAAACCACCAAGGGCACCAAGGGCGCCAAGACCGCTAGGGTCTCTTGGTGTCCTTGGTGCCCTTGGTGGTGAAATCTATCGGGCTTTGGGTCTGGTGGAAAGCTTAAGCCGAAACCACCGGCTGGTCCTCGGGCCGCAGCAGCAGCCGGGCGACGCGGCCACCCTTGAGCAGATGGGTGTCGAGAATTTCGTCGATGTCGCCGTGGGTGTGGTAGCTGTACCAGATGCCCTCGGGGTAGATCACCATGACCGGGCCCAGCTCGCAGCGGTCCAGACAGCCGGCGCTGTTGATACGGATATCGCTTAGACCCAGCTCCTTGGCCCGCGCCTTCAGATAATCCCGTAACGGCTCGGACCCGCGCGCCGCGCACGACCCGCGTGAATGGGTATCGGGCCGGCGGTTGGTGCAGGCGAAAACGTGGATGCGGTAATAAAGCGCGGGATCACTCACTGTTATTTCTCCCTGCGTCCGGCGCCGGCGAATTGGGACCAGAACATCTTCTGCAATTGCTCCATGCCCTGAACCCCGGCGGGCATCCAGGTCTTCAGCATGGCCTCCGGTTCCATCACATGCAGGGCGGCGGTCATGCGCTCCTGCACCTGATTCATCAGCGCATCCTGCATGGGCTTGACGTCCGGCAGGCCAAGGAAGGTACGGGCTTCCTCGGGCGTGCAGTCCACATCGACGGTGAATTTCATGGCGTTCGCCCCCAGTGTGCCCGCTTCAATGGCGGCATCACCTTTATCGGTTAGCTGGCTCGCCGCCCGTTATAGGCTTGCGAAACGGCGTGTTCGATCCAAACTAAGCCCTTGAGCCGAAAGGCGTCAATGTGGACTCGCAGGAGATACCCCCCATGACGAATCGCCTTGCTGGGGAAACCAGCCCCTATCTCCTGCAACACAAGACCAATCCCGTGGAATGGTGGCCGTGGGGTCCCGAGGCCATGGCGGAAGCCAAGGCGACCAACCGTCCCATCCTGCTGTCGGTGGGATATGCCGCCTGTCATTGGTGCCATGTCATGGCCCATGAAAGTTTTGAGAACCCCGAGATCGCCCAGTTGATGAACAACTCCTTCATCAACGTGAAGGTGGACCGCGAGGAACGCCCCGATCTGGACACGATCTATCAGCAGGCCCTGGGCATGATGGGCCAACATGGCGGCTGGCCGCTGACCATGTTTCTGACCCCCGCCGGCGAGCCGTTCTGGGGCGGCACCTATTTCCCGCCTACCCCGCGCTATGGCCGCCCCGCCTTCCCCGAGATCATCCGGGCGGTGACCCAGGCCTGGACCGGCACTCCCGACAAGGTGATGGAGAATGTGGGGGCGCTGAAATCGGGCCTCGCCCAGAACAACCGTAATCCCGCCGCCGCGGAACTATCCCTGGATATGCTGGACCAAGGGGCGAAGCATCTGGCCCAGGCGGTGGATACGGAATATGGCGGCCTGCGCGGCGCGCCCAAATTCCCCCAGACCGGCGTTTTCGATTTCCTCTGGCGCGCCGGCCTGCGCACCGGCGACGAGGCCCTGAAGGAAGCGGTGACGCTGACCTTGGACCGCATGAGCTATGGCGGCATCTACGACCATTTGGGCGGCGGCTTCATGCGCTATTGCACCGAGGAAACTTGGCTGGTGCCCCATTTCGAAAAGATGCTCTACGACAACGCCCAGCTGATCGAGCTGCTGACCCTGGTATGGCAGGACACCGGCGAGACCCTGTACCAGACCCGTGTGGCCGAAACGGTGGAATGGGTTCTGCGCGACATGACCGCCGAGGGTGGTGCCTTCGCCGCCACCGTGGATGCGGATTCCGAAGGGCATGAAGGCAAGTTCTATACCTGGACCGCCACCGAGATCGATCAGTTGCTGGAGGCTGACGCGGCACGCTGGTTCAAGCAAGCCTATGACGTACGACCGGAAGGCAATTGGGAAGGCACCACCATCCTGCACCGCAATCACCAACCCCAGCCGGTGGGCGTCGAGGACATCCTAGCCGATGCCCGCGCGGTGTTGTGGCGCGAGCGTGAGGCTCGCATTCATCCCGGCCGCGACGACAAAATCCTGGCCGATTGGAACGGTATGATGATCGCCGCCCTGGCCAATGCCAGCTTCGTATTTTCCATGCCGCGCTGGCTGGACGCCGCCCGCGTGGCCTATGAAACCGTGCGCACCCGCATGGCCCTGCCCGGCGCCCGGCTTGCCCATTCCATGCGCTTTGGCCGCTTCCGTCCCATCGGCTTGGTGGATGATCTCGCTCATATGGCGCGCGCCGCCTTGGCCCTGCACGAAATCACCGGTGAACCGGAATTGGTGGAGCACGCCCGTGCCTGGGTGGATGCCGCCGAGCGTCACCATTGGGATGCCGGCAGCGGCGGCTATTTCCAGGCCGCCGACGATGCCGACGACATCATCGTGCGGGTCAAACCCATCCACGATTCGGCGGTGCCCTCGGCCAATGGCATCATGGTCCAGGTGCTGGCCCGGCTGGCCCAAATCACCGGCGACAACCAATACCGCAGCCGCGCCGATGCCACCTTGGACGCGTTCTCCGGCTTGGTGCCCGAGCATTTCGCCAACATGACCGCTCTGCTGGCCGGGTTCGAACAATTGGCCGAACCGGTCCAGGTGGTGGTAGTGGGCGAGCCCGAACAGAACGACACCCAGGCATTGCTGCGCGCCGTAGCCGAAACTTCGCTGCCCACGCGGGTACTGGAACAGGTGGACGGCATCGTCCTGCCCGCCGGTCATCCCGCCCATGGCAAGGGCGCGGTGGATGGTCAGGCCACCGCCTATGTCTGCCGGGGATTCACCTGTTCTCCGCCGGTAACCGATGCCGCGGCCTTGCGGGATCAGCTTCACGCGCGTTAAGATTTCGCCATGTCTTACATCGCCTATAACAGCCCCGTGGGGCCGCTGACCCTGTTCGAAGAAGACGGCGCCATCGTCGCCGTCGAATGGGGCTGGCCACCTGACTCCACCGAGCCACCTTCGCCCCTGCTGGAACGCGCCCGCGACCAGTTGGAGGCCTATTTCGAGGGTAAGCTTACCCAATTCGATTTGCCGCTGGAGCCTGCCGGCACCGCCTTTCAAAAGAAAGTCTGGCAGGCCCTGGCCCAGATTCCGTTCGGCGCCACCCGGTCCTATGCCGAGCTGGCAACGGAATTGGGCACGGCGCCCCGTGCACTGGGTGGCGCCTGTGGCCGTAACCCGTTGCCCATCCTGATCCCGTGTCATCGGGTTCTGGCGGCCAAGGGCGGCATGGGCGGCTATTCCGGCATGGATGGTATCGACACCAAGCGCTTCCTGCTTAATTTGGAAGGCGCGCTCTAAACAAGGAGTTTCCCGCCATGACCAAGGCTATCCGAATTCATGAATTTGGCGGGCCTGAGATCATGCGCTGGGAAGAGGTCGAGGACCGCGATCCCGGCCCCCATGAGGCGCTGGTCCGTCACACCGCCGTGGGCGTGAATTTCATTGATGTTTATCACCGCACCGGCCTGTATCCGGTGCCGCTGCCCACGGTGCTTGGCCTTGAAGGGGCCGGCATTGTGGAAGCGGTGGGTGCAAATGTAGTGGAAGTGCGGGTCGGTGACCGTGTGGCCTATGCCGGTGGTCCGCCCGGTGCCTATGCCGAACGCCGGGTGATTCCCGCCGATCGGTTGGTGCCGGTACCTGCCGGGATCACCGACACCCAAGCCGCCGCCATGATGCTGAAGGGCATGACTGCCCAATATCTGCTGCGGCGCACCTTCCCGGTCACCGCCGGCGATACCATTCTGGTCCATGCCGCTGCCGGCGGCGTGGGCACCATCCTGTGCCAATGGGCCAAGCATCTGGGTGCCACAGTCATCGGCACCGTGGGGTCAGAGGAAAAGGCGGTCATGGCCAAGGCCCATGGCTGCGACCACCCCATCCTGTACAAACAGGTGGATTTCGTCACCAAGGTGAAGGAACTCACCGATGAGGCCGGCGTGGCCGTGGTTTATGACGGTATCGGCGCCGATACCTTCATGGGCTCGCTGGATTGCCTGCAACCCTTGGGCATGATGGTCAGCTTCGGCCAAAGCTCAGGCAAAATCCCACCCACCGATCTGGGCATCTTGGCGGCCAAGGGCTCGCTATTCCTGACC
The DNA here is from genome assembly GCA_014380005.1 of Rhodospirillales bacterium. Classification (GTDB taxonomy): domain Bacteria; phylum Pseudomonadota; class Alphaproteobacteria; order Rhodospirillales; family Magnetospirillaceae; genus Magnetospirillum. The sequence goes on from JACMKT010000139.1 coordinate 19,102, forward strand.
CGGCCCACACTGATGACCTATACCGCCCAACGCGCCGATCTGGTGTCGTCGGCCACGGAATTGTTCGACATGGTTAAACGCGGTTTCATCACCATCGAAGTGAACTCCACCCGCCCTCTGGCCGAAGCCGCCCGCGCCCATGCGGATTTAACCGGGCGCAAAACCACCGGTTCCACCGTTCTGGTGCCCTGAACGGCTTGAGCTTATACTCCCTTGAGATCAAAGGGAGGGCATCATGACCAGGGCGCAGCGTACCCGGCTGAAATGGGCGGTGAGCGCAAGCAGCCTGCTATGGATGCTGGTTATCGGCTGGCTGATGGTGACCACCCTGCCCCAAAGCGCGGTGGAAAATCACGGCAGCGAGACGGTCAAGAATCGCATGAGTGATTGCGCTGGCACCTATCGCGACCGTTATGAGTGCAAAGAGCAAATCATCATCGAAAGTGGCCGCGATAGCTTCTTCATCCTGGCAGGTCGCTTCCTGCTGGTGATCCTGCCGCCCTTGCTGATCACTGGCTGGCTATCAGCCCATTTGCGCAAACATCCGATCCAGGCGGAAAATCACCACCACGTTGAATCCGGTGACTGGAAAGCCCGCGCCCAGATGCACACGGAAACCCAATCGCCTGAGGAAGCCGCCCACGCCCTGCATTTGTCGGATAGCGAATTACCCCATCTATCGCACAAAGGTCATCACCTCATCGATGACATTGCCCCGGTGGATGATTGGAAGGCGCGCGCCCATGTGAATACCCATGGGCCGAGACGCGAGAAATAGGACGGTATGCGGGGCTGCCGCCCCGGCCCCGCTTGGAGGCGATGCCTCCAAACCTCCCTTTTATTCAAAAATAAAATGAGGTCTGGAGCATCGCTCCAGATAGGTTCGGGCGATAGCCCGATCAAACACAAAAAAAGGGCACGGATACCACAGCATCCGTGCCCTTTTCTTATCGAACGATCCTACGAATTCATCGCGTCGAAGAAATCGTTGTTGTTCTTGGAATGCTTCAGCTTATCCACCAGGAATTCCATGGCATCCACCACGCCCATGGGCATGAGGATACGGCGCAGCACCCACATCTTGGACAGCACACCCTTATCCACCAGCAGCTCTTCCTTACGGGTGCCGGAGCGGGTGATGTCGATGGCCGGGAAGGTGCGCTTGTCCGAGAGCTTGCGGTCGAGAATGATCTCGGAATTGCCGGTGCCCTTGAACTCTTCGAAGATCACTTCATCCATGCGCGAACCGGTATCGATCAGCGCGGTGGCGATGATGGTCAACGAACCGCCTTCCTCGATATTGCGGGCGGCGCCGAAGAAACGCTTGGGGCGCTGCAGGGCATTGGCGTCCACACCACCGGTCAGCACCTTGCCCGAAGACGGCACCACGGTATTGTAGGCGCGGGCCAGACGGGTGATGGAATCCAGCAGAATGACCACGTCGCGCTTGTGCTCGACCAGACGCTTGGCCTTCTCCAGCACCATTTCGGTAACCTGGACGTGACGTGAGGCCGGCTCGTCGAAGGTGGAGCTGATGACTTCGCCATTTACCGAGCGCGCCATATCGGTCACTTCCTCGGGGCGTTCGTCGATCAGCAACACGATCAGATAGATGTCAGGTTGATTGGCGGCGATGGCGTGGGCGATGTTCTGCAGCATCACGGTCTTGCCGGTGCGCGGCGGCGCCACGATCAAAGCGCGCTGTCCCTTGCCCAGCGGAGCCACCAGATCGATCACCCGGGTGGTGAGGTCACGCTTGGTGGAATCTTCCAGTTCGAGCTTCAGCTTCTCGTCGGGATAAAGCGGGGTCAGATTGTCGAAGTTGATGCGGTGACGCACATTCTCCGGCGGCTCGAAATTGATGGTGTTGACCTTGAGCAGCGCGAAATAGCGCTCACCATCCTTGGGCGACCGAATCTGGCCTTCCACCGTGTCGCCGGTGCGCAGGCCGAAGCGGCGGACCTGGCTGGGGCTGACATAGATGTCGTCGGGACCGGGAAGGTAATTGGCTTCCGGCGAACGCAGAAAACCAAAACCGTCTTGCAGGATCTCAAGCACGCCATCGCCGTAAATGGCGGTGTCGTTATCCGCCAATTGCTTCAGGATCGCGAACATCATGTCCTGCTTCCTGAGAGTGCTGGCGTTCTCGATCTGCAGTTCCTCGGCGAACGCAAGCAGTTCAGCCGGGGTCTTCTTCTTGAGTTCCTGAAGATGCATGGGAGTGTCCGTCTCATTGCTCGCGCGTATCCGCCAATGGCGAACCCCGAGTCTGGTCGGGTCCGGTAATCCGGCGCGGTCTGACGATTTTGGAAGGTGGGCGTCGGGAAGGGCGGGGCTTCGAACGGCCCCTTGGAATTGCCCGTCAGCTTTAGCCAAAGCCCACGGCGCTGTCAAACGTCAAATCACACTGCAACGCACCGTTCAAGCGGCTTAGAACGGTTTGACGATCACCAAAATGACGATGACGATCATCAGCAGGGTCGGCCCTTCATTGGCCACGCGGAAGAACTTTTGCGGCTTGGTATTACGGTCGGCGGCGAAGTCGTTCTTCCATTTTCCCATCATGTGGTGGGCGACGGTCATCAGAATGACGAGCAGTAGTTTCACGTGAAACCATCCGTCCTGGAACAGGCCGCCACTGATAGCCAAGATCAGACCCACCGCCCAGGCCACCACCATGGCCGGAATCATGATGGCCTTGAGCAGCCGACGCTCCATGATCTTGAATTTTTCACTGGTCTCCGACCCCACCTGTACCTCGCAATGGTACACGAACAGCCGGGGCAGATAGAGCAGACCGGCCATCCACGATATGACCGCGATCACATGCAGGGCCTTCAGCCACAGATACAATTCACCGGTCATGCTTCCACCATGAAAGGACAGCGCAAGCCGGCGGCGGCACAGCCGCGCCCGCGCATGGACTGGGGGTCGCGCACCAAGCGAGCTAGACCAGCGATGAACTCAGGGTGATGGCCCACCGCCGGCACCCGCACATAGCCTGGAATGCCAAGCCCTTCGGCACGGTGGCGGTATTCGATATCCAGTTCCACCAGGGTCTCGGAATGCTCGGAGACGAAGGCGATGGGCACTACCACCACCGGCACCGCATCCTCACCGGCCCGTTCCAGCTCTTCCTCAGTGCTTGGTCCGATCCATTTCAGCGGACCGACGCGGCTTTGATAGCACACGATCCAATCCAGATCGGGAATGCCCAGGGCACTCACCACGGCCCGCGCCGTCTGCTCCACATGGCGGGGATAGGGATCGCCCTTATCCACCACCTTTTGCGGCAAGCCATGGGCAGAGAACAGCACACGCGGCGTGCCCACTTTGGCAGCTTCATGCCAGCCGGCCCGCACCAGATCGGCCACCGCCGACACCAGACCGGGCTCGTTAGGATAGCAGCACACCGCTTCCGTGGGCACCGACCAGCCCGAATCCTGAGCAAGTTTCCGCCATTCCCGCAAGGATGACCGTGTCGTCGTCGTGGAAAACTGCGGATAGAGCGGCAACAGAACCACTTTGTCGGCGCCCCATTCACGGACTTCCGCCATGGTCTGGGCGGCGAATGGATGCCAATAACGCATGGCGACGAAAACCTTGTGGTCCGGCCCCAGCACCGTCTCCAGCGCCTGAGCCTGCTTCCAGGTTTCCGCCACCAGCGGTGACTTGCCGCCGATCCGGCCGTAAATTTCTTTCGCGATCGGGGCCCGACGGCTCGAGATGAACCGGGCCAGCAGGGTGCGGATCAGCCAGGGCGCACCGATGATGGCCGGATCGTTGAACAGGTTGAACAGAAACGGTTCAACCGCATCCAACGAATCCGGCCCACCGAGATTCAGCAGCACGACAGCGGTTTTTGAAGTCATACCAACGGCCTCATACTGTGCCCTTCGCGGGGCTGCCGCCCCGTCCCTGCTTGGAGGTGAACCTCCAAACCTCCCTTTTCTTCAATAAAATCAAAGGAGGTCTGGAGCATCGCTCCAGATGGGTTCGGGCAATAGCCCGACAAGCGGATAGGTCAAACGATTGGGCGGTTGGTATCATGGGGTCAGCCCCGCCAGCCCTTCACCCGTTCCGCCAGCCGCGCCACGTTCTCCGGCGGTGTGGGCGGGATGATGCCGTGACCAAGGTTGAAGATGAACGGCCCCTTGCCCAGCGCCTTCAGCACCCGGTCGATGGCCGCATCCATGGCCTCGCCGCCGGCCACCACCAGGATGGGGTCCAGATTGCCCTGCACGGTGCATTTGGGCTGCAGCTTTTCGGCGGCCCAATCCAGCGGCACGGACGAATCCAGGCTGACGCCGTCCACGCCGGTTTCCGCCACGTAATCCTGATACAGGATGCCGGCGCCGCGCGGGAAGCCGATGACCGGCACACCGGGGCGTTCGGCATGGATGCGGTCCACCAGTTTGCGCATGGGGGCGATGACCCATTTACGGAATTCGGTCTCGGGCAGGGCGCCGGCCCAGGTATCGAATACCTGGATAGCCTCTGCGCCGTTATCGATCTGGCGGATGAGGTATTGGCCGGTAGCCTCCACCAGCAGATCCATGAGCCGGGCGAACAACTCGGGCTGGCCCCACATCATGCGCTTGGCGTTGCTGAAATCCTTCGAGCCGCTGCCCTCGATCATGTAGGTGGCGACGGTCCATGGCGCACCGGCAAAGCCGATCAGGGCGGTGGTGCTGGGAATGGCCTGGGACAGTCCCTTGACCGTACCGTAGACCGGGGCAAGGTGGTCGTGCATGCCCGAGATGTCGAGACCATCCAGATCACTTGCCGAGCGAATCGGCGTCAACACCGGACCCTCACCTTCACGGAAGGCAACCTGTTGCCGTAACGCGTCGGGGATCACCAAAATGTCGGAAAATAGGATGGCAGCGTCGAAGCCATAGCGCCGCAGGGGCTGCAAGGTGACTTCCACCGCCAGTTCCGGGTTGTAGCACAAATCCAGGAAGCTGCCGGCGGTCTTCCGGGTTTCCCGGTATTCCGGCAGATAGCGACCGGCTTGGCGCATCAGCCAGAATGGCGGCGGGGTCAGGGTTTCGCCCGCGAGGGCTTGGAGAAATCGCTTATTCGGCTTTGCGTTCACTGGCGTCTCGCTGGCTAAGCTCAGGCTGGGCTCGGTGGGTGGCTGCCTGGGGGTTATCCGGCCCTAAGTCATACAAGAATAGTTTTTAGGATAAAAGGTGGCTGTAGTAGTGGGTGCCTGTGGACATCGGGGATTGGACTATTTCCCCAATTCGTCCACAGGCATATCCCGATGGTCCAGGGCTGTTCTGGACGTTGTGGACAATATGGGCCCGCCTCTCCCCAAATGCCCGTGTCCTCTCACGAAAGAGGTATCCCTAAAGAGGGGGCAAGTCTGGGGAAAGCGGATGCCCGGCCTGGGGATTCACGTTATCCTGGCCCACGCCCCAAAGGTTTTCAGCATCCGGACCATTGGTCGGATGATCACAGGCCTAACGGGGGGCTTTTTTCGGCCCCATGGCAAAAGGGCCGTGTTATCCCCACGATTCTCGATTATCCACAGGCTTCCATGCGAATTTTCCATCTCCATTTGGTCTCCGACGCCACCGGTGAAACCGTCACTTCGGTGACGCGGGCCTGCATGGTCCAGTTCGAAGGCGTCCAGGCGGTTCAGCATAATTGGTGGCTGGTGCGCAGCCAGGGCCAGGTGGAACGGGTCATCGCCGGCATTGAGGAAAATCCCGGCATCGTGCTGTGCACCTTGGTGGATGTGCCCGTGCGCGGCCTGCTGGAGGAAGCCTGCCGGCGCATGCATGTGCCGTGCATTCCGGTGCTTGACCCGGTGTTGGGCGCGCTGGCCGGCTATCTGGGTGCCGAGATGAACGCCACGCCGGGCCGCCAGTACCAGCTGGACGCGGAATATTTCGCCCGCATCGACGCCATGCAATTCACCCTGAACCACGATGACGGCCAATTGCTGTGTGATACCGAGGCGGCCGATATCGTGCTGATCGGCGTGTCGCGGACCTCGAAGACCCCCACCTGTATGTATCTGGCGAACCGTGGCTATAAATGCTCCAACTATCCCCTGGTTCCCGGTGTGCCGCTGCCCATTGAGCTGGAAAATGCCCGCCGTCCGCTGGTGGTGGGTTTGACCAAGGATCCGAAAAGCCTGTCCGATATCCGCCGGGCGCGGCTGCGCTTCCTGAACCATGACGAGCAATCGGAATACGCCCAATTCGAAAAGGTGCGCGAGGAAATCACCAACGCCCGGCGGCTGTTTTCGCGCCATGGCTGGCCAGTGGTGGATGTGACCCGGCGCTCCATCGAGGAAGCCTCGGCCACCATCATCCAATTGCACGGCCAGCACATGGCCAAGAAGCAGGAGAAGTCCAAGTGATCGTCCTGGCCTCGGGCTCGGCCACCCGCCGGGCCATGCTGGAAAATGCCGGCGTGGATTTCACCGTGGATACCTCGCCGGTGGATGAGGCCGCCATCAAGGCGGGTATGCGCCAGGAAACCAACAATCCTGCCCGCGTGGCCGAAGTGCTGGCCGAGGCCAAGGCCATCCGGGTGTCCGCCCGCAATCCCGGCATGATCGTCATCGGCTGCGACCAGATGCTGGATTGCGAGGGCGTGTGGTTCGACAAACCGGAAAACCCCGCCGAGGCCCGTGCCCAATTGGCCGCCTTGCGCGACAAGACCCACCGTCTGACCTCTTCGGTGGTGGCGTTGCGCGACGGCAAGCGGCTGTTTCACCATACCGAATCGGCCAAGCTGACCATGCGGCGCTTTTCCGATGCTTTCCTTGATGATTATGTGGAAAAGGCCGGCGACGGGGTGCTGTCCTCGGTGGGCGCCTACCAATTGGAAGGGCGCGGCGCCCAATTGTTCATGCTGGTGGACGGCGACCACTTCACCATCCTGGGCCTGCCGCTTTTGGCGCTGCTGGACTTCCTGCGTGAAAACGGAGAATTGCTCACATGATCGTCTCGGGCAAAGCCAAGCTGGCGGGCGTCATGGGGTGGCCGGTGGGCCATTCGCGTTCGCCCCGGCTGCACAATTACTGGCTGGAAAAGCTGGGTATCGACGGCGCCTATGTGCCCCTGGCGGTGCGGCCCGAGGATTTCGAGCAGGTGTTGCGGGCCTTGCCGCGCATGGGCTTTGCCGGTGCCAATGTCACCGTGCCCCATAAGGAACAAGCGCTGCATCTGGTGGACGAGCTGGAGCCTTTGGCGCGGCGCATCGGTGCGGTCAATACCCTGGTGGTGCGGGATAATGGCAGCATCCTGGGGCGGAACACCGATGCCTTCGGCTTCCTGGAAAATTTGCGCCGGGGCGCCCCCAATTGGCGCCCGCAATCCGGCCCGGCGGTGGTGCTGGGTGCCGGCGGCGCCGCCCGCGCCGTGTGTGCCGCCTTGATCGACGCCGACGTTCCTGAGGTCCGGCTGGTCAACCGCTCGGTGGAACGGGCGGAACGGCTGGCCCTGGATGTGGGCGGCAAGTTCCGCGTCACCGAATGGGACCATGTGAGCCACGCTTTGCACGGCGCCGCCTTGCTGGTCAACACTACCACTTTGGGCATGACCGGCCAGCCCGCGCTGGAGATCGACCTTACCCCCCTGCCCAATTGGGCGGTGGTCAACGACATCGTCTATGCGCCGCTGATGACCGATTTGCTGGCCGCCGCTGCGGCGCGCGGTAATGCCGTGGTGGATGGCTTGGGCATGCTGCTGTGGCAGGCGGTGCCCGGTTTCGAGGCATGGTTCGGCGCGCGGCCCGAGGTAACGGCGGAGCTGCGCGACTTTATTCTTAAATGAAAATCCTCGGCCTCACCGGCTCCATCGGCATGGGCAAAAGTACCGCTTCCGCCATGTTGCGGCGGCTGGGCGTGCCGGTGCACGACGCCGATGCCACCGTGCATGCCTTGCTGGGTCATCGGGGCGCGGCGGTGTCGGCCATTGCGGCGGCTTTCCCCGGCGTGGTGGAGAATGACACCGTCAACCGCGCCGCTCTGGGTGCCCGCGTGTTCGGCCATCCAGCAGAACTGAAGCGGCTGGAAGCCATTCTGCACCCGCTGGTGCGCCGGGCCGAGACCGAGTTCCTCAAGCGCCAGCGCCGCCGCCGGGCACGGCTGGTGGTGCTGGACATCCCCCTGCTGTTCGAAACCAAGGGCGAGCGCCGTTGCGATCTGGTCGCCGTGGTCACCGCGCCCGCTTTTCTTCAGGCCGCCCGCGTGTTGAAGCGTCCCGGTATGACTCCCGTCCGTCTGGCCGCCATCCGCGCCCAGCAAATGATGGATGGGGAAAAGCGCCGCCGGGCCCATGTGATCCTGCCCACCGGCACCGGCAAGCTTCCGGTCTTGCGCCGGTTGAAGCGGGCGGTCACACTGTTGCGCGCCCCCCAAAACCGCCGGTGACCATACGTATGCGTGAGATCGTCCTCGATACCGAAACCACCGGCTTCGATCCGCTGACCGGCGACCGCATCGTGGAAATCGGCTGTGTCGAGCTGCTGAACCATCTGCCCACCGGCGAGACCTTCCACGTCTATATCAATCCCGAACGGGACATGCCGGACGACGCCTTCAAGGTCCACGGCCTGTCCAACCAGTTCCTGGCCGAAAAGCCCATCTTCGCCGAAGTGGTGGCGGACTTCCTGGAATTCATCGGCGACGATCTGCTGGTGATCCACAACGCCGAATTCGACATGAAGTTCATTAATGCCGAATTGGCGCGATTGGGCTTCGCCACCCTGCCCATGAGCCGGGCGCTCGACACCCTGCCCATGGCGCGCAAAAAATACCCCGGTGCCCAAGCCAGTTTGGACGCCCTATGCCGCCGCTTCGAGATCGACAACACTTCGCGCACCTTCCACGGCGCGCTGCTGGATTCCGAGCTGCTGGCGGAAGTCTATCTTCAGCTCATCGGTGGCCGTCAGCCTGGGTTCGAGCTGGGTCAGTCGGCCAATAAGGGTGGTGCATCCCTGGTGACCGTGGTGCGCGAAGCCCGCGCCGCGCGCCCCCATACCGCCACCCCGGAAGAACTGGAAGCCCATGCCGCCTTCCTCGCCACGATGAAGAAACCCATCTGGCTGCGGGAGCCTGAGGTGGAAGCCAAGGCGGGGTAGAGGAAGGATTTTTACACGAATGAACACGAATAAGGTCGAATTCTAGGCGCACCGCCAGGATCGGCCTCAGGCCCCATTCGTGTCTATTCGTGTTCATTCGTGTAAATAAAAAAGGCGAGGAGCTTTTCGGCCCCTCGCCTTTTCGCATTCTCACACCAGCCGCGTCTTACGCGTTGCCGGCGACCTCGCCCTGAGCGGCTTCCATGCGGCTGCGGAACAGCTGGACGAAGTCGATGGGCTGGATCATCAGCGGCGGGAAGCCACCGTCGCGGGTCAGATCGGCGATGATGTTGCGGGCGAACGGGAACAGCATGCGCGGGCATTCGATCAGCAGCATGGGCTGCACGTGCTCGGGCGCCACGTTCAGGGTGAAGATGCCGGCATAGGCCAGCTCGGCGATGAAGACCGCGCGGTTATCGTCCAGCCGGGCTTCGACCTTCAGATGCAGAACCACTTCATAGGTGTTTTCGGCCAGACCGCTGGCATTGATATCCACATGGATGGGGATATTGGGGTTCTGGCCCTGCATGTCGCTATAGATGGCGGGGGCGCCGGGAACCTCGAAGGACAGATCCTTGACGTATTGGCCGTTGACGACCAGCGGCGGCAGAGCGGATTCGGAAGTGTTGGCGTCGGTCATCGTTCGCTTTCCTTAGTTTCGGCTGATACGGCCCTATCCGATGGCTAGCACGGATCGCTTGGCAGCACAACCAAGCCACCGGAGGCGTAAAGGTCTACGACTTTGGGGCGTCGTGGTCCTCGATCACATGGTATTCCGCTTCGATCACCTGAGGGCCGGCGGGGTGCCTGTTGCCGGTGTGAGTCGTCGTCACGGTGGTGTGCCGGCTGAGCCACAGGCGCAAGGCGGCGCGTACCGGCGGCAGCAGCAGCAGGATGGCCACTATGTCGGTGAAAAAACCCGGCAACAGCAGCAGGATTCCGGCCATGGCAAGGCAGATGCCGTCGAACACCTCACGCACCGGCATTTCGCCCATGTCCAGCTGGGTGCGGGCGCGCAGCAGCAGTTCCACCCCCTGACGGCGCACCAAGGCGATGCCCAGCGCGCCGGCGCCGATGGCTATGATGATGGTCGGGAGCAACCCTACCCATTGGGACGATTTGATGAATAGGGCGATTTCAACCACCGGAATGGCGATCACCGCCAACAAGACCACCCATGCCATGCTTGCTCTTTGCCCTTCAGCGGCTTATCTGTTGGGATGGTATCGCGAATCGGCCGGATTGGCGCGCCTCTTTCGGCCGCATCTTCTCCCCTCCCGAAAAGTGGGACCATGAACGGCGATTTTCACTTCCTCGACATCATTTTCTTCGCCATGGTCGCGGCCTTCCTGGTCCTGCGCCTGCGCAACGTCCTTGGCCGCCGCACCGGTAACGAACGGCCGCCGCCCCAATGGGGTGCCAAGCGCGAGGCTCCGGTTCCGGCCAAGCCCGACGACGCGGTTGCCCCCGACAACGTGGTGGACCTTGCGGCCGCCCGAAAACCCGTGCCGGTGGATGCCATGCTGCCGCCCGGTCCGCTGGGCGAAGGCGTTGGCGCCATCCGTGCCGCCGATCCGTCCTTCAGTCTGGACACCTTCCTGTCGGGCGCCCGCATGGCGTTCGAGATGATCGTGGACGCCTATGCCACCGGCAACACCAAGGTGCTGCGGCCCCTGCTGGCCGATGCGGTCTATAACCCGTTCGCCGATGCCATCGCCCAGCGTCAGCGCGCCGGCGAGACGTTGGAGACCGAGTTGCTGGGCATCCGCGTGGTCGAGGCGGCGGACGCTCACCTCAACGGCACCGTGGCCGAGGTGACCGTCCGCTTCGTCTCGGAACAGGTCAATCTGGTCAAGGATGCCCAGGGCCGCATCGTCGAGGGCGATCCTCAGCGTATCACCGACGTGGTGGATCTGTGGACCTTCAGCCGCGACACCCGCGGCAAGGACCCCAACTGGCAACTGGCCGCCACCCGCGCCGCCCCCCTCCCCGAGGACCACAAGGACCATAAGGACTAGGACTGCCATGCGCCGACTGGCTTGGATCATGCTGGCGCTGCTGTCAGCCTGCGCGCCGGAAACCGTGCGTCAACCGGCGCCGTGGCAGCCGCCCACGCCGCCCGGCCCAAGCGCCGGACCGGAACGCCTGGATTTGCGGCCCGCCAGTTTCAGCGATCTGCCGGGCTGGCGTGACGACAGCGTCGGGGCGGCGTTGCCGGCCCTGGTGCGGTCATGCGACCGGCTGGTCAAGCTGCCCTTCGACCGCTCCATCGGGCGTGACGGGGCGGGCGGCACGGTGGGCGATTGGTACAGTCCCTGCTCGGCTGCGCGGCGGCTGTCGGTGAATGACCACGAGACCGTGCGGGCCTTCTTCGAGGCTTGGTTCACCCCCTTCCTCGCCACCAATAACGGCAGCGCCGACGGCTTGTTCACCGGCTATTTCGAGCCCGAATTGGCAGGCTCCCGCACTAAGACGGCGCGTTTTACCGTACCGCTTCTGGGCAAGCCCAAGGATCTGGTCGAACGCGACGGCGCCAATGGCGAGCCGCAAGTGGGCCGCATGGTGGCGGGCCGCTTCGAGCCCTATCCCACCCGCGCCGAGATCGAGGCGGGCGCCCTGGCCAATGTGGCCCAGCCGGTGGCCTGGGTCGAGGACCCGGTGGACGCCCATATTCTGCATATCCAGGGTTCGGGCCGTATCAAGCTGGACGATGGCAACGTTCTGCGGCTGGGCGTGGCGGGCACTAACGGCCACAAATTCGTCGGCATCAGCCGGATCATGCGGGACAAGGGCCTGATCGACGACACCTCCATGCCGGCGGTGCGGTCATGGCTGAAAAGCCGGCCCGATCAGTCGCGGTCGCTGATGGCACAGAACCCGCGTTACATTTTCTACCGGCAAATCTCGGGCGAGGGACCGCTGGGGTCGGAAGGGGTGGCGCTGACCCCGGAACGCTCCATGGCGGTGGATCGGAAATTCGTGCCCCTGGGGGTGCCGCTGTTCCTGGACACGGTGGAACCCTCGGGCAAGCCGTTGCGCCGCATGGTCATGGCCCAAGACACCGGCAGCGCTATCAAGGGGCCGGTGCGCGGCGACTTCTTCTGGGGCAGCGGCGAAGCGGCCTTCCAGCAGGCCGGACGCATGAAAAGCCCGGGACGGTACTGGCTGTTGCTGCCGAAAAACCGTTCCCCGCGGATTGCCAGTGTCGAGTAGATGCGGGGCTCCCGCCCCGGTCCCCGGTCGGAGGCGAGGCTTTCAAACCTCCCTTTGATTTCTTAATAGAAAAGGGTCTTCACGGATTAGCGGGGCCATCGCGCGGGGCTGTCACCGCAAGATTTACCACCAAGGGCACGAAGGGCACGAAGCTATCTGCCGGGTGGCAGGGCCGGTGCGCTCTGGCATGTCGTCTTGGTGTTCTTGGTGCC
>JACMKT010000140.1 GCA_014380005.1 Rhodospirillales bacterium
GCCGGTTTCGGCGCACCATAGGCAGGCATGCTCGGGCGAATGGCCGCGTCCCACCACCACCTGCCACAGCCGCCCGCCGATGATGATGCGGCTGCCGTCGCGGATGTCGCTGATAGATGCCGGCAAGGGCGCCACCCGGGTGCCATAGGAGCCGCTACGCTGGCGCACACCGGCCAGCAAGTCCTCGCCATAGCCGGCGCGGCGGTAATGTTCCACCTGATTGGCGTGGTAGTCGTCGCCAATCTCCAGGGTCAGCATGCGCCCGAAGCTCCACTCGCCCAAGGTGGCGGTCAGGGGCACGCCGTGGCGCTGGGCCAGCCAGCCGGCAAGGCCCATATGGTCGGGGTGGAAATGGGTGCAGATCAGCCGTGTGACCCGCTTGCCCGCCAGCACACTCTCCCACGCCGCCCGCGTCGCATCATCGGCCACGCCGGTATCGACGATGGCCCAGCCGTCGCCGTCTTCCAGCAGCCACAGATTGATGTGGTCCAAGGCGAAGGGCAGCGCCATGCGCAGCCAATGAATGCCGGGCGCCACCTCCAGCGTGGTGCCGGAAGCGGGCGGGATCGGGAAGGGGTGGTCGAGCGGGGTGCGGGTCATTGGGTTCTCAAACTGGGCGGACGGTTAGTTAACCACAGAGACACAGAGACACAGAGAAGGCACAGAGGTAATAAGTTTCTCTATGGCTTATTCCCGGAGCAGCACCATGACCCTGCGCATCGGCATCGATTTGGGCGGCACCAAGACCGAGGCCATTGCCCTGGACCGTGCCTCGGGCGCCGAATTGGCGCGCCAGCGGGTGCCCACCGAGCGGGGCTCCTATGACGGCACCATCCGCACCATCGTCGAACTGGTCGGCGGGCTGGAAACCCAGTTGGGCCGCACCGGTTCCGTCGGCATCGGCATCCCCGGCACCATCAGCCCCAAGACCGGACTGGTGAAGAACGCCAATTCCACCTGGTTGATCGGCAAACCCTTTGACCGCGATCTGGAAGCGGCGCTGGGGCGCCCGGTGCGCCTTGCCAACGACGCCGATTGCTTTGCGCTGTCCGAGGCCACCGACGGCGCCGGCAAGGGCGCAGCCACGGTGTTCGGGGTGATCCTGGGCACCGGCGTGGGCGGCGGCATGGTGGTGGGCGGGCGGCTGGTCTGTGGCCCCAATGCCATCGCCGGGGAATGGGGCCACAACCCGTTGCCCTGGCCCGAGGCCGACGAATTGCCCGGCCATTACTGCTATTGCGGCAAGATGGGCTGCATCGAAACCTTCCTGTCCGGCCCGGCGCTGGAACGGGATTTCGGCGAAGGCATGGCGGCGCCCGACATCGTGCGCTTGGCCGAACAAGGCGACGACAAGGCCGAAGGTGTGCTGGCCCGTTATGAAGACCGGCTGGCCCGCGCGCTGGCGACCATCATCAACGTGCTGGACCCCCATGTGATCGTGCTGGGCGGCGGCGTGGGCAACATGGCGCGGCTGTACCGCGAGGTGCCCAAGCTATGGGGCGAGTACGTCTTCTCGGATTCGGTGGAGACCAAGCTGCTGGCCCCGCTGCACGGCGATTCCTCGGGCGTGCGCGGGGCGGCGTGGCTTTAGAATCCCTCGCCCCTTGCGGGAGAGGGAGGGGCCCATCGAAGATGGGAGGGAGAGGGGGCCACGCGCACCGAATTTGCGGCTCCCCCTCTCCCGGCGCTTCGCGCCACCCTCTCCCGCAAGGGGCGAGGGTAAAAATCACATCCCCATCAGGGCGCGGACGTGTTCCTTGACCGACGCGGCCAAAGCCGCCGGGTCATAGCCGCCTTCCAGGACCGAAACCACGCGGTTGTCGGCGAATTCGGCGGCCACTTCCAGCAGCTTCTCGGTGCACCATTTGAAGTCCGAGGTCTTCAGGCGCAGATGGGCCAGCGGGTCGGAGGCGTGGGCGTCGAAGCCCGCCGAGATGATGATGAAGTCGGGCTCGAACGCGCGCAGCTTCTGGATCAGAATGTCGTCGAAGGCTTGGCGGAAATCGTCCGATCCGGTGCCGGCGGGCAGCGGCACGTTGACCATGACGCCCTTGCCGCCGGTCTCGTTGGCCAGACCGGTATTGGGGTAGGCGTGTTCCTGATGGGTCGAGCCGTAGAAGGTGTTGGGCTCGTCCCACAGGATGTGCTGGGTGCCGTTGCCGTGATGCACGTCGAAATCGATGACGGCCACGCGCTGGAAGCCGTGCGCGTCACGGGCGTGCAGGGCGCCGATGGCGGCGTTGTTGAAGAAGCAGAAGCCCATGGGGGCGTCGCGTTCCGCATGGTGTCCCGGCGGACGCACGGCGCAGAAGGCATTGCGGGCCTGCTTGGCGGCAATGGCGTCCACGGCGGCGATGACGGAACCGGCAGAGCGCAAGGCGGCCTCGCCGGTCTTGGACGACATCACCGTGTCGGGGTCCATGTAATGGTGCTCGCCCTCGGGCGGGACGACCTCGAAGAAATGCTCCACGTGATGGGGGCAATGGGCGCGCAGAAGGTGTTCGCGAGTGGCCTGAGGCGCTTCTTCACGCAGCAGATTCATGAACTCTTCGCCTTCAAGCGCGGCCAGTACGGCCTTCAAGCGATCGGCGCATTCGGGGTGGTAGTCGCCGGTGTCGTGGTCCAGGCAGACGGGGTGCGTGAAAAAGAGCGTTGCCATTTGTTTCTTCGGACGTCCCTTAGGGATATGTTTCATTTATGCTGAAGCATTGGTTCAGCAATTTCCATAGCCGTTTTTCACATAGGGCCATTCCGGATGGGTGAACGCAAGAGAGTCGATCAATTGCTGGTGGAACGCGGGCTGGTGGAAAGCCGGTCGCGGGCTCAGGCTTTGGTCATGGCCGGATTGGTGTTGTCGGGCGGCAAGCGGGTGGACAAGCCCGGCCAGCAGATGGCCGAGGACGCGCCGTTGGAGCTGAAAGGCCAGGATCACCCTTGGGTTTCACGCGGTGGCCTCAAGCTGGTCGAGGCGCTGGACCGGTTCGAGATCGACCCCACCGGCAAGATCGCCGTGGATGTGGGCGCCTCCACCGGCGGCTTCACCGACGTGCTGCTGACCCGTGGCGCCACCAAAGTTTATGCCGTGGATGTGGGCCACGGCCAATTGGCCTGGAAGCTGCGCAGTGACGAACGTGTCGTCGTGCTGGAACGCACCAACGCCCGCTACCTGACCCCCGAACATCTGCCCGAGCCGGTGGACATGGTGGTGTGCGACGCCAGCTTCATCGGTTTGGAAACCGTGCTGCCCACCGCCATGGGTTTCGCCCGTCCCGGCGCCTATCTGGTGGCGCTGATCAAGCCGCAATTCGAAGTGGGCAAGGGCCGCGTCGGTAAGGGCGGCGTGGTGCGCGAGCCCGAACTACACATTGAAGTGTGCGAGCGCATCCAGGAATGGCTGGCGGCGCGGCCCGGCTGGCAGGTCATCGGCCTGTGCGAAAGCCCCATCACCGGGCCTGAGGGAAATAAGGAATTCCTCATCGTTGGCCGGTTTGACGGTGCGCCGGTATGTGCTCCCGCTTCGAGCTGAACCAGAACAGGTCCGTGATTCAGGCCCCGTAATCGGAAGCCGCGTCACCCACTCTGTCGTCATGCGCGGGCTTGACCCGCGTATCCATGTGGGGCCATCTGGCACAGTGTTCGCCCCTACCGCGTGGATGGCCGGGTCAAGCCCGGCCATGACGGTGAGAGGGAGAATGGCGATCCAGGTTAAAGGCTCGATGCTCTAACTCACTGCGTGCCCGGATGCGGATCGGCCTTGTCCGGCGCCACGGCGTCCGGAGCCGCAACCGGCGGAGCCCCGCGCACGGCATACGGGATGTTGCCGTCGGCGTTGACCGGCGGGCTGGCAATGGTGGTGCCCGAATGCGGGGCGTAATTGGTGGTGAATGGCAGCGGCGCAGTGGACGGGCGCGGCGGGCTGGATTGGGGCCAGCCGGGCTGTTCGCCCGGTGCCGGGGTCAGGCGGCTGTCGCCGCAGGCGGCCAGCGCGAGGGGCAGGGCCAGGAGCAGGATCTTTTTCATCACACCCTCATTTCCACTGGCGCATCAGGCCGTTCATGGTGTTGTAGGCAAGGTTCTGAGCGATCTTGTTCAGCTTCGGCGGCTTGCGGCGCTTTTGGAAGCCGGTGCTGGTGGCGCTGTATTTAGCCTCGCCCTGGGGGCCGAACTTTTCGTCCTCGTCCTCGTCATCCTTGGGGTCGACGAAGCCGGTCTCGGTGACCAGGATGGGCTTTTCCGGGTTCCATTCCTTCAAATTCTTGGAATTGACCATGGCGACGATGGCGCCGGTCTTGATGTCCAGGATGCGCAGGCGCAGTTCGTATCCGGTGGTGGATTTCCAATTGGGCGCCACCAGGACTTCCATCAGGTAATCCACCTTGCCCTGCAGGCCGCGCACCTCGATGGTCTTTTCGCTGTCGCTGGGCATGTCGGCGCCGGTGAAGCGCATCATGGCGCCCCGGTCGATGATGGTGGCGCCGGCCTCCAGGAACGGGGCCAGGAAGGCGTCCTGGAACTCCCACTCGAAGCTTTCCGAGAACTGCCCACGGCGCTGATCCTGCACCCGGCGCTGGATTTCCATGGTGTTCTGGGTGTTGCCCGACTGGTTCAGATTGAACTCGCCGGCCATGTTGGAATTGTTGGTGCTGGCGTTCAGCACGCGGGTGTCGGAATACCAATCCGACAGCGCTTCCGACAATTGGCGGTTCCAGTACAGCGCCAGCTTGGGCTTGCCCCGGCCCATATAGGCCTGGGTGAAGGACGACACGGTGCCGGCCTGTTCGCCAAAGGCGGCGCCGTCGGCGGCCTTCTTGGCCTTTTCCATCAACTGGCCGTCGCGCGCGGGCGGCCCCACCGGAGCAGGCGCTTCATAGGCGGGCACGCCTTGGGCGGCGGCCATGGCGGGAAGCAAGGCCCCGGCGGCCACGGCCGCAAGGGCGAGACGGCGGATGCTCATCAGCGGGTCTCCTTCAATTCCACCATATAGAACTGCACGTTCTTGGCGCCCATGGACGATTCGCTGTAAGTATTGGACGTCCTTGGGGCGAGATTAAGGCGCTTCCATGCGCTCACCGGTTCGGACGGTCCCTGGCCCTGGTCGTAGAACTGGGTGCGCGCTTCCACCAGCAGCGGATAGTCGGTGCAATTGATGATCTGGCTGTTGACCCGCACGGTGCCGGTGGGGGTGCGCTGGGCGGTGACTTGGCGCACATACAGCTTGTTGATGACGGTAAAATCGGTGATGGACACGGAATTCAGCGGCATTTCCAGCAAGGGCGAGGCCTCGCCCGGTGCCGCCGCCGGCAGGGCGACCATCTGACGCTGCGCGGCGATGCCGGACATGTTGCAGACCGAGCCCGGCTCCTGCACCTGAGTGCATCCGGCCATGGCGGCCACAGCGGCGACGCCGGCAAGGGCAAAGAACACTTTCTTCATGGGAACTTCCCCCTTCATCAGGATTTGGATTCGCCGTCAGGCTTGGGTGCGGCTTCGGCAGGCTTGTCGCTGGTCTTGGCGTCAAAGGACGGCAGCGGCGGAATGGTGACCGGGTTGTACATGGTCTCGGCAGGTGCGCTGTAGGGGGCACGGGGATTGGACGGCATGGCGGTTTCGCCGCGCGCCCAGCCCAGACCGCAGGCGCCGGCTCGGGTCACTTTGGCCTCACGCGTGCGTACCAAGCTGCCGTCGGCAGCCATGAAATCCACCGACAGGCTGGTGACCATGGGCGGCAGGCTCAGGCTGACGGCATGAACGCGGTCGGGCAGATTGTCCCAATAGCGGATGTCGGCATCGGCCTCGGCGGCTTCCGAGGCGGCTTTGGCCAATACGCCCACCAGCAGCAATATGCCCGCAGCGGCGGCGCCGTCGCGCTGTTGCTGGTAGGTATTGGCGTTGTTGGCGTAACTGGCGGCCAGCACTGCGCCGGCCAGGGCCACGTTGCCCACCGTGTTGGTGACGCTCTTGAACTGAGCCTTGCCGGCCAGCACGCTGTCGAATTCGCGTCCGCCACGGGTCGAGGCCTGGAAGTAGATGTCTTCCAGTTGGGTCAGCTTGAGCGAATGGCTGACGTCACGCGCTGGCTTGGGCTTCTCGCCCTTCTTCGGGGCGGGGGGCTGCACGGTTTCGGTGAAGGCGATCTGCGCGGTCTCGGTGGGGCTGGCGCGGCGGAATTTCAGGTATTTGGGCTTGTCGCTGTTGGTGTCGCCTTGGCTGTACTTGACCGGGGCGCTACCGGTTTCCACCAGCACCAGCGTGTTGTCCGAGCCGGCGGGCAGCGGGAATTTGTCGTTGGTGCCCGCGAATTCCTTGAAATCCTCATCCGCCGTGACGCCGTTGCCGCGGCAGCGCGACGCCCAGCCCTGCAGGTACTGCAACAGCCCGAAATCGGCGCGGTTCTGGTCTTCGTCGGCAAAGGAATCCTGGATGAAGCCGCCCTTGAAGCTGGCCCGCGCATTGTCGTAATCGCCCGCCCGCATGTACAGCAGGCCGCGATAGTAATAGGCCATGGCCCGCTCGTAGGGCTCGCCCTTGAAGTCCTTGACCAGTTCCTTGGCGAACAGCTCGCGCGCCGTGGCGGCGTCGGCATTGTTCACATAGATGGATTCGATGCTCAGCAGCGCATCGTCCAACAGCCGCTCGGCCAGGGCGTTGTCGCCCATTTCCATGGCGGCCAGACCCAGGCGCATGTCGTTCAGCACCTGATTGCGCTTGCCCTGGGTCAGGGTGACCATGAAGTGCTTTTGCAGCTCGGCGGGCTTGTCCGCCAAATAGGCGTGCGCCAGCTCGGGCTTGACCTCGGCCTCTTTCTCGCGCGTGGTCTGGCAGGCGGCCAGCAGGGCGGCCAAGGCCACCGTGCCGGCAAGCCGGCCAAGCGTGGAAGCGCTGGACATCAGATTTCCCCTACACCGCCTAGCGGTAAATCACGTCATCGGTGGCCGCTTTGGAGAACTCGTAGATACCGCTCCACACGATCTCGGCGCTTTCCAGATCGGTCATCTCGAAGATGATCTGGGTGTAGCGCTGGGTCATGCCGCTTTTCACGTCGCGGGCATCCATGGAGGTGATGCGGCCGCCCAGCCGGTAATCGCCGCCCTTCTGCGCCACCGCGCTGGGGTTGACGCCCTTGTCGATGGCGCCCTGGCGCTTGATGTTGCGCTCGTTCTGCACCATGGCGGCGTTGTGGCGGGCGACGAATTGCATGCGGCCCTGGGCGGCGCGTTGCAGGCCGACGCGCAGGCGGTCGGTGATGACGTTGCGGTTGATGCGCGACGAGCTCTCGTTGACGAAATACTCACCGTCGATGATGACGTTGGGCGGGGCGGCGGCGGCGGCCAAGCGCGGCTCGGTCAGCATGTCGCGCATCATCTGATCGGTCATGCTGATGATGTCCTGGCTTTCGATGCCCACGCCCTTGACCGGACCCAGGGTGCCGGGATCGGTATAGGTGGTGGGGGTGCCGGCCTGGTTCTGAACGGTCTGGCAGGCACTCAACATCAGCGCGGCAGCAGCCACGGTCATCAGACGGCGCATGGAAAGCATCTCCCCTTATTCGGCGAGTGCCGGTCTGGAATTTCCGGCCTCTGCCCGAACGATAATGCAACCGGCGGAAGTTTACACCGGGCTTTTTTCAGGCGTGCCGCATATGACACGAAACAGCCGCTAACCCCGGCACCACCCGATCAGGGTGGAGGGGTTGAATGGCACGTTGCCGAAGAAATCATAGTGCTCGTTGAAGCGCTGCCAGCCCATGGGTTCCATGTGAACGCCACTTCGTCTTCCGTGGTGGACATATACGCCCTATCAGCCACATGCAATCGGCGAAATTCGCCCAGGAATTGGTGTAATGGTCGATATGGCTTTGACGGATTTGTTCCGCGCATTTGACGCGCAGGGCATCGATCTGACTTTGTCGGTTGGCCTGCGTCATGATGCTCTCCCTCGCTCCAGCGTCGCCGGGAAGCTAACATTTCCGAAGGGGAAAGCCTATGGAAGGCGGTGGCGGAGGAGGGGGCCGGAGCCGAGCCTTCTCCGTTGGAATTGCAAATGGGTTGCGCCTGTCCGGGATGAGAACAAAATGGCATTGACGGAGGCAGGGCCGGATGGTAAAGGTATTTTCAGCAACACCACAGGCGCGCCCGGAAACCAGCAACGGTTCCGGGCGTTGTCGTTTTCGCACCGCTCATGGGAAGCGCTGTAGCCGCCAAGTCAGCGATGCGGCCCGGAATTCGGCTCGATCCGATTGAACTTGCATTCCTGGTTCCAGAACATGCCTCCAAAGAACGGGCTGCTATCGGATTTGTCGGTGGCGTAGTCCGGATTGCACGATTTGGCTCCGGCCCAGACTCGGGCCAAGGCGGCATCCTCGTCGGTCCAGGAAAAGCCCGCCAGATCCTTGGACTCCGGATCACATTCGTTCCATCCCAGGGTGGCGCGGGGCCAATTGGGTTCGGGCGAGACGCTTTGGAGGATCACGAAGCGCAGGATTTCGCCGTATTTTTTGGACGGTTCCCACGTCATTAGCACGACGTAATGGGGCGTGGTCTCGATTACCCGGTAGCGGGTGGCGAGATAGGGTTTCTTCTTCTCGTAACTGATCCGCCCCCCCCTCATGCAGGGTCATGTTGCCGTGCTCGGTCCAGGCATCGCGACAACCTTGCGGCAGCCAGGTTCCCAGAAAATTGGCCATTCCCCCCGGTTCCGGAATGGCCGGCCAGTGTTCCCCTCCCGGCATGGACCGCAACCAAGCCCCGGCCGGTTCCCCGGCGGCAACCAGCAACGCCGCCGTCAGTACCGCGAGTAATCGCATCACTTACCTCATACCAAATCAACCACAGGGGATTGCCATACCGAGGGGTGGGAACGCCTGCAAGATCAGCGGCCAAGTCACTGATGCGGCCTGGACTCCGGTTCGATCCGATTGAACTTGCATTCCTGGCTCCAGCCACGATTGCCGAAGAACGGACTGCCTTCGTAAGGAATTTTGAATTCTGGATTGCACGATTTGGCCCCGGCCCAGACTCGGGCCAGGGCGGCATCGTCATCCGCCCAGGAAAAGCCCGCCAGATCCTTAGGTTGGGGACGGCATTCGTTCCAGCCCAGGGTGGCGCGGGGCCAATCGGGTTCGGGCGAGACGCTCTGGAGTACGACGAAGCGCAGGATTTCGCCGTACTGCTTCCACGGCGCTTCCCTTGTCATCAGAACAACGTAATGGGGCGTTGTCTCGATCACCCGGTAGCGGGTGGCGAGGTAGGGTTTCTTCTTCTCGTAACTGATCCGCCCCCCCTCATGCAGGGTCATGTTGCCGTGGTCGGTCCAGGCATCGTGCCGGCACTGCGGCAGCCAGGTTCCCAGAAAATTGGCCATTCCCCCCGGTTCCGGAATGGCCGGCCAGTGTTCCCCTCCCGGCATGGACTTCTGCCAGGCCCAGGCCGGTTCATCGGCGGCCACCAGCAATGCGACCGTCAACACCGCAAGCAATCGCATTACTCACCTCACACCAGATCAACCACAGGAGA
>JACMKT010000141.1 GCA_014380005.1 Rhodospirillales bacterium
AACCTTCCTATGCATGACACCGAATAAGCTTCTCCTTCAGGCACTTCCATTTTAACAAGCGCCCTTAGGTTAACCACAGAGACACGGAGGCACGGAGATACCTCGCCAGACGGAGCCCGAATCGGGTCCCGTTTGATAGACATCTCCGTGCCTCCGTGTCTCCGTGGTTAAATTACTCGTGTCCAATTTGACGGTTGGAGCAGGAAAGGCACGCTGTCCCTGCCTTTCCGGGTAACACCAAAATTTAAACCGGACAGCCGTGGGACAAGCCCGGCCATGACGGCAAGGGAAAGTTGGCACGAGGGCAACGGGATACTTAGTGGGAAACGGCACCATGGACCCCGGATCAAGTCCGGGGTGACGATGTGGGGGCAACAGCCCCCTTTATCATCATATCGTCATGCGCGGGCTGGGAGACTCACACCGCCGGCAACGCCCGCGGCGCAACGAACCCCGCCTGAACAATCTCACGCACCTTGTCGAAGGCTTTCACCTCGATCTGGCGGATGCGTTCGCGGCTGACGCCGTAGCGGCTGCCCAGTTCTTCCAGGGTGACCGGGTCGTCCTTCAGGCGGCGTTCCACGAAGATTTCCCGCTCGCGCTCGGTGAGGGTATCCAGCGCGCGGGCGATCAGGCTGCGGCCCTGGCTCAGCTCTTCACGCTTGGCGAGGCCCACTTCCTGGTTGTCGCTTTGATCGGGCAGCAGGCTCATGGCCTCGGTGCCGCCTTCGCCCATGGGGACGTTCAACGACGAATCCCGCCCGGCCATGCGGCGGTTCATGGACACCACGTCGGTTTCGTTGACATCCAGCTCGCGGGCGATGGTGGCGACGTCCTCGGGCGACAAATCGCCGGCGTCCAGCAATTGCAGCCGCGACTTGATGCGGCGCAGATTGAAGAACAGCTTCTTCTGAGCCGCCAGGGTGCCGACCTTGACCAGGGACCACGAATTGAGCACGAATTCGTTCAGGGACGCCTTGATCCACCACATGGCGTAGGTGGACAGGCGGAAACCCTTTTCCGGGTCGAATTTCTTCACCGCCCGCATCAGGCCCACATTGCCTTCGGAGATGAGGTCGGCCATGGGAAGGCCATAGTGGCGGTAGCCCATGGCGAGCTTGGCGACCAGACGCAGATGGCTGGTGACCAGCTTGTGGGCGGCCTGGGTGTCTTCGTAATCCACCCAGCGCTTGGCCAGCATGTACTCTTCCTCGGCCTCAAGGACCGGGAAGACGCGGATATCGCGCAGATATTTGGCAAGACCATCGCTATCGCCGCCGACGACAGGAAAGGCCGCTTTAGTGCCACGCATAATGTCAATTCCTCCACCGAGCGAAATGACGGCGCCGGTCCTGCGTGAGGCCCCGACACCTCACGAACATTATGCAAACACCGGCAGGACCGGTCAAGTACCGCATGTGTGCCCCGCAACCTTAACATGCCCATACCACATTTTGAGAACGTTTAAGTTCCTTGCCACCTAAGCCTAGTTGCCCCCACCCCTCCGCGCCCCCACCTGACCATTCGTCGTAATGGTTGTGGGAAAGGACCGGCCATGCGGATCGCCCAGGTGGCCCCGTTGAACGAAGCGGTTCCGCCGAAATTATACGGCGGCACGGAACGGGTGGTTTCATATCTGACCGAAGAATTGGTGGCCCAGGGACACGAGGTCACCTTATTCGCCAGCGCCGATTCACGAAGTTCCGCCCGGCTGGTGCCGTGTTCCGCCAAAGCGTTGCGGCTGGACACCACCTGCGAGGACCGGCTGATCCACCACATCCTGCAACTGGAAGAGGTCATGGCGGCAGCCGCCCAATTCGACATCATCCATTTCCACACCGACTACATCCACTATCCGTGGGCGCGCCGGGCCAGCGTGCCGGTGGTCAACACCCTGCATGGCCGCCAGAATATCCGCGACCTTGCCGCCCTATACCGGGAATTCGACGACATCGCGTTGGTGTCCATCTCCAACTCCCAGCGCCGGCCCATCCCCAATGCGCGCTGGGCGGGGACGGTGTATCACGGCCTGCCCAAGGATTTGCTGCGCCCGACGCTCACGCCCGGCAGTTATCTGGCCTTCCTTGGCCGGTTCTCCCACGAAAAGCGCTTCGACCGCGCCGTCGAGATCGCCCGGCGCACCGGCCTGACACTGAAGGTGGCAGCCAAGGCCGACCCGGCGGAGGGATGCTATTTCGACCAGGTGGTGCGCCCGCTGCTGGACGACCCGCTGGTGGATTGGATCGGCGAGATCGGTGAAAGCGGCAAGGCGGCGTTCCTGGGCGGGGCGCTGGCCCATCTGTTCCCCATCGACTGGCCCGAGCCCTTCGGCGTGGTGATGATCGAGGCCATGGCCTGCGGCACCCCCACTATCGCTTGGTCTTGTGGCTCCGTCCCCGAGGTTCTCGAGAACGCAGTCACCGGTTTCATCGTTTCCTCCATAGACGAGGCGGTGGAGGCCGTGGAGGCCTGCGTCAGCTTCGACCGCGCCGGCTGCCGCGCCGCCTTCGAGCGACGCTTCACCGCCACGCGCATGGCCGCCGATTACGTGGCGGTCTATCGCCGGCTGGGCGCCGTCAAGCGTCCGCCCCTCAGGGTCTGCGAGCCGCCCACCAACTGGGCCGGCGGCGGGAGGATCGACAACGCATGAGTGATATCATCAAGATCAAGGGGCACGCCTACGTTCTGGCCACCAGCCCCCGCGTGGCCACGCGCACTCTGACGCTGAAGGACGGCGACACCTTCGCGGTGTTCGACCGTTATGGCGACACCGGCAGCGTAGGGTCGTGCGAACAAGGCATCTTCCATCGCGGCACCCGCATGCTGTCGCACCACGAATTCCATCTGGGCCACCAGCGCCCACTGCTGCTGTCATCCACCGTGCACGAACACAACGCCTTCGTGGCCGTGGATCTGACCAATCCCGACATCCCGCTGGGCGGCGAACGGCTGATCCCGCGCGGGGCCATCCACGTCTTCCGCTCCATGTTCCTGTGGCACGGCGCGCTGTTCTGCCGCACCCGGGTGTTCAATTACGGCGACATCGAATTGGATACCGACATCACCTTCCTGTTCGAGGCGGATTTCGCCGACATCTTCGAGGTGCGCGGAGTCAACCGCAAGAAGCGCGGCCGCCACTGGGCCGATGTGACCGAGACCATGGTCAGCCTGTGTTACGAGGGACTGGACGGCATCATCCGGCGCACCCGCCTGGAATTCTCGGAAAAGCCTGCGGAGCTATCGGCGGAACACGCCCGCTTCACCCCTCGCCTTCCGCCCCACCAAGCGTTCGAGCTTTACCACACCGCCAACTTCACCGATGGCGAGGGTGAACGGCCCTCGGCCCATCATTTCCTGCATAACCGTGAGCGGCTGGTGCACCGGCTGCAAGGCCGCCGCACCACCATCAAGACGTCGAACGAGCAGTTCAATCACTGGCTCGACCGCTCCACCGCCGATCTGCGCATGCTGGAAACCCAGACCCCGGACGGCCCCTACCCCTATGCCGGTGTGCCATGGTTTTCCACCGTATTCGGGCGCGACGGCATCATCACCGCCCTGGAATATCTGTGGGTGGACCCGGGCATGGCCAAGGGCGTGCTGGCGACCCTGGCGGCCAATCAGGCCGACCGCCACAGCCCGGTACAAGACGCCGAGCCCGGCAAAATCCTGCATGAATGGCGCGAGGGCGAGATGGCCAATCTGGGCGAAGTGCCCTATGGCCGCTATTACGGCAGCGCCGATTCCACCCCCCTCTTCCTCATGCTGGCCGCCGCCTATTGGCGCCGCACCGGCGACCGCGCCACCCTGGAGCAGCTATGGCCCAATGTGGAACGGGCGCTGGAGTGGGTCGACACTCACGGCGACCTGGACCGTGACGGCTTCGTGGAATACGCCCGCAAGCGGCCCCAGGGCCTGACCAATCAGGGCTGGAAGGATTCCGAAGACTCCGTCATGCACGATGACGGGCACCTTGCCGACGGCCCCATCGCCCTGTGCGAAGTCCAGGGCTATGTCTATGCCGGCAAGCAAGGCGCCGCCATCATGGCCGAAGCCCTGGGCATGAGCGAACGCGCCCATATTCTGCGCCGCCAAGCCGCCGAACTTCGCGAAAAATTCGAAGCCGCGTTCTGGCTGGAGGACCTTGGCACCTACGCCCTGGCCCTGGACGGCGCCAAACGGCCCTGCCGGGTGGAAAGCTCCAATCCCGGCCATCTGCTGTATTGCGGCATCTGCTCGCCCGAACGGGCCAAAAAGGTGGCCGATTCCCTGATGGGGCCCGAGCTGTTCTCGGGCTGGGGAGTGCGCACCCTGGCCGAGCGCGAACAGCGCTATAATCCCATGAGCTATCACAACGGCAGCATCTGGCCCCACGACAACGCCATCGGCGCGGCGGGGCTGGCCCGCTACGGCATGGCCGACCGCGCCCAGAAAATCCTGGCCGGCATGTTCGACGCGGCCCTGGCGGTGGACCTCAACCGCCTGCCCGAACTGTTCTGCGGCTTCCCCCGCCAAGCCGGCCAAGGCCCCACCCTGTACCCCGTCGCCTGCATCCCCCAAGCCTGGGCCGCCGGTTCGGCCTTCATGCTGCTGGAGGCGGTGCTGGGCATGCAACTGACCGCCGACCCACCCAACATCCTGTTCCACCGCCCGGTCCTGCCCGACTTCCTCGACCGGGTGGAGATCGGCAATCTGGTGGTGGGCAATGCCTCGGTGGACATCATCCTCAACCGCCATCCTCATTCCGTGGGGATCAATGTGATGCGGCGCGAGGGCGAGGTGGATATCAGGATGGAGATGTGAGGGCTTGACCCACGGCTTTCCGGTTTAACAGGCTGCGGAAACAAGCCAAATTTTCTCGTCATTCCCGCGAAAGCGGGAATCCATGCATCCGACGGCACAGCACATGGTGTCAAATACCGCAGTTCGCCCCAACATGGACCCCCGCTTTCGCGGGGGTGACGAGAGAGAAATCAACGTCCGTGCCACCACCTGGGGCAGCTAATCATCTGCATAAACAGCACGGACACGCCCCTCGGGTGGGTGCTCTTGCGTGGTTTCCGGTGGATACGCTGCCCATATTCGAGCTACACTGCATCCCGTGTCCGCTCATGTGACGGACAGGCGGGACGGAAGGGTGTTTGCCGCACCCAACCGTCCCTAACCACCACCCTGTGTAGAAGGCACAAGGCAATGGCTGACGTCGACTATACCTCATCGTCCGGATTTCCCACAGTACCGCTATGCTCGCATGGCGCTGCTGATGTGAGTCTGGCCGGGGGCTGAAGGACGGGCGCCGACGGGTCGGGTTATCCGACTCAGTCGCTCTGGCCCGGCCCGCTCGTCGCGCCCCCCTTTAGCCCCTGGCCGGTCTTCCGGTCATGCGAGTTTTCATCCTCATTTTCACCGCGCTGGTCGCTGCCTGCCGCCTTGCGCATGCAGCGGAAACGCTGTCTGGCCCGTATCCGGCGCAGATCCTGCGCGTCATCAACGGCGACACCGTGGAAGCGCGGGTCCATGTCTGGCTGGGGCTGGACGTGACCACCCGCGTGCACCTGCGCAACATGGATTCCCCCGAACTGCACGGTCCCTGCCCGGATGCCGGACAGGCCGCCCGTGACGCGCTGATTGGCCTGCTGGGCGACAACCCGGTCATCCTGAGCCGTATCGCCAACGACAAATATGGTGGCCGCGTGGACGCGGTGATGACGCTGCCGACCGGCGTGGATGTGTCCACCGCCATGCTGGCCGCCGGCCACGCCCGTAAAATCAAAGGAGACTTCAATTGCCCATCCACCGCGCCCCGCGCAAAAGGCCGGACCCGTGCGACGCCCATTTGGGCGCCCGAATAAGGCTGGGCCGGAAAATGGCCGGCTGGTCGCAGTTCCAGTTGGGAGTGCATGCCGGTCTGACCACGAAACAGGTGCAAATGTACGAAAGCGGCGCCACCACCATTTCCATCACGGCGCTGTACCGCATCTCCCACGCGCTGAATCTGCCCATGGGTTATTTTGTCAAGCAGATGGACAAGGTATTAAAGTTGCCGCCGGCAAGGCGCGCCATCGCCATGAATGCGGAGATCGAGAAAGCACTTGATATGTATTTCTCCATTCCCGATGGAATGCACCGAGTACTGCACGAATTTCTGACGGGATTGGTGAAAAGGGGGCGGGAGTTGATGTGATGGTGGGGGCCTGCGTCACGCTCAGAAGAAACTGTACGGGTCCACATCCACCTGCACCCGGATTCCCCCCGACGGTGCCACCTTGGACAGCCACTCGCGCAACGCCGCGTGCAGATTGACCGTGCGCGCCGCCTTGACCAGGAAGCGGCGGCGGTGACGACCGCGCAGCAGGGCCAGCGGCGCCGGGGCTGGACCGAGGACCTGAAACTCGGTTGAGCGCGGCGCGGCGCGGGCCAGCCGGCGGGTGAAGTCGTCCAGCGGGCCGGGTTCGGGGCCGGAGACCACCAGGGCGGCCAGCCGGCCAAAGGGGGGCATGCCGGCCTCGCGCCGCTGATCGGCCTCGTTGGCGATGAAGGCGTCGCGGTCGCCCGAGACCAAGGCGTGCATGACCGGGTGGTCGGGCTGATAGGTTTGCAGCAGGACTCGGCCCGGTCGTTCGGCGCGGCCCGCACGTCCGGCCACCTGGGACAGCAATTGGTGGGTGCGTTCGGCGGCGCGTAAATCGCCGCCCTCCAGCCCCAAATCCGCATCCACCACGCCCACCAGGGTCAGCATGGGGAAGTGATAGCCTTTGGCGACGATCTGGGTGCCGATCAGCAGATCAATCTCGTGATCCGCCACCTGACGGACAAACTCCGCCGCCGCATGGGGGCCGGTAATGGTGTCCGATGCCATCAGGGCGATGCGGGCGCCGGGGAAGCGGTGGGCGGCTTCCTCGGCGATACGCTCCACGCCGGGACCGCAGGCGGCGAAGCTGTCCTCGGCCTCGCATTCCGGGCATTTCTCCGGCGGGCGGGTGGAGAAGCCGCAATGGTGGCACATGAGCTTGCCAGCCATACGATGTTCCACCAGCCACGCGGTGCAATGGGGACATTGCATACGGAAACCGCATTTGCGGCACAGGGTCAGCGGAGCATAGCCGCGCCGGTTGAGGAACAGCATGGCTTGTTCCCCGGCGGCGAAGGTTTCTTCCAGCGCGGCGACCAGCACCGGCGACAGCCAGGTGCCGCGCGGCGGCGGATGGCGGCGCAAATCCACCGGCACGATATGGGGCATGGCGGCACCGGCATGACGGTCGGGCAAATGCAGGCGCTGATAGCGGCCCGCCTGGATGTTGGCGAGCGTCTCCAACGACGGCGTGGCCGAGGCCAAAGCCACCGGGATTTTGCCCAGGCTGGCGCGCACCACCGCCATGTCGCGGGCATGGTAGCTGACGCCGTCTTCCTGCTTGAAGGCGCCGTCATGCTCTTCGTCCACCACGATCAGGCCCAAGGCGACATAGGGCAGGAACAGGGCCGAGCGGGCGCCCACCACCACCTTGGCCTCGCCACTGGCGACAGCGCGCCATGTCTCGCGCCGCTTGGCGTCGGACAGTTCGGAATGCCATTCCGCCGGTTCCACCCCGAAGCGGACGCGAAAACGCGACAGCCATTGAGCCGACAGGGCGATTTCCGGCAGCAGCACCAGCACTTGGCGCCCTTGCGCCACGGCTGCCGCCACCGCCTCGAAATACACCTCGGTCTTGCCCGAGCCGGTGACGCCGTCGATCACGGCGACGGAGAACCCCGTATCCAACGCGGTCACCAAGGCATCGGCGGCCTGACGCTGGCCATCGGACAGAATGGGCGCGGGACGGGTCAAATCGGGCTGCTCGAAAATGGGCGGGCGTTTGATGGCGACGCTTTCCAGCGCGCCGGCCTCCAGCAATCCCTTGACCACCGCCGGCCCCACCCCGGCCTCGCGGGCCAGATCGGCAGGCGGCAGGGGCGGCAGGGTGGCGGCGGTATCCAGCACCCGGCGGCGGGCCTCGGTGAGTTTGATCTCGGGACACGACGGCGCCAAGCGGCAGGCCATCAGGGCGCGGGCGGGCTCTAAGGCCTGGGGCACGCTCATGGCCATCTTCAGCACAAGGCCGGGCAGGGACAGGGTATAGGCGGCCACCCAATCCACGAATTTGCGGGTGACCTCGGGCAGCGGCGGGCAGTCCAGACGGTGATGGATGGTCTTCAGCCGGGCGCTGTCGGTGTCGCCGCGGCCCTGGCCCCACACCACGCCGATGACCTCGCGCTTGCCCAGGGGCACGGACACGAATTCGCCCACGCCCACCGGCTCGGCCCCGACCCGATAGTCGTAGGCTCCTCCCAATGGCAGTGGCAAAAGGACGGCGACGCGGCTTTGCGGAGAAAAACGCGCGGTGGGGTTGGCGGCGGCGGAAAGCATGGACTAGACTGTACATCCCTGGTAAGCGAAGCAACAGCCGCCGAATGATGACCATGATATTCCCGCCATCCGCCGCCGCAGAAAAGGCCCGTTGAATGGTGCGCAAGCGCGACGACGCCGCCCTGACCGACCCCGCCCACGCGCCCACCGACGCGCAGGTGGCGGCCTATCTGCGCCGCAATGGCGATTTCCTGCTGCGCCACCCCGAACTGGTGCTGGCCCTGTCGCCGCCGTCGCGCTGGCCCGACGTGGACGGCGTGGTGGACATGCAGGTCTATATGATCGAGCGCCTGAAGGAAGAAGTGGACCGGGTGAAAGGCGCCGCCGAAGACCTGATCCACACCAGCCGGTCCAACATGTCCACCCAGAACCGCACCCATCAGGCGGTGCTGGTGCTGCTGTCCGCCGACGATCTGGGCGGGCTGGTGCAAGCGGTGGCCGAGGAATTGCCCGCCATGCTGGACGTGGACGTGGCCGCCTTGTGCCTTGAGGAAACCGACCGCGCCCTACCCGCCTTGGCCGTGCCCGGCCTGCTGCGCATTCCCGCCGGCAGCGTGGACAAGATGATGGGCGGCCCTGACAGGGATTGCGCTTTGAGCGAGGACATGCCCGGTGACCCGCTGGTGTTCGGCGACGGCGCCGGCCTCGTGGCCTCGTCCGCTTTGGCCCGGCTGTCGCCCGGCGGCAATTGCCCCGACGGCGTGCTGGCCCTGGGCGCCCGCCACGGCCGCACCTTCCATTCCGGCCAAGGCACCGAACTGATCACCTTCCTGGCCCGCGTGGTGGAGTGCTGCGTCAAAAGGTTCGTCTGAACGGGCGCCTTTCTACTATTGACGGATACTACCACCCTGCCCATGCTGCCGCCGGTTTCGCATGGGGAAGGGAAGAACCATGGATTTCGTCACTGCCGTTAAAACCTGCCTGAACAAATACGCCGCCTTCCAGGGCCGCGCCGCGCGATCCGAGTTCTGGTACTTCACCCTGTTCAACTGGCTATTCCAGCTACTGCTGATGCTTCTCGATGCAGCGCTTGGCACGCCGTTCACCTTCATCACCATGCTGGTGTTGCTACTCCCCGGCATAGCCGTCGCGGTGCGCCGCCTGCACGACACTAACCGGTCGGGCTGGTGGTACCTGATCCTTCTGATCCCACTGGTCGGTGTCATCCTGTTCATCGTTTGGGCCAGCTCCAAGGGCACCCTGGATACCAACCGCTTCGGCGACACCCCCCTCGACGGCAAGGGCGAGCCGGTGACGCTGTCGGCCTGAACATCCATTGAGGGGCGGCACCGGCACCGCTATGATCCGCTGATGCCCCCCGCCCCCATCCATTTCGCCGCCCAACCCGACCTTGCCGGCGCCATCGAACAATGGCGCGGCTGGCTGGCGGGGGAACGGCGCGCCAGCCCCCATACCCTGGACGGCTATTGCCGCGATCTGTCGTCGTTCTGCGCCTTCCTGGTCGCCCATCTGGGCGCCGAGGCCGACATTGCCGCCCTGGCCGCCCTGACCCCCGCCGATTTCCGCGCCTTCCTGGCGGCGCGCCACAATGACGGGCTGGGGCGGTCCAGCATGGCGCGGCTGATGAGCACCCTGCGCGGCTTCTTCAAATTCCTCGACCGCCAGGAACTGGCCCACAACCCGGCCATCGGTGCGGTCAAGGCACCGCGCCCGCCCCGCTCCGTGCCCAAGCCCCTGGCCGCCGACGAAGCCATGGAGGCCCTGTCCACCGCCGCCGAATTGCAAGACGAGCCCTGGCTGGCCGCCCGCGACGTGGCCTTGTTCACCCTGCTGTATGGCTGCGGCCTGCGTCTGGGCGAGGCCTTGGGCATGGCCCGGCGCGACGCCCCCAAGGGCGACACCATGATGATCACCGGCAAGGGCCGCAAACAGCGTCTGGTCCCGGTGCTGTCCGTGGTGCGCGACGCCATCGACGACTACGCCCGCCAATGCCCCTACCCCCTGGCACCCGAAGGCCCGCTTTTCGTCGGCGCCCGTGGCGGCAAGCTCAACCCCGGCGTGGTCCAACGCCAGATGCGCCGCCTGCGCCTGCTGCTGGGTTTGGCCGACACCGCCACCCCCCACGCCCTGCGCCATTCCTTCGCCACCCATCTGCTGGCCGGCGGCGGCGATCTGCGCACCATCCAGGAATTGCTGGGCCACGCCTCGCTGTCCACCACCCAGCGCTACACCAAGGTGGATGCGGCGCGGCTGAAGGGG
>JACMKT010000142.1 GCA_014380005.1 Rhodospirillales bacterium
CTGCAGCAGGCCGAACGGCCCGACCACGTTGGGACCCTTGCGCAGCTGGATGGCGCCGATCACCTTGCGCTCGGCATAGGTGAGATAGGCGACGGCCACCAGCAGCGGGACGACGATTGCGAGGATCTGGACGACGATGACAATCAGGCGCCAGATCTCGGCGGGCAGAAGCCCTGCGAGCATATCAACCATGGGTCCCCGTCTTCTTGTGGTTGCAACCGCAACCGAAAGCGGCCGTGCATTCCGCCATGGTCTTGGAGGCGCGGCTGATCGGGTCGGTTTGGTAGAAATTGTCGATGGCGGAAGCCAGCGGCTTGTCGGACAGCTTGCCTTCAGCGCCGAAGGCACCCCAAGCGGCGGGAGCGACCACATCGGTGGTGGCGAACACGGGGTTCACCGCCACCAGGCGCTCGCGGATCTGCTTGGGGGTGTCGTAAGCCAGCGGCTTGCCCAGGCTGTCGGACAGGGCGCGGATCACGCGCCAGTCTTCCTTGGCCTCACCCGGCGCGAACACCGCCAGACGGGTACGCTGCACCCGGCCTTCCGTGTTGACGTAGGTGGCCGACTTCTCGGTGTAGGCGGCGCCCGGCAGAACCACGTCGGCGCGGTGCGCACCGGCGTCGCCATGGGAACCCAGATACACCACGAAGGCGTTGCCCAGGCCCTTCATGTCGATTTCGTCGGCGCCGATCAGGAACACCACCGAGATGTCGCCCTTGGCGGCACCGTCCACGATGCCGGCCACGTCACGGCCACCGGACTGCGGCACGAAGCCCAGATCCAGGCCACCCACGCGGGCGGCGGCGGTGTGCAGCACGTTGAAGCCGTTCCAGCCCTCGGCCACCACGCCGGTGGCGTCGGCCAAGGTCTTGGCCAGGGCCAGAATGGCGGCGCCGTCCTCGCGGGCGAGCGCGCCCTGGCCGAGGATAATGGCCGGCTTCTTGGCGGACTTCAGAGCCTCGAAGAAGGGATGCTTGCCCGACGCGATGTCGGCCAGCACCGAGGCGCTGTCGCCCAGATACTCATGCTTGAAGGTCAGATCGGCCTTGGGGCCGATCACGGCGGCCTTGAAGCCGCCCTTCAGGTAGCGCTTGCGGATGCGGGCGTTGAGCACCGGCGCTTCCTTGCGCGGGTTCGAACCGATCACCAGCAGCGCGTCGGCGTCTTCGATACCGGCCAGGGTGCTGTTGAACAGATATGAAGCGCGCACCGAGGCGTCCAGCTTGGCGCCATCCTGGCGGCAGTCGATGTTACCCGAGCCCAGGGAGGCCAGCAGGTCCTTGACCGCCACCATGGTCTCGCAATCGGCCTGATCGCCGGCGATGGCCGCGATCTTGGAGCCGGCGACACCCTTGACCTTGTCGGCCACCAGGGCGAAAGCCTCGCCCCAGCTGGTGGAAACCAGCTTGCCGTCGCGGCGCACATAGGCGCGGTCGAGGCGCTGACGCTTGAGGCCGTCGCAGGCGAAGCGCGACCGATCGCCCAGCCATTCCTCGTTCACGTCGTCATTGATGCGCGGCAGGATGCGGATAACCTCGTTGCCGCGGGCATCCACGCGGATGGCCGAACCCAGCGCATCCATGGTGTCGAAGGTCTCGGTCTTCTTCAGTTCCCACGAACGGTAGGTGTAGGCCGCCGGCTTATTGGTCAGCGCGCCCACCGGGCACAAATCGATCAGATTGCCCGACAGCTCGCTGGACAAAGCGGCGTCCACATATTTGGACACTTCCATATGCTCGGAGCGGCCCAGGCCACCCAGCACCGGGGTACCGGCGATCTCGGTGATGAAGCGGATGCAGCGGGTGCAGTGGATGCAGCGGGTCATCCAGGTCTGCACCAGCGGGCCGTAGGACTTGTCCTCGACCGAGCGCTTCTCTTCCTGGTAACGCCCGCGATCGCCGCCATAGGCCATGGCCTGATCCTGCAGATCGCACTCGCCGCCCTGATCGCAGATGGGGCAATCCAGCGGGTGGTTGATGAGCAGGAATTCCATGACGCCCTGGCGTGCCTTGCGCACGTTGGCGTTATTGGTGTGCACAATCATCCCCTCGCCCACCGGCATGGCGCAGGAGGCGACGGGCTTGGGCATCTTTTCCACTTCGACCAGACACATGCGGCAATTGCCGGCGATGGCCAGACGCTCGTGGTAGCAGAAACGCGGGATCTCGATGCCAAGGGTCTCAGCGGCCTGGAGGATGGTTACCCCGGCCTCGACTTCGATCTCGTTTCCGTCGATGGTCAGTTTGGGCATTTGGACTCGTCTCTCCTCAGGCCGCGCTCTGGGCCGATCCGGCGATCTTTTTATCGACCTCGGAACGGAAGTTGCGGATCAGACCCTGGATCGGCCACGCGGCGGCGTCGCCGAGGGCGCAGATGGTGTGGCCTTCAACCTGACGGGTGACCTGCTCGAGCAGTTCGACCTCTTCAAAGCTGGATTCGCCACGCACCAGCTTCTCCATCAGACGCCACATCCAGCCGGTGCCTTCGCGGCACGGCGTGCACTGGCCACAGGATTCGTGCTTGTAGAAGCGCGACAGGCGGGCGATGGCGCGGCAGATGTCGGTGGACTTGTCCATGACGATCACCGCAGCAGTGCCCAGGCCCGAACGGACCTCACGCAGGCTGTCGAAATCCATCAGCACGGTGTCGCAGATGGATTTGGGCAGGGCCG
The DNA here is from genome assembly GCA_014380005.1 of Rhodospirillales bacterium. Lineage (GTDB taxonomy): Bacteria > Pseudomonadota > Alphaproteobacteria > Rhodospirillales > Magnetospirillaceae > Magnetospirillum. Next base: position 2,672 of record JACMKT010000142.1, read on the forward strand.
GAACCGAGCAGCCGCCGGGAATGACGGCCAGCAGATTGTCCCAGCCGCCGCGCACGCCACCGGCATGCTTCTCGAGCAATTCCTTCAACGGAATGCCCATTTCTTCTTCCACATTGCACGGCTTGTTCACGTGGCCGGAAATGCAGAACAGCTTGGTGCCGGAATTCTTCGGACGGCCCAGGCCGGCGAACCAACCGGCGGAGCGCCGCATGATGGCGGGCACCACGGCGATGGATTCCACGTTGTTCACCGTGGTCGGGCAGCCATACAGGCCAACACCGGCGGGGAACGGCGGCTTCAGGCGGGGCTGGCCCTTCTTGCCTTCCAGGCTTTCGATCAGCGCCGATTCCTCGCCGCAGATATAAGCGCCGGCGCCGCGATGGACGTAGCAATCAAACTTGAAACCGGAGCCGCAGGCATTATCTCCGATCAGCCCGGCATCGTAGGCCTGATCGATGGCGGCCTGCAGGTTCTGGGCCTCGCGGATGAATTCACCACGAATGTAGATGTAGGCGGCGTGCGCACCCACGGCGAAGGAGGCGATCAGGGCGCCCTCGACCAGCTTATGCGGGTCGAAACGCATGATCTCGCGATCCTTGCAGGTGCCCGGCTCGCCTTCGTCGGCGTTGATGACCAGATAATGCGGGCGCACGCCTTCGGTCTTGGGCATGAAGGACCACTTCATGCCGGTGCCGAAGCCGGCGCCGCCACGGCCACGCAGGCCGGAATTCTTGACTTCCTCGATGATGGCATCGCGGCCACGCTCAAGGATCGCCTTGGTGTTGTCCCAATCGCCGCGCGAACGGGCGCCCTTCAGGCCCCAATCGTGAAGGCCGTACAGATTGGTGAAGACTCTATCCTGGTCGCGCAGCATCAGGCCTTCTCCGTCCCAAAGGTGAGCTCGGTCAGCGTGGTCGGACCACCCTCGGGCGCCGAGAACTGACGGCCATTCTGAGGACCGGTCTTGGGGGTCTCGCCCCGCTTGAGCGCCTCGAGCACCGCCTTGGTGGTCTCGGGCGTCAGGTCTTCATAATAGTCGTCGTTGATCTGCATCATGGGCGCGTTGGTGCAGGCACCCAGGCATTCCACCTCGGACAAGGTGAACTGGCCGTCGCCGCTGGTCTCGCCCCATTCGACCCCAAGGGTCGTCTTGGCGATCTCGGCCACATCGTCGCAGCCGCGCAGCAGACAACAGATGTTGGTGCACACCTGCACGTGGAACTTACCCACGGGCTGCTGGTTGTACATGGTGTAGAAGGTAACAACCTCCTGCACCCGGATGGGGGCCATGTCCAGCAGCTCGCCGATGTATTCGATGACGGCAAGGCTGGTCCAGCCGACCTGACGCTGGGCCAGATCCAGCAGCGGCATGACCGCCGATTGCTGACGCCCGGCCGGGTACTTGGCGATGATCTGCTTCGCCGTTTCCAGGTTCTCGGGAGTGAAGGCGAAAGACGTCATTTCTTGTGTGCTCATCGGTCGATCTCGCCGAAAACGATGTCGATGGAGCCGATGTTGGCAACCACGTCGGCCAGCATGTGACCCTTGGACATCATGTCCAGGGCCTGCAAAGAGACGTAGCCCGGCGGCCGGATCTTGCAGCGATAGGGCTTGTTGGTGCCATCGGCGATCAGATAGACCGCGAACTCACCCTTGGGCGCCTCGACCGCGGCGTAGACTTCGCCGGCGGGGACGTGGAAGCCCTCGGTGAACAGCTTGAAGTGATGGATCAGCGCTTCCATGGACCGCTTCATCTCGGCGCGCGGCGGCGGCGAAACCTTGCGGTCCTCGGCACGCACCGGGCCACCGGGCATCTTGGCGATGCACTGCTGCATCAGCTTCACCGATTCGCGCATCTCGACCACGCGGATCAAATAGCGGTCGTAGCAATCGCCGGTCTTACACACCGGAATGTCGAAATCCAGCTGGTCGTAGACTTCGTAGGGCTGCGACTTGCGCAAATCCCAGGCGATGCCGGACGCGCGCAAATTCGGGCCGGTAAAGCCCCAATCCAACGCCTGCTCGGCAGTCACGGTGCCGATGTCCACGGTGCGCTGCTTGAAGATGCGGTTCTCGGTGACCAGGGTCTCGATATCGTCGACGACCTTGGGGAACGTCTCGCACCACGCGGCGATGTCTTCCAACAGGCCGGGCGGCAGGTCGGCGGCGACGCCACCGATGCGGAAGTAATTGGCGTGCAGACGAGCGCCACAAGCGCGCTCGTAGAACTCCATCAGCTTCTCGCGTTCCTCGAAGCCCCACAGCATGGGAGTCATACCGCCCACGTCGAAGACGAAGGCGCAGACGTTCAGCAGGTGGTTGAGGATGCGGCCGATTTCGCTATAGAGCACGCGGATATACTGGGCACGCTGGGGAATCTGCAGACCGAGCAGCTTCTCGGCGCCGAGCACGAAAGCGTGCTCCTGATTCATGGTGCCCACATAGTCCAGGCGGTCGAAATACGGGATCGACTGCTGGTAGACCTTGTGCTCGATCAGCTTCTCGGTGCCGCGATGCAGCAGGCCGATATGGGGATCGGCACGTTCCACCACTTCACCCGACATCTCCAGGATCAGGCGCAGAACGCCGTGGGCCGCCGGATGCTGGGGACCGAAATTGATATTGTAGGTTTTGATCTGGGCTTCGGCCATATCAGCGATTCCCCTCCGCTTTCTCGTCGCCGGGCAGGGTCTGGCCTTCCCACGGCGAGAGGAAATCGAAGCTGCGGTAGTCCTGGGTGAGCTTCACCGGTTCATACACGCAGCGCTTCTGCTCCTCGTCGTAGCGAAGCTCCACATAACCGGTCAGGGGGAAGTCCTTCCGCAGGGGATGGCCTTCGAACCCATAATCGGTCAGCAGACGGCGCAAATCCGGGTGGTCGGAGAAGACCACGCCGTACATGTCCCAGGTCTCGCGCTCGAACCAGCCCGCCGCGCTGAAAACGCCGGTGATCGACGGGACGGCAGTGTCCTCGTCGGTCGCGACTTTCACGCGGAGACGCTGGTTATGCTTCATCGACAGCAGGTGGTAAACGACGTCGAACCGCAGCTCGCGCGCCGGCCAATCCACACCGCAGAGATCCACCACCTGCTTGAACAGGCAAGTGGAATCGTCCTTGAGGAAGGTCATCACCTTCACGATGGAAGGCGTGCGCACGGTGATGGTCAATTCGCCAACGCGATTGACCTCGGTTTCGAGCACGTCGTTCGGCAGGGCGGCGGCGATATAGTCGCCCAGGTCCTTCAGCGCTTGCGTCATGGTGGTCTGGCCGTCCCTCGGTGGTCTTAGCGGAAGATGGTCCCGGTCCGCTTGATCTTCTTCTGCAGCTGCATGAAGCCGTACAGAAGCGCCTCAGCGGTCGGCGGGCAGCCGGGGACATAAATGTCCACCGGCACGACGCGGTCGCAACCGCGCACCACCGAGTAGGAATAGTGATAATAGCCGCCGCCATTGGCGCACGAGCCCATGGAGATCACCCAACGGGGTTCCGCCATCTGGTCGTAAACGCGCCGCAGCGCGGGGGCCATCTTGTTGGTCAGCGTGCCGGCCACGATCATCACGTCGGACTGACGGGGCGACGGGCGGAACACGATGCCGAAGCGATCCATGTCGTAGCGCGAGCAACCGGCATGCATCATTTCCACGGCGCAGCAGGCCAGACCAAAGGTCATGGGCCACAGCGAGCCGGTCCGCACGTAATTGACCAGCTTGTCCACATTGGCGACCACGAAACCCTTGTCCTGGATTTCGTCGGCAACCAGCTTGAACACCTGATCCTGCGCGGCGCCCGGAGGCAACGGCGCGGCGTGCGTGGGCGTCACCAGTCCGGAATTGGTCACTCCCATTCCAAGGCTCCCTTTCGCCATTCGTAGATGAAGCCGATGGTGAGCACACCCAGGAACACCATCATCGACCAGAACCCGAACAGGCCGATCTTGCCCAGGGACACCGCCCACGGGAACAAGAAGGCGACTTCGAGGTCGAAGATGATGAACAGGATGGCGACCAGATAGAACCGCACATCGAACTTAGAGCGCGCGTCACCGAACGCGTCGAAACCGCACTCGTAAGCCATATTCTTCTCGGGGTCCGGCTTCTGATGGCCGACCAGCCACGATGCACCAATGCAAATGGCGGCAACCGCCATGGCGATGCCGAGGAAAATCAGGATCGGTACATATTCGAGCAGCCAAGCTTCCATCGTCCCTGCCCTAAAATTTTGGGGTCCGACCCGAAGAAGCCCCGCTGACGCTCACCCGGCCGACACCCTTTCCAACACAGTGGTCTCTGGCCATTAGATATGGACAAAGCCCAGGCGGTTTAAGAGGACAGCAATAGGCGACGACGGACGGAGCCCTCCCTGCAAGACACTAGCCTCAACCGCGATACGCCACCGGAGGGACATTCGCCCCGTCTGCGGAGGGATACCGCTTCCCAGCGGGAATGGCGGGAGTGACGGGACTCGAACCCGCGACCTCCGGCGTGACAGGCCGGCGCTCTAACCAACTGAGCTACACCCCCTCCGTGACCACCCACGTGGGTAGGCGTGGTGTAATCCAGGGGCAATGGGCTGTCAAGGGATCAAGGCCAGACCGACCGCATTTTGCCATAACTGGCGGAAACCCGCGGCCTCGCGGAAAGGGCTATACAGCACCGGAATCGCACCCTGCCCCACCCCAGCCTAGCGGAACGGGTAGGGTGATCTAAGACAAAAGTCGCAGACCGGGGCAGCATCACCCCTGGACTATTGGCCAGGCTTATAAACATTCTTGGATTGGTGCATTGCCGCGTAAAGGAAGCGGCCTTCGCTTTGTGCGGGACTTGGTGGGCGGTGACGGGTTCGAACCGCCGACATCCTGCGTGTAAAGCAGGCGCTCTACCAACTGAGCTAACCGCCCGACGCCCCTTTCATAAGGGCAAGCGGTCAAAAACACAACGCCATACATGAAAACGCCGACCGCCCCAGGGGAGCAACCGGCGTTCACATTTCCCTGAAGCGGGCCCCTTACTGCACCGAGTCCTTGAGGCCCTTGCCGGCCTTGAACTTGGGCTGCTTGGTCGCCGCAATCTGGATGGTCTCGCCGGTGCGGGGGTTGCGGCCTTCGGACGCGGCACGGTCAGCCACGGAGAAAGTGCCGAAGCCCACCAGACGCACTTCGTCGCCGCCCTTGAGGGCGCCGGTAATAGCGTCAAACAAACCGTCCACGGCCTTCGCGGCATCGGATTTCGACAGACCGGAGCTGTTGGACACAGCCGTCACGAGATCGTTCTTGTTCACCTGCGGACCCCCTTTTAAACCGTTTGGAGTAACCGAGCGTGCCGATTACCAAATTGGATGGGCGGAAGTCTAAATCGCAGGTCGGGTTCGCGTCAACGTGCAATCGGCCAAAAGATGAGGATTTCCGCCATTTTTCGCGGAAATGGGAAACACAAAACGACCGCCGGGTTGCCCCGGCGGCCGTTTTGATGAATTTGCCATCCACTAATGAGTGGTGACGACCACGCCGGGGTCCTTGGCAACCGTCCGGGCCGGCTCCTCGGGCTCTTCCCATTCGATGGCGACCGGCATGCGGATCAAGGCGCGGGCCAGGACCTCATCCACGGTAGCCACGGGCACGATCTCCAGCCCCTTCTTCACGTTATCGGGGATCTCGGCCAGATCCTTTTCGTTTTCCTTGGGGATCAGCACGGTCTTGAGACCGCCGCGCAAGGCGGCCAGCAGCTTTTCCTTCAGGCCGCCGATGGGCAGCACGCGGCCACGCAGGGTGACTTCGCCGGTCATGGCGACTTCCTTGCGCACGGCGATGCCGGTGATGGCCGAGACGATGGCGGTGCACATGGCGACGCCGGCAGACGGGCCGTCCTTGGGCGTGGCGCCTTCAGGCACGTGGACATGGATGTCCTTCTTCTCGAACACCGTCGGCTTGATGCCCAGGCTGACCGAGCGCGACCGCACATAGGAGCGCGCAGCCTGCACGGATTCCTGCATGACGTCGCCCAGCTTGCCGGTATGGCTGATGGCGCCCTTGCCGGGCATGGTCACGGCTTCGATGGTCAGCAGCTCGCCGCCCACTTCGGTCCAGGCCAAGCCGGTGACGGCACCGACCATATCCTCAAGCTCCGCCTCGCCGTAATTGTAGCGGCGGACGCCCGCGTATTTCTCCAGGTTCTTCGGCGTGACGGCCACCTTCTTCTTGCCCTTGGACACGATCTCGGTGGTCGCCTTGCGGGCCAGCTTGGCCAGCTCGCGCTCCAGATTACGCACGCCCGCCTCGCGGGTGTAGTAGCGGACCAGATCACGCAGACCATCATCGCTGATGGACCATTCGTCCTTGGCCAGACCGGCGCCGACGATCACCTTATCGATCAGGTGGCGCTTGGCGATCTCCACCTTCTCATCTTCGGTGTAACCCGATAGACGGATCAACTCCATGCGATCCAGCAGCGGCTGGGGCATACGCAGAGTGTTGGCGGTGGTGACGAACATCACGTCGGAAAGGTCGTAATCGACCTCCAGGTAATGATCGTTGAAGGTGGAATTCTGTTCGGGATCCAGAACCTCCAGCAACGCCGAAGACGGGTCGCCGCGCCAATCCGAGCCCAGCTTGTCGATCTCGTCGAGCAGGAACAACGGGTTGGACGACTTGGCCTTCTTCATGCCCTGGATGATCTTGCCCGGCATGGAACCGATATAGGTCCGGCGATGGCCGCGCACTTCCGCTTCGTCACGCACGCCGCCCAGGCTGATGCGGACGAAGTTGCGACCGGTGGCGGTGGCCATGGACTTGCCGAGCGAGGTCTTGCCCACGCCGGGCGGACCAACGAGGCACAGAATGGGACCCTTGACCTTTTCGGTGCGCGTCTGCACCGCAAGGTACTCAATGATGCGTTCCTTGACCTTGTCCAGGCCGTAATGTTCGGCATCAAGCACGGTTTCGGCCAGCTTGATGTCCTTCTTGACCTTGGTGCGCTTCTTCCACGGGATGGTCAGCATCCAGTCGAGATAATTGCGCACCACGGTGGCTTCAGCGGACATGGGGCTCATGGTCTTGAGCTTCTTCAGCTCGGCCAAGGCCTTCTCGCGCGCTTCCTTGGTGAACCGCGTCTTCTTGATGCGGTCTTCCAGTTCGGCGGTTTCGTCCTTGCCGTCCTCGGTCTCGCCCAGCTCCTTCTGAATGGCCTTCATCTGCTCATTCAGATAGTACTCGCGCTGGGTCTTCTCCATCTGCCGCTTGACGCGGTTGCGAATCTTCTTCTCCACCTGGAGGACGCCGATTTCGCCTTCCATGTAGGAATAGACCCGCTCCAGGCGCTCGGCGATGGTATCGACCTCAAGCAGTTCCTGCTTTTCGGCGATCTTCAGGCTGAGATGGGACGCCACGGTGTCGGCGAGCTTGGCCGGGTCGTCGATCTGATTGACCGAAACCAGCACCTCGGGCGGAATCTTCTTGTTGAGCTTGATGTACTGCTCGAACTGGCTGACCACCGAGCGTGACAGCGCTTCCAGCTCCTGGGTCTCACCTTCACGGTCGTCCATCACCTCGGCCACGGCCTGGAAGAACGACGCATTGTCGGTGAATCCGGTAATCCTGGCGCGGCGGCCACCTTCGACCAGCACCTTGACGGTGCCGTCGGGCAGCTTCAGCAGCTGAAGGACGGTCGATACGGTGCCGACGGTATAGATATCGTCCGTCGTGGGATCGTCCTGAGCCGCGTTCTTCTGCGCTACCAGCAGGATCTGCTTGTCCTCGCGCATCACGTCTTCAAGCGCCCGCACGGACTTTTCACGACCGACGAACAGCGGGACGATCATGTGCGGGAAGACGACGATGTCTCGGAGCGGAAGAACGGGGAAGACGTCGCCGCTTGCGATTTCGACCATGCTACCTCTTAGGGTATGCGGCCACCGGGCGGGTGGCCGGCTTGTAAAGAATATAACCTATACCTAGGTAGCCCTTCTCCCCCGTCAAGGGAGTTTCTTTCGCACTGCGATACCCTTGACGGCCACTATACCTATGCGCAGGCCCATCAGGGCCGTTGCGCGCTCGGACGCTAGGCGCTGGTGCCCACGTCCTCGCGGCGTTCGGAATAGATATAGAGGGGCTGCGAGCTGCCCTCGACCGATTCCTTGTTCACCACCACTTCCTCGACATTCTCAAGGCTGGGCAGCTCGAACATGGTGTCCAGCAGGATGCCTTCCATGATGGAACGCAAGCCACGGGCACCGGTCTTGCGCAGGATGGCCTTTTCCGAGATGGCCTTCAGCGCATCGTCCTGGAAGGCCAAGCGGATGTCTTCCATCTCGAACAGGCGCTGGTACTGCTTGACCAGGGCGTTCTTGGGCTTGGACAGGATTTCCATCAGGGCGTCCACGTCCAGATCATCCAGGGTGGCAAGCACCGGCAGACGACCGACGAATTCGGGGATCAGGCCGAATTTCAGCAGATCCTCGGGCTCGACCTCACGCAAAATCTGGCCGGTACGGCGCTCATCGGGGCCGCGCACTTCGGCACCGAAGCCGATGGAGGTGTTCTTGCCGCGCGAGCCGATCAGCTTTTCCAGGCCGGCGAAGGCGCCGCCGCAGATGAACAGGATGTTGGTGGTGTCCACCTGCAGGAATTCCTGCTGGGGATGCTTGCGGCCACCCTGGGGCGGCACCGAGGCGACGGTGCCTTCCATGATCTTCAGCAGGGCCTGCTGCACGCCCTCGCCCGACACGTCGCGGGTGATGGACGGGTTGTCGGACTTGCGGCTGATCTTGTCCACTTCGTCGATATAGACGATGCCGCGCTGGGCGCGTTCCACATTGTACTCAGCCGCCTGCAGCAGCTTGAGGATGATGTTCTCCACGTCCTCGCCCACGTAACCGGCTTCGGTCAAGGTGGTGGCGTCAGCCATGGTGAAGGGCACGTCCAGGATACGGGCGAGAGTCTGCGCCAACAGGGTCTTGCCGCAGCCGGTGGGGCCGATCAGCAGGATGTTGGACTTGGCGATCTCGATATCGTTGGCCTTGCCGCCGTGCTGAAGGCGCTTGTAGTGGTTATGCACCGCCACCGACAGCACCTTCTTCGCATGGTCCTGGCCGATGACATAGTCATCGAGGACGGCGCGGATGTCCTTCGGGGTGGGCACACCGTCGCGCGAGCGGACCAAGTGGGTCTTGTGCTCTTCGCGGATGATGTCCATGCACAGCTCGACGCATTCATCACAGATGAACACTGTCGGCCCGGCGATCAGCTTGCGCACCTCATGCTGGCTCTTTCCGCAGAAAGAGCAGTACAGGGTGTTCTTGGAATCGCCGCTCGTGGACTTGGTCATCGGTACTCCATTGGTAAAGCGGCCGGGTTCTTGGAATCATGTTAGCCACAGCAAAGCGCGGCAGACAATGAAAAATACCCCACGCGACCGTGCGCGGGAGGGGGAAATAACCCGCGCGGTGGCGCGGGACCGGAGGCAGGACGGGGGCCGGCCCGCACCCCACCACCCGGAAGACGAGGCGGAACCCGATGGCGGTTCCGCCCGCCGGTTACTCCGAAGCCTTATCGCCTTCCTTGAACGGACGGGAGTTCACCACCTCGTCGATCAAGCCGAATTCCTTGGCGTCGGTAGCGCTCAGGAACTTGTCGCGTTCCATGGCGTTCTCGATCACCTCGAGAGTCTGGCCCGTATGTTCCACATACATATTGTTCAGGCGGGCACGCAACGCAAGGATCTCGCGGGCATGGATCTCGATGTCGGTGGCCTGACCCTGGAAGCCGCCCGACGGCTGGTGGACCATGACCCGGGCGTTGGGCAGGGCGTAGCGCTTGCCCTTGGCGCCGGCGGTCAGCAGCAGCGAGCCCATGGACGCAGCCTGACCCAGGCACACGGTGGACACCGCGGGGCGGATGTACTGCATGGTATCGTAGATGGACAGGCCCGAGGTCACCACACCGCCCGGCGAGTTGATGTAGAAGGCGATGTCCTTGTTGGGATTCTCGGATTCCAGGAACAACATCTGGGCGCAGATCAGGCTGGCCACTTCGTCATAGACCTGACCGGTCAGGAAGATGATCCGCTCCTTCAACAGGCGCGAATAAATGTCATAGGACCGCTCGCCCCGATTGGTCTGCTCGACCACCATCGGCACCAGGGTGTTCATGTAGAGGTCGATAGGATCTCTCTCTCGCATGGTCCGTCCTTCTCATAAGTCCAGCAGCCTGGGATGGCCGGAATTTTCTGCAGCCTAATGTGGCGCTTTTGAAATTCTTCGCAAATACGAATTTCAAAAACACCCCATGGCAGGCGATGGCTGTCCCACAGATGGGGATGCGCCAAACCATTTGGCAGGGGTGGGGTGACTGGCGGCCAGGGCAGCCGCCAGTCGTAAACCCTAACTCGATCAGGCCTTACTCGGCCTGATCGGCCTTTTTCTTGGCGGCGGCCTTCTTCTTGGGCTTGGCCTCATCGGCCTTGTCCTCGCCCGCCTCATCGGGGTCCTTGCGCAGGTCCGCGGCCGAAATCTCGACATCGGTGACCTTGGCCAACTCGAGGATGAAGTCGATGACCTTATCTTCGAAGATGGGCGCACGCAGGCCATCCAGGGCCTGCGGGTTGTTCTTGTAGTACTGGAACACCAGGTGCTCCTGGCCGGGGTAGCGGCGCGCTTCCTCGATCAGGGCCTTGTTCACGTCATCTTGGGTGACGGTGACGGTGTTCTTCTGGCCCACATCGGCCAGCAGCAGGCCCAGGCGCACGCGGCGCTCGGCCAGAACACGGTAGTCGGCCTTGAGGGTGTCCTCATCCTTGCCCTCGTCGGAGGGGTCGGTGCGGCCCTGCTCACGGTCCTGGCTGACCTGCTTCCAGATGGCGTCGAACTCCTGCTCGACCATGCCCTCGGGAACCAGGAAGTCGTGGTGCTCGGCCAGCACGTCCAGCAGCTTGCGCTTCAGCTTGACGCGGCCGATGCCGTCCAGCTCGCGGACGATCTCGTCCTTGATGGCCTGCTTGAGGGCATCCAGCGAGTCCATGCCCAGCTTCTTGGCCAGTTCGTCGTCCAGATCGGCCGGCTTGACGGCGCGAACTTCCTTGACGGTGACGTCGAAGGTGGCGGGAGCACCGGCCAGATCTTCGTTGCCGTAGCCTTCGGGGAAGGTCACGTTGACCACCACCTGCTCACCGGCGGTCTTGCCGATCAGCTGGTCTTCGAAGCCGGGGATGAAGGTGTTGGAGCCGAGCTTGAGCGAATAGGCCTCGCCGGTGCCGCCCGGGAAGGCAACGCCGTCCTTCTTGCCCACGAAGTCGATGACGGCCACGTCGCCCGAAGCCGAAGCGCGGTCCACGATTTCGGAACCCTCGTGACGCTCGGCAATGCGCGACAGCGTCTCGTTGATCTCTTCGTCGGGGGCAGCGGCCTTCTCGCGCTCGAGCGAGATGGTGGCGAAGTCCATGGCGGTGATCTCGGGCAGAACTTCAACCGCCACCGAGAACTCCAGGTCCTTGCCCTCGGCATACGAGGTGATTTCGACCTTGGGCTGCATGGCGGGCTTGAGGCCCTTTTCCGCGATGGCGGCGCCGGCGCCTTCATTCACGGCGGCCTCGAGCACTTCGCCCATGATGGACGCACCGTACTTCTGGCGCACGATCTTCATCGGCACCTTACCGGGACGGAAGCCGGGCAGCTTCACCTCGCGGGCGATCTCCGCCAAACGGCCTTCGGTGCGCGTCTCGAGTTGTGCCGCGGGGACGACGACCTTGAACTCGCGCTTCAGGCCGTCAGCATTGGTCTCGGTTACCTGCATCAGTGTTTCGCCAATCGAATCAATTCGTTGAAGAATCCCGGCAGGC
>JACMKT010000143.1 GCA_014380005.1 Rhodospirillales bacterium
ATTCATGCTCTACAACTGGCTGTCCTACCGGGTCTTCACGTCATACGACACCATCGTGGACCTCTGTTGCTACGCCTGGAACAAGCTTGTCGATCAGCCTTGGACCATCATGTCCATCGGGCTGCGCCAATGGGCGCATGGGTGAGGATCAATGGGACTTGGTGTCATTCGTATAAAACGAATCACTCCCCCAGGAACTCCAGCTGCCACATCATCTCATCCGCCGTCAGCGGGAAGGTGCCGCCGCGCGAGTGCAGCAGGCGGTTGGCGGGCAGGCGCAGCAGCTTGGTTTGCAACTGGGTGCATAGGCCCATGGACAGGCCGGCTTTCCAGGTGATGGCGACGATGCCCTTGGCGCTTTGGGTGTGGGCGGCCTTCTTCACCGTGGACACGGACAGGCCGGCCAGCACGGACAAGCCGGCGATGACGAAGGCGTGGTCGGAACCGGACAAAGCGGTGTCGATGGTGCTTTCGTCCAGCTTGTTCTGGAACTTCATCTGCTGGGCGCGCATCAGGGCGGTGGTCTCGTCGGCCACCTTGCGGGCGTCGGCCTTGGCCGGGCCGGTGGCTTCCAGTTCGTCCAGGCGCTTGCGCACCACGGCGGCCACGGCCACCGCCGCGTCGGGCTCCAGATCCTGGCGGGCGGCAAGGCCCTGAAGCAGGGTGGCGGCGACGAAGCGGGCCAGTTTGTTGGCAGCCTTGGCGTGCAGATGGGGGCGTTCCACCAGCGGCTGGTGCCAACTTTCAATATCGGCGGCGCGGTCCACCAGCCGGTCCAGGGTTTCCTCGCGGATTTGGGCGGATGGATTGGCCAGCAGCACGGCGATGGCGTCCACATCGTCGGTGGAGGCAATGGCGTCGGCCACGCGGGTGTTGACCACGCTGCGCTTGGAGATGGCCGACAGGGCGCCGGGGATGGGGCCGGACGAGATGATCTCCAGCAAATCCTCGTCGGTCAGCACCGGCGAATATTGCAGCACCGGGCCGGACACCGCCAATTGGGCGTCGCGGGCAAGGCGGCGGATGACCTCGGGCGGGGCGTCGGCCACGTCCTTCAGGGCATCGGACAGGATTTCGCGCACCTTGCCGATCTGGTCGCGGGTCAGCAGCTCCAGCGTCTCATAGGTGGCGCGGCGCAGGCGGTCTTGTTCGTTGGCGGTCAGGCCGGGGGCCAGCCGGGCGATCTTGGCGGCCAGACCGATGCGCACGTCGTCATCGGCATCCTGGGCCAGCAGCAGATTGGCCTGGGCCGGAGTCTGGGCGTTGCGCGCGACGTTGCGGCGCACCTCGACGCTGGCATCCTCGGCCAGATAATACAGGATTTCCGGCTTGATATCGCGGCGTCCGGCCAATTCGGCGCGGGCCTTGTCGTCCTGGGCGGCGGCGGTGGCGCGCGCCTCCTCATACGAGATTTTCTTGCCCGCTCCCAGCAGGCGCTTGATCAGTGCGACGACCATCTAATTGCGAGCCTCCGGGGGCGGGGCCAAGCGCCATGCGCCCTTGCCGTCGCGCTTGACCTCGTACATGGCCTTGTCGGCGCGAGCCACCAGCTCGTCCAGGCTTTCATGGCTGGGGCCGCCATGGACCGCTAATCCCAGGGACATGCTCAGCGGCCTTTCTTCGCTGCCGGAATAATGGTGCAGATCCACCGCCGCCTGCAGCAAATCCTGGCAGCGCTGCACGGCGATGGATTCCTCGGCGCCTTCCAGCCAGATGGCGAATTCGTCGCCGCCCAGGCGGGCGACGATGTCGATGGGGCGCGTGTGTTGCAGCAGCAGGTCGCGCACCGCCAGCAAGGCCTGATCGCCGGTGTGGTGGCCGTGGTTGTCGTTGACCAGCTTGAAATTGTCCAAATCCACATAGATCAACGCCGCCGGCTTGTGCTCGCGGGCCAAACGGTTGAAGCGGCGGGCGATTTCCTCGAAGAAGGCGCGGCGGTTGAACAGGCCGGTCATGGGGTCGGTGCGCGACAGCCGCAGGATGCGTTCGTGATTGGCGATCTGTTCGTTGGCAAGGCCGACCTGATTGGCCACGTCGTCGATCAGCAGGCGGTCGTCGTCGCTCCACGAGGCGCGGCTGGGGTCGCGCCACAGCAGGATGGCGCCGTTGATGGAATGGCGATAGCGGCTGACGGTGGACAGCACGTGCCAGCCATCCACCTGCTCGTCGTAATGGTCGGTATCGACGAAGCAATCCAGGATGGGCTTCTCGTCGCCGCCCTCGCCGAACTGGGCGGCCAAGGCGAAGTCCGAGGCATCGGGCAGGATGCGGAAAATCTGGCAGCCGGTGGCACCCAAGGCCCGCGCCGTGGCCTCGGCGGCGGCGCGCAGCATGTCCACCGGGTCAACCTCGTCGCGGATGGTGCGCACGATATAGGACAGCAGCCGTTCGCGGTTATTGGCGCGCGACAAGGCGGCGTCGCGCAGACGTTCCTGGGTCACGTCGCGGCATACGCCCCGGGCGCCGCGCCATTCGCCGCCTTCGTTGGTGATGGGGGTCGATGACGACAGCAGGCAGGCCTCGCCGCCCTCAGCCTGTTTCATCCACACTTCGGCGTCTTCCACCGGCAGGCTGGCGCTGAACGGCGACCCCAATTGGGACGATTCCACGGAGGAGACGAAATCCGCCGGGTCGCGCCCCACCAGATCGTCGGCGGAAAAGCCCAGGGCGCCCTTGGGGCTGACGAAGACGAAGCGTCCGTCGGCGCCCACTTCCCAGGCGAAATCCGAACTGATCTCCACCAGATCCTTGTAGCGCTGGCGCGATTCCACCAGGGCCGAGCGCAGATTGCGCTCCAGCGTCACGTCGCGGCCCAGCAGCAACACGTGGTTGTCTTCCGTGGGCAGGGCGGCCAGTTCCAGGATCATGGTGCCGCCGCCCATGCCCGGCAGGGTTTCCACCATGGTGCGGCTGCCCGGCGCCTGCAGCAGCAGGGCCAGATTGGTCAGCCGGTTCTCGGCGATGGCAAGGCTCAGGGGCTCGGCGCGGCCATTGGCGGCGACCACAATGCCCTCCGGCGTCAGCACCACCGCCGGTCCGGGATAGGCGGACAACGCCGTGGCGCCCAGACCAATGGTCTGGTGCGAAGGTCCCCCATGGCGTCCGCGCTTCGAATCCAGCGAGGCAGTCATAGCCAATTTCCCCTGTTTCCAGCTTATTCCTTAACATAGGCCGCAAGGGTTAACGATGGCGAAAATGCTGGAACAGGACGCGGCCTTGCGTTCGCCGCCGTCACTGGGTAGGTGTTGTCCCATGACCAGCCAAAATCCGACCGACCCGCGTCACGTGGAATCCTGGGTGTTCGATCTGGACAACACCCTGTATCCGGCATCAAGCAGCCTGTTCCCCCAGATCGACGTGCGCATGCGCCAGTTCATCGCCGAGCGGCTGAAGCTGCCCCTGGACGATGCCTACGTGCTGCAAAAACGCTACTACCGGGAATACGGCACCACCCTGAGCGGGCTGATGCGGGTGCATGGGCTGGAGCCCGACGCCTTCCTGGACTACGTCCACGATATCGACCACACCGTGCTGGACGTGGCCCCCGCCCTGGACGCGGTGCTGGCCCGGCTGCCCGGACGCAAGCTGATCTTCACCAACGGGTCCGAGCGCCACGCCATCAACGTCATGGAACGCTTAGGGATAGCGCACCATTTCGACGGCATCTTCGACATCGCCGCAGCATGCTTCATCCCCAAGCCCCAGCCGGAATGCTATACCGCCATGGTCAAGCGCCTGGGCATTGTGGCCGCCCGTTCGGCCATGGTGGAAGACATCCACCGCAATCTGGTTCCCGCCGCCGCCCTGGATATGACCACGGTGTGGGTGCGCCAAGCCGGTCATCCCGATTTTCACGTGCTGGGCCAGGACGATACGGACCTTTCCCACGTCCACCACATCACCGACGATCTGGTGGGATGGCTGGAGGGGGTTGCGCCGCCGGAAAAATAAGTTGAACCACCAAGGGCACCAAGGGCACGAAGCCATCTACCGGGGGGCTGGCCGGGTGCCTTCCGGCATGCTGTCTTGGTGTACTTGGTGCCCTTGGTGGTGAATCAGCTTCCTGCCCTGGCGCTCGCCCGCGTGCGTTGACTCCCATGTTCAACGCGCTATGTTCGGCCCACCACTATTTCAGGGATATGCCATGAGCTTCGCCGATCTGCAGAAAGCCGTCGAGGACGCCTGGGAGGCGCGCGACACCATCAACTTCGAGACCGGCGGCAAGGTGCGCGACGCGGTCGAGGTGGCGTTGGGCATGCTCGATACCGGCCATCTGCGCGTGGCGGAAAAGCTGGACGGCGAGTGGGTGGTGAACCAGTGGCTGAAAAAGGCCGTGCTGCTGAATTTCCGCATGACCGACATGGCTCCCATCCCCGGCGGTCCCGGCGGCTCCCATTGGTTCGACAAGGTGCCGTCCAAGTTCCAGGGCTGGGATGACGGCACGTTCCGCGCCCACGGCTTCCGCGCCGTGCCGGGCGCCATCGTGCGCCGTTCGGCCTTCATCGCGCCGGGCGTGGTGCTGATGCCCAGCTTCGTCAATGTGGGCGCCTATGTGGATCGCGGCACCATGGTGGACACCTGGGCCACCGTGGGTTCGTGCGCCCAGATCGGTGCCAACGTGCATATCTCGGGCGGCGCCGGCATCGGCGGCGTGCTCGAGCCGTTGCAGGCCGGCCCGGTGATCATCGAAGACAATTGCTTCATCGGTGCGCGGGCCGAAGTGGCCGAGGGCGTCGTCGTCGGCGAGGGCTCGGTGCTGTCCATGGGCGTCTATCTGGGCTCGTCCACCAAGATCGTCGACCGCGCCACCGGCGAAGTGTTCATGGGCCGGGTGCCGCCCTATTCGGTGGTTGTCTCGGGCTCCATGCCCGGCAAGAACCTGCCCGACGGCACTCCCGGCCCCAGCCTGTACTGCGCCGTCATCGTCAAGCGGGTGGATGAGAAGACCCGCTCGAAGACCTCCATCAACGAGCTGCTGCGCGACTGATGGACCCCGTCCAGCTTGCGGCTAAGCTGATCCAATGCCCCAGCGTCACGCCCGCTGATGCCGGGGCCATGGATGTCTTGACCCGTGCGCTGGAGGGGCTGGGCTTCACCTGCTATGCGGTGGATTCCGCCACCGGCGGGCCGGAAATCAAAAACCTGTACGCAAGGCTGGGCGAGGCGGAACCCAATTTCTGCTTCGCCGGCCACACCGATGTGGTGCCGCCCGGTCCCCATTGGACGGTGGACCCGTTCGGCGGGGCGGTGATCGACGGACGCCTGTTCGGGCGCGGTGCCGCCGACATGAAGGGCGCCATCGCCTGTTTCGTGGCGGCGGTAGCGCGGTTTCTTAAGGACGGGCCGGCCAAGGGCTCCATCAGCCTGCTGATCACCGGTGACGAGGAAGGCCCGGCGGTGGACGGCACGGTCAAGGTGCTGGACTGGCTGGCCGAACGCGGCGAAAAGCTGGACTTCTGTCTGGTGGGCGAACCCACCAATCCGCGCCATTTGGGCGAGATGATGAAGATCGGTCGGCGCGGTTCGCTCAATTGCAAGATCACGGTGTTCGGCGCCCAGGGCCACGCCGCCTATCCCCATCTGGCCGACAATCCCATCCCGCGCCTGCTGGAGATGCTGCGCCGGTTGACGGAAGCGCCGTTGGATCAGGGCAGCGCCCATTTCCAGGCTTCGACCCTGGCGCTGACCACGGTGGATGTGGGCAATCCCGCCACCAACGTCATTCCCGGCGAGGCCCGTGCCGGCTTCAACATCCGCTTCAACGATCTGCACACCGGCAAGTCGCTGGAAGAGTGGATTCGCCGCACTCTGGACGGCGTCGGCGGTGAATACGAATGCACCATCGAGGTGTCGGGCGAAAGCTTCCTGACCCAGCCGGGCGTGCTGTCCGACGCGGTGGCCGAGGCTGCCTTGGCGGTGACCGGTTCCACGCCGGAATTGTCCACCACCGGCGGCACCTCGGACGCCCGCTTCATCAAGAATGTCTGCCCGGTGCTGGAATTCGGCCTTGTCGCCCAGACCATGCACAAGGTGGACGAGCACGTGCTGGTGGCCGACATGGAAGGCCTGACCCAGATTTACGTCCGCGTGCTGGAACGTCTGGTGGGGCGTCTATGATCTCCATGGACGAAATCTCGTCGGGCATCACCGGCGCCTATCGGCTGGCGCGCCGCGACCTCGGCGGCTTGGCGTGGTTCGATATTTCGCCCACCGGCTATTGGCGCTCGTTCTGGGCGGCGGTGGTGGTGGCCCCGGCGTTTTTGGTGCTGGACCTCATCACCGGCGGCTTCGGCGAGGATTTCGGCCTGCGTCAGGTGCTGATCCAGATCATAGCCTACGTCATCGATTGGACCGCCTTTCCGCTGCTGATGATCGTGGTGGCGGATTCCCTGGATAAGTGGCCCAACTACACCCGTTACATCGTCGCCTATAATTGGTCGGCGGTGGTGCAGATGGCGGTGCTGATGCCGGTGGCGGTGCTGGCGGTGCTGGCCCCCGGTCCTGTGACCATGATGATGGCCCAGGTGGTCACCATCATCCTGCTGGTCTACCGCGCTTATGTGGCCCACGCCGCCTTGGGCGTCAGCTTTGCCACCGCTGGCGGCGTGGTACTGCTGGACGTGCTGCTGGCCGGTGTTCTGAAGGCCATTAGCGATCGCATGATGGCCGGCTGATCATGTGGCGGCCCATGCTGGCGGGCGACCTTGCTTTGGTTCAGGGCATCGCCGACCGTGTCCACGCAGACTACCCCGAAGCCCCGGAAATCTTCGCCAACCGCTTGGACCTGTTTCCCGCCGGCTGCTTTATGGCGGTGGGGAATGTGGGCTATTGCATCGCCCATCCCGGCGTGGTGGGGCAGCCGCCGCCCCTCGACACGGTGCTGGATGGCTTGCCGGCCAATGCCGATTGTCTGTACCTGCACGATGTGGCGTTGTTGCCTGCCGCCCGTGGCAATGGCCTGGGGTCGGCCTTGGTGGCGCGGATGGAACAGGTGGCAAAGGCCCACGGCTTCAGCCGCATCGCCCTGACGGCGGTGAGCAATTCGGATCGGTTTTGGCAGGGGCTGGGGTTCGGCCCGATGCCGTGCGCCAAGCTGGCGAGCTATGGGGCGGCCACGTATCGGGTGAAGGTGGTCAAATATACCGGCGCTACGCGAGAACCCGAAAATTCTGGGGGCGGATGATGTGGGAGTTGTCGGAGACGATATCCCGCAACTCCATCCACTCGCGCGGCAGAGTGGTTTTGAAGAAGGCTGTAATCGAAAGTTTCCAAGCATAAGGCGCCATGCACGTTTAACCGTTGCCGCCCCGTCGTGCGCTTCAACGCGATTTTCTCGCCGCGCTTTATCCCACCATAGGCCGGACGGCTTTGGTACTCGGGATGAACTGCGTCGGCAAAATAAACTGTCTCATCCGCCATCAGGCCATTCAGCAGCTTTTCATAGGTTTTTCCTGATCCTCAGTCTTCGCCTGCCCTGGAAGCCCCTTCGGCTTCTTGTATTTAAAGCCAAGGCGCTCAACATCCATCAGTCTGCAGACGGCCCCACAAGATCGGCAGGGGCAATGCGGCCAGCAGTAGTTTCATGATGCGGCGGATGCCTCGGGCAAACCAGGAGAGCCTTCCTCGGGCGAGTTTCCTGGGCTGACGGCTTGGGGCTTTTTTTCGTCGGGCGTTGGGTTTTGGGCGGCGTCCCACATGCCGGTGGAGACCGCCCAGTAGAGAGCCAAGGCCATGGCGAGGATCAGGCAGCCCAACCGCTCCGGGTCGTGGATGTGGGTGTGTTCGATGCTGAAGCCGCGCGATTTGAAGCCGGAGAACATAGGCTTGATGCCCCACCGTTTGGTGTAGTCCAAGGTGCTGAGATAGCCCGGTTTTTCGGACATAGCGACGATCCATCGCTCGACGTGGCCGGGATCATGGATGATGCCGATGTTGGTTTCGATCCGCTTGGCGGTGAATTGGACGCCCTGGAAATAGCGGTCTTCGGACAACGCCAAACCGGCCATCGTCACCTTCTTGCCACCGCGATAGGCCGTCAAATTGCCCTTGAGGCGGAGCCGGTAATCCCAGCCTCGGCTCTTGCACCAACCGATCAGGTCTGGGGTGTCATAGAATCGGTCGGCCATCAGGATCACCTTGGCATCCGGCGGCAGCCAAGGGGCTACGACGCGAGCAAGAAGGCTAAAGGCAAGAAGCGCCGCATCGTTGTTGATGCGCTCGTCTGATCCTTGCGGCCCATATCCAATCCGCTGATGTTCAGGACCGTGATGGCGCGTTGCCAGTCCTCAAGGAAGCGCGCCGGATCGTGTCCCGAGGATTGGTGTAACAGCGCAGTCGCCGTTTGACCTCCGGCAGGCTTGGCAGGCTTGGCCGGGTTGATCAGGCTGCCGCGACGGGCGGCAGGCTGGCCAGGGGATCATCGCTCAAGGTGGCGACGGATTCCATGGTCATATAGCGGGCGCGTTGGACGGCCCATTCGTCGTTCTGCTCCAGCAGGATG
>JACMKT010000144.1 GCA_014380005.1 Rhodospirillales bacterium
GCCAATCGCGGCGGCACCGATGGCGGCACCCTAGTCCAAGCCAACGATTCCACCCTGAGCGGCAGCAATACGGGCAATGTCGGCGTCAGCGGCGGCGCCCAGAAATACTCGGGCACCATCGCGCCGGCCACGGTGACCAACAATCACGGCATCACCGCCGTCATGCAGAACACTGGCGATCTGGTGAACATGAACAACGCCACCAGCGTCAACGTCTACATGCGCTGAGGAGGACCGTCATATGCCGGCCCGCCACATCGCCGCCTTTGCCCTGGCGCTTGCCTGGGCCGCCTCTCCCGCCCAAGCGGGCGAAGCCTCGCTTGCCTTCAGCGGCGGCACGTTCACCGTGCCGGTCACCAGCCTGAAAGAAGCCCGCT
The DNA here is from genome assembly GCA_014380005.1 of Rhodospirillales bacterium. Lineage (GTDB taxonomy): Bacteria > Pseudomonadota > Alphaproteobacteria > Rhodospirillales > Magnetospirillaceae > Magnetospirillum. The sequence goes on from JACMKT010000144.1 coordinate 378, forward strand.
TCAAAAGCGTGATCCGTCAGGAACACGATTTCTCGTGCGGTTCGGCGGCGGTGGCGACCTTGCTGACCCATCATTATGGCCGCACCACCAGCGAGCGCGACGCGTTCGAGGCCATGTACGCCACCGGCGACCAGCAGACCATCCAGCGCCTCGGCTTCTCGCTGTTCGACATGCAACGCTATCTGGCCTCATTGGGCTATCGGGCCGACGGCTACCGGGTCGGCCTGGACAAGCTGGTGGAGGTGGGCGTGCCCGCCATCACCCTGATCAACACCAAGGGCTACAACCACTTCGTAGTGGTCAAGGGGGTCAAGGACGGCGACGTCCTGGTGGGCGATCCGGCCATGGGCCTGAAAGCCATCCCCAAGGCCGAATTCGATTCCATGTGGCAGGGCGTGATGTTCGTCATCCACGACGACATCGAGCTGGGCCGCGAACATTTCAACCGCACCGAGGAATGGGCCGTGCGCCGCAAGGCCCCCTTCGGCACCGCGCTATCGCGCAATGGGCTGGCGACCTTCTCGATCGCCCTGCCCGGACTCTTCGAGTTCTGATGGACCACCGGACCACGAACCACGGGGAGACTAACATGAAACGCTTTTACGGGGCATTGGCCGTGGCGCTGGCCGTGGCCGGCCCGGCCCAAGCCGCCCAGGACGACCCCTTCGCCGCCCTTGAGCCCCTGGGCCATGCCGAATTGGGCGATGCCCGCGGCGGCATGATGATCAACGGCATTCCCATCAACTTCGCCGTCATGATCCGCACCACGGTGGAAGGCGCCGTCGCCCAGGGGCTGGAGACCATGTTGACGGTCAACGACCAGGGCGGTTTGGCCTCGTCGGTCACCACCGCCATCGGCACCGCCACGGGCGCTACGGTGACCCCGAACGCCAATGGCGGCATGATTCTAAGCCTGCCCACCGGCACCAAGATCATCCACGAGGTGCTGGCCAACCAGATCACCACCCTGATCGCCAATACCAAGAACGACGTGTCCCTGAACCAGCGCACCGAGGTCAACGTGGACCTGCCCGGCTTCCACTCCCTGTCCCAGACCTGGTACGGCAACAACCGCGCCGCCCAGATGGGCGTTGCCGCCGCCATGAGCGGCCTGGGCAACCGCTAACTCCGAGGTTTCCTCCCGGACCAACTGGGGGACCTTCCGCAAGGGAGGTCCCCATTTTGTTGATCATGGTTTCATGGTTCTGGAACGCCCCAACACCCCAAACGTCATGGCCGGGCGCTGTCCCGGCCATCCACGCGGTTCCGCATAAATACCATTAAAAACAATGCACTAGGTGTTGACGCGTGGATGCCCGGAACAAGTCCGGGCATGACGACAGGGGGGGGGATGAGACAGCGAAGAATCAGACACGGATGGACGCGGATTTCTTCTATCCGTGTCCATCCGTGTCACTGAGCCCCTAAAACAAGTTCAGCGCGATGGGCACCCGGGCCATCAGCCGCACATCGGGGGAGTCGTTGGTGACGCCCACGCCCACCGACACATTCAGCGCCGTGGTATCGCTCATCTGCCAGTTCACGCCGAAGGTCATGGAGCCCACCGAGAGGGACGAGGAGCTGACCTCGCCATCGGCGAATTTGGTTTTGCTCTTCATGATCCAATCATGCTGGTAGCCGATGGTGAACGACACCTTCTCGTTCAGCGCCAGCCCCATGCCCACCCCCATGCGCACGGCATCGCCGGGGTCCACGGAATTTACCGTGCGGTTGCCGATCTGCTTGTTGATGTCGCTTTGAGCGTTCCACAGATAGCCCAGATTGGCATAGAACACCGCCGGGTCCGACGGCGCGATGAAGGTCAGCGAGGGCTCGACACCCCAGAAGCCCGAGCCGGTGGCCAATTCTTGCTCGATGCCGAGATTATTGCGGCTGACATCGTAGGGGCCGGTGCCGGTGGTGCTTTTGACGCGCAGATTGGCGACCATGATCGGCCATTTTTCCATGCCGTCATTCAGCTGGTAATGCAGCGCACCTTCGATGTCGCCCAAGCCGTGGTCGCTGAGGTCGGTGCGCTGAGCGGTGTTGCTTTGATTGACGAAGGTATTGGTGCTGCTGTCGCTGCGGTACATGTAGGGGAAGCGCAGCTCGCCCTCCATGCGGTTGGTGATGCCGTAGCGCAGGCCCAACGTGGCCGTCACCGCGTCGCGATTAGCCTGATTAGCCTCGATGGCGCCCACCAGCACCGTGTCCAGGATGGCGACGCCGCCGAACGAGAACTGGTTCACGTCCGTATGGGCGTATTCGATGGACGGTTCGATCACCAAGGTGCCCCTGCGGGTCAGCACGCCCGGCATCTCCTGCTGGGGCGGCACCTCGGCGCTGGCGGTCACCACCTGCTTCTCTTCGGCCTTGGGGGCCGGCGGCGGGGCGGGTTCGGCCTGAGCGATGGGGGGAGGCGGAGGAACCGGCGCTGGTTCAGGCACCGCCTCGGCCATGTCTGGAGCCGGGTCCATATCGGTTTCCATCTCCACCGGCACTTCGACGATGGTGGGCTCGGCCATTTCCTCCAACGCCTCGGCGGCCTGCTCGGCGGCCAATTCGTCGGGGCTGTAGGCGGCCAAGCGAAGGGCGGATTTGGCTGTGGCTGATTTCCGCACGGCCTTTGCCGGCGGGCGGTTCTCCTTCAACATCTGCACATGCTGGCGCACGCGCTGGATGGTTTCGGTGTCACTACCGGTGGCGGCCCATGCCGGGCTTCCCAATCCGAGCCCCCCGACGAGCAACGCCACCGTGGCGGAGGCTCCCTGCAACGCTGAACGATTCATGGCGGTCTCACCTCGACGTGTTGCCAGCAATGGCGACGAACATAGTCGTTCAGCGAGTGCAGCCGATTTTCTCTTAGGGCCTATAGGGCAGAGGGCATCATTACTGAGGTTAACTATGGCCTATGCGATCCCGGATGGGTAATGGCCGGTGCGGATGCGCGATCAGGCACCCCACAAGAGCGTGTGAATTCCTCAATGGCATCTGCAACACTCTCCCCGGTTCGACCAGTGTGGAGAGCCAATACCGTGTATTTCGAAAATACCGGCGAGACGACAATCACCAAAGAAATGATAGCGAGCCTGGGCGTTGAAGTGCTCGCCTCCCTAATCATGGAACAAGCGGGCCGTGATCCCGCAATGCTGGACCGTCTGAAGCCGGCATTGAAGGCCCGGCTGGCACCCAATATGGGCAGCGGCGATCCGCCCATGGTGGGCGCCAGCCCCGCTTTGCTGCGGCTGCAAGCCACCATCGGCAAAGTCGCCATCACCGACGCCCCGGTGCTGATCACCGGCGAATCGGGCACCGGCAAGGAACTGGCGGCGGTGTCCATCCACAAGCGCTCGCTGCGGTCCATGGGGCCGTTCGTGCCCATCAACTGCGCCGCTTTGCCCAAGGCGCTGATCGCCAGCGAGCTGTTCGGCCACGAAAAAGGCGCCTTCACCGGCGCCGACCAGCGCCGCATCGGACGCTTGCAGGCCGCCGACCGGGGCACAGTGTTCCTGGATGAAATCGGCGATCTGCCCATGGATTTGCAGGCCCATCTGCTGCGCTTCCTGCAGGAAAGCACCATCGACCGGGTCGGCGGCATCCACCCCATCAAGGTGGACGTACGCGTCATCGCCGCCACCAACGTGCCCCTGCGCAAAGCGGTGGCCGAGGGCCGTTTCCGTGAAGATCTGTATTTTCGCCTGAACGTTCTGACCATCGAGATGCCGCCGCTGCGCGAACGCGGCGAGGACATCGACCCGCTGGTGGCCCATTTCGTCGCCAAATTCTGCCGCGACGCCGGCAAGACCATCCGCGGCCTGTCGCCCGAGGCGGCCATCCTGCTGCGCCGCTATTCCTGGCCCGGCAACATCCGCGAACTGATCGCCACCATCCGCCGCGCCGTGGTCATGGCCGATGGCGACACCATCCGCCCCGAAGACCTTGCCTTGCCCGCCGCCCATGACGGCAGCCTGACCGGCCTGACGTCGCTGGACGCCGCCCGGCGCGGGGTAGAGGAAGGCCTGATCCGCCAGACCCTGGCCACCCACCGCCACAACGTCAAACGCACCGCCGAACATCTGGGCATCTCGCGGGTGACGCTGTACCGGCTGCTGGACAAATACGGGATCGACTACCGGCCCGAGTGATCCTCACGTCTCGCCATCCTCCGCCGGTTCGGGACACGCCCCCGCATCAGCCCAGAACGGCAGCGGGCGCACCGGGTTTTGCGAGCGGGCGATGATCTTGAAGCCGCCGCCCGGTTCGGCCACGGCGATCTTGGGCCACAAAGTCAGGTGCAGAGTGTCGGTCTCCAAGCGCACGCGGCCCTGGGGCAGCAGGATTTCGCGGCCCCGCACCGCCTCGCGCACCAGAATGGGATGGGGCTCGATGTCGTCCAACACGGCGACGGCAGCGGCGAACAGGTGGATTTGCCCCCACAGCGCCTCGCCCATGGCGGTGGGGACGAAATCCGGACCCAGGCGGCGGCGCAGGGTGGCGAGGAAGCGGTCATTGCCCAGGCTGCGCAGGCCGGCGAAATAGGGCTGGCAGGCCACGTGACCCACGGCAAACCGGCTTTCCAGTTCCGTCATTGCCGTGCTGACGATAGGTGTTTCCAGCGGGTCCAGCCGGGCGGCGTGGGCGGCCTGCAGGAATTCCACCAAGGCGCTGCCGTCGAGGGCGCAGAACACCACGTCGATGCGCTCGCGCCCGATCTTGTGCAGCCATGCCAGCCGGTCCTCGCCAGCCTCGGCCACCACCGTGGCGCCCATGCGGTTCAGGCCCCAGCGGGCGGCACGGATAAGCGCACGGGAATAGGCCCCGTCGCCGCCCACCAGCAGGAAGCGGCGGCCCACCTCCTGGGCCATGAAGGGCAGCACTTGCTTGAGGCTTTGGTGCGGCGTCGGCCCGCCATGGATGATGCCGCCCGAGCATTCGCCGCCGCCATAGCCGGCGGGGTCCCACAGCACGCCGTCCATTTGGTCCAGATACCGGCCCAGTTCCACCCGCAGATCATGGGGACATGGCCCGAACAATCCAGCGGCCCTGCCCTCCCCGGCGCTCAGGCGGCGGGCCAGGGCGTCGAAGCGGCGCGGGTCCGAGCCCCAGTCTTCCACCGCCACGGTGACCATGCGCTCTCCGGCCAACCTGCCCCGGTTGACCGAATCCACCGCCGCCAAGGCCATGCCATGCAGCATCTGGCCCAAGCGCGCGTGCCCGCCGGTCAGCGGCAGCAGCAGCACCATGCGGGCGCTGGAGCGGGCGGCTGCGCGGTGGGGAAACAGTGCCGCAGCGGCGGCGGCGGAAAGGAAGTGCCTGCGATCCATGCCGGCACGGTAGCGCCGACAGGGGGCTAAGCATCAATTGGGCTCAAGTGTGGTACAGCACGCCTTCGGTCAGCATGCGCTCGAACTGATCGGCAGGGACCGGACGGGAATAGTAATAGCCCTGAACGGTGCTGCAGCCGTTATCGCGCAGGAAGCTGATATGGTCGGCCACCTCGGCCCCCTCGGCCACCACTTCCAGATTGAGGCCGCGCGACAGGCCGATAATGGCGCGGGCGATCTCGGCGGTCTTGGGGTTGGTGTCCACGTCGGCGATGAAGGCGCGGTCGATCTTCAAGGTGGTGATGGGGAAACGGCCCAGATAGCTGAGCGACGAATAGCCGGTGCCGAAATCGTCGATGGACAGGCCGATGCCCATCTCGCGGATGGCGGTCATCTTGCTGACGGCGCTTTCCACGTCGTTCATCAGCATGCTTTCGGTGATTTCCAGTTCCAGCCAGCGCGGGTCCAGCCCGGTTTCCGCCAGGATGCCGCTGACCGTCTCCAACAGACTACGGGCGCGGAACTGCCGGGCCGAGACGTTGACCGACACCTTGACCGGGTTCAGCCCCTTGACCTGCCACGCCTTGTTTTCCTCGCACGACCGGCGCAGCACCCACGAGCCGATCTGCTCGATCAAGCCGGTTTCCTCGGCAATGGGGATGAACTCGCCGGGCGAGATCATGCCGTTATCCGGGTCCATCCAGCGCACCAGCGCCTCGGCACCGACAATGCGGTTGGTTTCGGCCTGCACCTTGGGCTGGTAGAATACGACGAATTCCTGATTGATCAGGGCGCGGCGCATGCGCGCCTCCAAATCCAGCCGGTTCTTGGCCTTGCGGTTCATCTCCTTGGAGAAGAACTGATATTGATTGCGCCCCGACACCTTGGCGTGGTGCAAAGCGTTTTCCGCCTGCTTGATAACGCCGCTGACCGAGGACGCGTCCTGGGGATAGACGGCGATGCCGATGGAGAAGGTGCAGACCACCTCTTGCCCGTCGATGGCGAAGGGCTCCTTCACCGTCCTCAGCACCTTTTCGGCAACGATGACGCTGTCATCCACATCGGCGATGTTGGTCACCAGGGCGAATTTGTCGCCCTCCAACCGCACCGCCGTATCGGTTTCGCGCACGCATTGGCGCAGGCGCCGGGCGACCTCGACCAACAGACGGTCGCCGGCGCCGTGGCCCAGGGCGTCGTTGATCAAGGTAAAGCGGTCCAGCCCCATCATCATCAGCGCCATGGTCCCGCCCGAGCGGTTGACCTGCAGCACCGATTGATCGACGCGGTCCAGGAAGATATCGCGATTGGGCAGGCCGGTCAGTTCGTCATGACCGAAACGGCGGGCATCCTCGCCCGAGGCCAGCCGGACCAGACCCAGATAATGGGTGGGGAAAGCGCTATGGCCATTGACGGCGCTGATGGTCACGTCGAACAGCCGGTCGGTGCCGTCGGCACAGCGCAACTTGCCCTGCCACAACCCGCCATCGGCGGTCTCCATGGCACGGGTCAGCATTTGGAAGCTGGCCTCGGCATGCTCGCCGAAACCGTCCATCAGCACGTCTGCGCCATGACCGGTCAGGGTTTCGAACGCCGTGTTGACGCGGATAGGGCGGCGGTCGCCATCCGTCAGCACGACGGCGTCACGGATATTCATCAAGACCGCGTTGAGAATGGCCAGATATTCGCTCATGCGCCCCCCCCCTTCGGCGCTTCATTCTCACCAATGGGAGACAAAGCGCAATCATCAACTTGCCATGCTTGAGGCGGCGCCCGCACCGTGCGATTGTTTCGACCATGAACAATGTGCTCTATTCCACCGTCCCACTGGACCGCGCCCATGATCTGCGCCGCGACGCCCAGACCCAGGAAAGCCTTCGCCGCAGCCCGGAAAAGCAGGTCGTGCCCTATTGGCGCGAGCTTTCCCTGGTGGCCGAGGCCAACGCCATCCTGGCCCACGGCACCCAGGCGGCGGAGCTTTTGGATCTGGCCCGCGAAATCGTCTTCCTGGGCAAGGATGGCGAGGACCGCCCGGTCTTCGCCGCCGACATCTCGGATTTGGCCGGCGAGGCCGATGGCAGCGGACCCAATCTGGGATTGAGCGGCACATGGCAAGGCTTGCGCGGCATTGGCGCCCTGTTGCCGCCCGGCGAGGCCGCACTGCTGGGTTACGCCCGCGCCTTGCTGATCTGGCACCGCCGCGCCCGCTTCTGCGGCACCTGCGGCGCCCCCACCGAATCCCGCGACGGCGGCCATGTGCGCCAATGCCTGGACACCACCTGCAATACGCAAAGCCATCCGCGCACCGACCCGGCGGTGATCATGCGGGTGACCGACCGCGACAGCATCCTGCTGCACCGCCAGCCCAACTGGCCGGCGGGCCAATGGTCGGTGCTGGCCGGTTTCGTCGAACCGGGCGAGACCCTGGAAGAAGCCGTTTCCCGCGAAGTGCGCGAGGAAACCGGCATCCTGGTGGCCGACATCGCCTATGGCGGCAGCCAACCCTGGCCGTTCCCGTCCTCAATCATGATCGCCTTCTCCGCCCGCGCGGTGGGGGGCACCCTGACCCCCTGCCCCCATGAGCTTGAAGACGCCCGCTGGTTCACCCGCGACACCATCCTGGCCGAATTTGATGAAAAGCATCGCGGCACGGGGACAGGATTATTCCTCCCCACCAAGGGCTCCATCGCCCACCGCATGATCGAGGATTGGCTGGCGGCCTACTGACCTCACCAAATGCATTGCCGATAATAATCCTCGCCACCGGCGGCGCTTTCGAAGCATGACCGGGCGGCGTGTTCATCGAACCAGCCGTCATCGCCAACCACCCGCGCCATGCCCTCTTCACTATCCGGGGCCTCGCGCCGGTGGTTGCCGTGCAGGGAATAAACGTGGCCGCACCTGACTTCGACCACGGCATAATGGTCGTGTTCGTCGGTGATCAGCCGGTAGGTTTCTTTGTAATCCAGCGTTCGAATAGCCATGACAGTCTCCTCCGCTTATGGAGGAGACGCTCACGCCGCTGGCATTGTTCCCTAAATTATTCCGCCGCCACCCCCGCCCCCGGACGTACCGGCAGGCGCCATGCTTCCCATGGGCCGGGGCCGTGGCCCAGCAGGGATTCCATTTCGGTCAGATCCTTGAAAGTGTCCACCGCCCGCCAGAAGCCTTCATAGCGGAAGGCCGACAGGCGGTTGCGGTTGATCAGGCGCTGGAAGGGTTCCAGCACCAGTTCCTCGCCCGCCTGCATGACATCGAAGATGGAGTGGTCCAGCACGAAGAAGCCGCCATTGATCCACATGTCGGTTTCCTTGACATCGTGGATGCCGGCCACGGTGCCGTCCTCGTTCATGCGCGCCACGTGGAAGGATTGGCTGGGCCGTACCGCCAGGAAGGTGGCGATTGCGTTGGTGGCGTTATGGCGTTCGATCAGCCGGGGCAGCGGGATGTCGGTCAGACCGTCCGAGTAATTGGCGAGGAAAGTGTCTTCCCCCGCCACATAAGGCGCCACCCGGCGCAGCCGCTCGCCGATATTGGAGTTCAGTCCGGTATCCACGAAGGTGATGCGCCAATCGCGGATATCCTCGGCCAACAACTCCACCTCGCGGCCACCGTTGGACAGGATGAAGTCGTTGGACAGAGCTTCGTTGTAGCCCAGGAAATATTCCTTGATGGCCTCGCCGCGATGGCCCAGGCACAGGACGAAATCCTTGTGGCCCCAATGGGCGTACCAGCGCATGACATGCCAGATCAGCGGGCGGTTGCGCAGCATGGCCATGGGTTTGGGCATGGTCTGGGAGTAATCGCGCATGCGCATGCCCAGTCCGCCGCAGAACAATACGACTTTCATGACACGGCCCTCCCTTATGGGAACAACGCGACGTCCGGGATCGGCACGACGAACTGGCCGCCCCAATCGCGAATATAGGCGTGGCTGTCCATGATCTCGTGCTTCAGGTTCCACGGCAGGATCAGCACGTAATCAGGCTTGGTCTCGCGGATCTTGTCGGGCGGGAAGATGGGGATGTGGGTGCCGGGGGTGAACTTGCCGTGCTTGTAAGGGTTGCGGTCCACCGCATAGTCCAGGATATCGGTGCGGATGCCGCAGAAGTTCAGCAAGGTATTGCCCTTGCCCGGCGCGCCATAAGCAACGATGGACTTGCCGTACCATTTGGCGCGGATCAGGAAATCCACCAGATTCCACTTGGCCTGGATCACCTGTTCGGCGAATTGCGAGAACCCGTGCAGCCGGTCCAGCCCGGCCTCGGCCTCGCGGGCCAAAATGTCACCGACGATGGGGGCGACCGCACGGGGCGCCGCCTCGGGGCACAGGTACAGCCGCAGCGAACCGCCATGAGTCCAAATCTCGTCCACGTCGAACACACGCAGGCCGTGGGCGGCGAAGATGCGCTGAGCGGTGCCCAGCGAGAAGTACGAGAAGTGCTCGTGATAGATGGTGTCGTACTGGTTTTCCTTGATCAGCTTCAGCAGATGGGGGAACTCGATGGTGGCGACGCCGCCCGGCTTCAGCAGGACACGCATACCCTCGACGAAATCATTGATGTCGGGCACCTGGGCCAGCACGTTGTTGCCGATGACCAGATCGGCTTTCTCCATGCGCCCGGCGCTTTCGGTGGTGAAGAACTCCACCTGGGTGGGCACACCCTTGGCAACCGCCGATTTCGCCACGTTGGCGGCGGGTTCGACCCCCAGCACCGGCACCCCGTGTTTCTGGAAGTGCTGCAGCAGATAGCCGTCATTGGAGGCCAGTTCCACCACATGGCTGTGGCTGCCCAATTCCAGCCGACGCACGATGCTGTCCACATAATCCCGCGCATGGGCGATGTAGGATTCCGAGAAGGACGAGAAGTAGGCGTATTCGGTGAAGATGGAATCGGGGCTGACATACTCCTCAAGCTGCATCAGGAAGCAGTGTTCGCACACCCGGACCTTGAGCGGATAGAACGGCTCCATGCGGTTGAGCTGGTTGGCGGCGAGGAAGCTCTCGCACAGCGGCGACATGCCTAAGTCCACCACGTCGGCCAAGGGCCCGCCGCAGAACCGGCAACCGGTGGCGGCGCCGTCTTGGCAATCGGCGCGCTGGTCGGTGAATTCGGAGTCTTTCACGGCCATCCGTCCTTTCTTCCAGAGCATCTTCCGAAGGATTTAGGCCGATCGGCATCCCAGGGTGAACCGGACATCCGGCGATGCCACCGATGGTGCGAAAGCTCTACCGAAAGCCATTGGGGCTATCCCGCTGATCGATTTCGCCAGCCCTCCCTAAGGCCTAGATGTATGGCCGACGCATCCGCCTTCTAGGGAGGGACAAATGCACGCCGCCCTGCGCACGGGAACTGCCATGCCGGTAGCCATCGTCGGAACCGGCTATGTGGGGCTGGTGACCGGCGCCTGCCTTGCCGCCATCGGTCACAGCGTGGTCTGCATCGATGCCGACCCCCACCGCGCCGAGCAGGTGGCGCGCGGCAACACCCCCATCCATGAAGACGGCCTGCCCGAACTGGTCCGCGAAGGCGTGACCACCGGGCGGCTGAGCGCCACCTGCGATTTGGCCGCCGCCATCAACGGCGCCAAGATCATCATCATCGCGGTGGGCACCCCCAGCGAGGACGGACGTATTGATCTGTCCGCCGTGGAAGCCGCCAGCCGCCAGATCGGCGCCGCCATCAAGGGCCGCACCGACTTCCCGGTGGTGGTGGTGAAAAGCACCGTGGTGCCGGGAACCACCGACACCCTGGTGCGCCGCGCCATTGAAATCGAGAGCGGCGGCGTGGCCGGCGAGCTGTTCGGTCTTGCCATGAACCCGGAATTCCTCAGCCAGGGATCGGCGGTGCACGACTTCCTGGATGCCGACCGCATCGTGATCGGGCAATGGGACGACCGCTCGGGCAACGCGCTGGCTAATCTGTACCGCTCATTCCCGGCGCCGCTGCTGCGCATGGGGCTGCGCGACGCGGAAATGGTGAAATACGCCGCCAACGGCCTGCAATCCCTGTTGATCAGCTACGCCAACCAAATCGCCAGCCTGTGCGAGGCCATTCCCGGCACCGACCATGCCCGCGTGATGGAGGCGGTCCATCTGGCCCGCATGCTGGACGGCCCCGAGGGCGGGCGGGCCGGGGCCACCAGCTTCCTTAAAGGCGGCATCGGCTTCGGCGGTTCGTGCTTCCCCAAGGACCTTCAGGCCCTGGCCGCCCATGGCCGCCGCCTGGGCGTGCCCATGGCCCTGATCGAAGCCATCAGCATGATCAACAACGTCCGCCCAGCCCAGGTGCTGAACCTGCTGGGCAGCGTCTTTGAAAAGCGCATCGCCATCCTGGGGCTGGCGTTCAAGCCCGGCACCGACGATCTGCGCGAATCCCCCGCCATCAAACTGATCACCCGGCTGCAATCGCGCGGTGCCGAGCTGCGTGCCCACGACCCCTTGCCCATGACCCGCAAACGGGCGCGGGAGGCCGGGCTGCCGGTGGTGGACAGCGTGGACGCGGCCATGGCCGGTGCGGATTTCATCATCATCGCCACGGCGTGGCCCGAATACCGCGCCTTGGACTGGAACGCCTTGGCCGCCCTGCCGCACCCGCCAGTGGTGCTGGACGGGCGGCTGGTGCTGGACGGTCTTGATCTTCCGCGCCGGCTGCGGGTCATCCGCATCGGCGTCGGTGTAGAGCCTCAAGAAAACACGGCAGAGGAGAGAACATGATCACCGACGTCATCCGCGAAGACGCTAGGGGCGTGGTCGATAGTCTCGGACGCCTGCTGGACCCGCTGTCCGGGTCCCGCGTGCTGGTCACCGGCGCTGCCGGCTTCCTGGGCGCCTTTTTCATGGACGTACTTGAAGCCTTCAACGAACGCCACGCCGCCCACCCCGCTTTGGTCACCGCCATGGACAATTTCATGGTCGGCCCGCCCGAGCGCATTTCCCATCTGCTGGGCCGGCCCTGGCTGACCTTGCGCACCGCCGACGTCTCCAAACCCCAGGAGATCGAGGCCGAATACGATTGGATCATCCATTGCGCCTCCATCGGCTCACCGTCCATCTACCGCTCGAACCCGTTGCAGGTGATCGCCGCCAACGTCCAGGGCACCTGGAACCTGTTGGAGGCGGCGCGCAAGGGCGCCAAGGGCATGCTGTCATTCTCGTCATCCGAGGTTTACGGCGATCCCGCCATCGTGCCGACGCCCGAGGAATACAACGGCAATGTCAGCTTCACCGGCCCGCGCGCCTGCTATGACGAAAGCAAGCGCCTGGGCGAGACCTTGTGCTCCACCTATTTCCGCCTGCACCGGGTGCCGGTGAAGGTGATCCGTCCGTTCAACGTCTATGGTCCGGGCCAGCGGCTGGACGATGGCCGCATCATCCCCGATCTGCTGCGCGCGGCCCTTGCGGGCGGGCCGCTGGTGCTGTTCTCGGACGGCGCCGCCACGCGGTCGTTCTGCTACGTCTCGGACTTCGTGGAAGCCTGCATGATGCTGCTGGTCATGCCCGAGGCCGATGGCGAGGCCTTCAACGTGGGCAATGCGGAAGAAGTCTCCATCGCCCAGGCCGCCCGCACCATGGCCGAAGTCACATCCAACCCGCCCTTGCCCGTGTTGTTCGAGAAAAGCGCCGAAAGCGCCTATCTGGTGGACAACCCGCAACGGCGCTGCCCCGATTTGACCAAACTGCACCGCCTGACCGGCTTCGCCGCCCGGGTGTCGCTGAAGGAAGGTCTGGGCCGCGCCCTGGAATCCTACCGTGAAGAAGGCGACCCGCTGCGCCGCCCCATGCGGGCGTCGTGACCGTCCCGTCACCCCGGCCCCGTCACCCCGGCCCGTGCGCCGGGGTGGCTCCTCCCTTGCCCAAGGTGATGCCATGCTGCCGCTGACCTTCGATCCGGGGCGGGCCCAGCCGCCGCGTCTGCTGTGCCTGGGTGCCCATTGCGACGATATCGAAATCGGCTGCGGCGCTACCGTGCTGCGGCTGCTGGAGGCATGGCCCGGCGCCCAGGTGCGTTGGGTGGTGTTCAGCGGCTCACCCGCCCGCCACGACGAAGCCCGCGCCGCCGCCGAAATCTTCCTGGCCCAGGCCGGCGACACGCGGGTGGAATTGCTGTCCCACCGGGAAAGCTTCCTGCCCCAGGCCTGGGGCGCGGTGAAGGAGGAGTTCGAGCGCATCAAGGCCGAGTTCTCCCCCAGCCTGATCCTGACCCACGCCCGCGACGATTTTCACCAAGACCATCGGGTGGTGTCCGAGCTGACCTGGAACACCTTCCGCGACCATCTGGTGCTGGAATACGAAATCCCGAAATACGAAGGCGATCTGGGCAACCCCAATCTGTTCGTCCCGGTGGACCGCAGCCACGCCGAAGCCAAGGTGGCGACGCTGATGAGCTGTTTCGAGACCCAACGCAAACGCAGCTGGTTCGACCCCACCACCTTCCTGGGCCTGATGCGCCTGCGCGGCGTCGGCTGCAACGCCCCGTCGGGCTATGCCGAGGCGTTCACAGCGCGGAAGATGGTGATCTAGTAAGCGAAGATGGGCGGCCGGGACGAACCCGGCCGCCCCAAGGGTCACTTGGACTGGCCAAAGCCCTTCATGACATCGGCCATGTTGTTGTACTGCTCGTCAGGCAGGTTCTTCAGTTCGTCCAACACCACCTGATCGGCGTTGTTGTTCTGGGCATGCTTGATGATGTCCTGCTTGGACGCAGGGAAGTCGATGCCCTTGAGAGCATGGGTCACATTGGCGGCTGAGCCCTGAGATCCGCTGCTGCCGCTACTGCCTTCTTGAGCCATGGGTTCCTCCAATTTCGTGGCTAGTCCACAAGCAGGTTAACCTCCCGCGTTGGCGCTTGTTCCGGGCTCTACGCCATAGCGTTGCCACCTGCCTCCTTCGCCGGGGGCGGCGGAACATGAGGTGGCGGGACCGCGTTCCTCAATTAGCCCCTGTCGCTGAGGAGATTTGTCCATGACCCGAACCAGCCTTGCCGTCCTGCTGGCCGCCGCCGCCCTGCTATCGGCCTGCGGCACCTCCAAAACCGACCGCGCGCTTTCGGGTGGCGGCATCGGCGCGGGCCTGGGGGCCGGCACTGCCGCGGTCACCGGCGGCAATATCCTGGGCGGCGCGGCCATCGGTGGTGCCGCAGGTGCCGCAGGTGGTGCGCTGACCGATCAGGACGATCTCGATCTGGGCAAACCCCTATGGAAGCGTTGATCTAAGCGCCTCATACCACCGCCCCCTGGCCGGTCGCCGCCAATCCCGCTAGAGTAGGCGGCGACCGCTTGAGGTTCTGAGGGGGATTATTGCCCATGTGGGCGGAGATTTTGGTTGTCGTGGTCCTGATCCTGATCAACGGGTTCTTTGCCATGTCCGAACTGGCGCTGGTGTCGTCGCGCCCCGCCGAGCTTCGCCGCCGTGCGGAAAAGGGCAGCCGGGGGGCCAAGCTGGCGCTGGACATGATCGCCGACCCCTCGTTGCTGCTGTCGGCCTCGCAAATCGGCATCACCTTGGTGGGCATCGTTGCCGGTGCCTATTCCGGCACCACCCTGGGTGCCCATTTCGCCGAGTGGCTGGATGCCAACGTCCCCGTCCTGGGCAGTTGGACCCACAGCATCGCCATGACCATGGTGATCGGGCTGATCACCTATCTGTCCCTGGTGGTGGGCGAATTGGTGCCCAAGCGCCTTGCCATGCACCACGCCGAGACCATCGCCATCCGCGTCGCCCCCTTCATGCGCTGGGTTGCCATCATCGGCGGCCCACTGGTGTCGCTGCTGCGGGTGTCCACCAACAGCCTGCTGCGCCTGCTGGGCCAGCGCCCCCAGAACGCCAAGTCGGTGACCGAAGAGGAAGTCCGCGCCCTGATTGCCGAGGGCGCCCTGGCCGGAATCATCGAGCCGGTGGAAAAGGCCATGCTGGACCGGGTGCTGCGTCTGGCCGACCGCCCGGTGGGCTCCATCATGACGCCGCGCCCCGACGTGGTGTGGCTGGATGCGGACGAACCGCTGGACCAATGGCGCCGCCGCATGGCCGAGGCGCCCCACTCCCGCTTTCCGGTGGCGCGCGGCTCGCTGGATGATTTGATCGGCATCCTGGATACACGGCGCATCCTGGAACGCCTGCTGGCGAACGAGCCGTTCGATCCCCTATCCCTGGTTACCCAGGCGCCGGTAGTGCACGAAGGCACCCGCGCGCCCCGCATCCTGGAAATGTTCAAGCAGATCGGCGCCCCCATGGTGATCGTGCTGGACGAATATGGCGGGTTCGAAGGCATCGTCACCATGACCGACATCATGGAGGCCATCGCCGGGGAAATGCCCAGCGAAGGCAATGACGAGGAATCCTCCGCCGTGCGCCGCGAGGACGGCTCGTGGCTGATGGATGGCATGATCGCCATCGAAGAGGTCGAATCCCTGACCTGCCTATCAGGCATGGGCGAAGAAGGCGACTTCCACACCCTGGCCGGCTTCGTGCTGTCCCAACTGGCCCATCTGCCCCAGATCGGCGAGCATTTCAGCTGGTCGGGCTGGCATTTCGAAGTGGTGGACATGGATGCGCGGCGCATCGACCGCGTCCTGCTGACCCCGCCCAGCACCAACAGCGAGACCAGCGGCAGCGGCGTGTGATTTCGGGCGATCCCCTTGTCGGCGCCTAACACCCATTCCCAATTGAGGGCGAGCAAATTCACCCCCAGGGAGGGACACATGGCCCGCAAGATCATCGATTGCCGCGACTACCCGGAATCCAAATGTTCGGTGGCGCTGTCCGCCGATAGCGAGAACGAATTGGTGGATGCCGCCGTGCAACATGCGGTGCAGGTCCACGGTCACGAGGACACGCCGGAATTCCGCGAGCAACTGCGCAAGCTGGCCCGGGAAGAGCGCCCGTCAGCTTAGAATGCCGCTTTCCTCGGTGCTTTGCGGATCCACGGCGGCGATGGGGCGCACGAAAGGTTTGTTAAATCTTACGGGCGTCGCCCACGGCAACCACAGCGACGCCCGCGCCCACCAGGGCCAGCCCCAGCGCGTTGGCGGCGCTCAGGCCCTCGCCCAGCATGAGAGCCGAGAACACCAGCCCGGCCACCGGCACGCACAGGAAGGCCAGCGAGACGGTGATGGCGGGCAGCATGCGCGTCACCGTGATGGCGGCCCAGAAGGCGAAGGCAGTGGCCAGCGGGCCGTTATAGGCGGCCACCCACAGGAAGGTAGGGCTGAGATCGGCTGACGGCGGACCTTCCATGGCCCAGGCCAGCAGGGCCAAGGGCGGCAGGGCCACCACCATTTGCCACGGCGCCAATTCCAGCGCGGTGCCGGCCCAGCGATGACCGCGCACATGCAGGATGGCCGCCGCCCACACCAAGGCCGACACCATCAGCAGGACATTGCCCCACACCGAGGCGCTGTCGGACCAATCGAAACTGAGCGGATTGAACAGCACCGCCACGCCCGCCAGCCCCAGGATCAGCCCCATGGCCCTGGCCCGCGTGAGCTTCTCGCCCAGAAACAGCACGGCCCCCGGCGTCACCCATAGGGGCGTGGTATAGGCCAGAATGGCGGAACGCCCCGCCGGCACCGATAGCAGCGCCACATTGATGAGCGCGCTGAACAGGGCCATCTGCAACACCCCCACCGACCACACCACCGGCCAATCCTGGCGCGCCGGAAGCCGCAACCGCCCCATGGGGGCCAACACCAGGGCGAAGGACGCCAGCCCCAGCACCATGCGCAGCACGGCGAACCACAGGGGCGTGGTATGGGCGAGGCCCAATTTGAGGATCGGCCAATTGGCCCCCCACACCACCACGACGGACGCCAGCAAGGCTATGGCCAGACGGCCCATTCAATCTCACCCTGGTTATGTATTAAAGCCGTTACAACTTGGTGGAAACCATAGGGAGTGCATGGTAATTATGCACACAGAATGAACCTATTTCTCATTGCACAACATCAGGGCAAAACGTGACAGTCACTTACGAACCCGACAAAGTGCGCCGCCGGCTTCCCCGCAAGGAACGGGAGCGGTTGATCGTCGATGAGGCCATCCGCTTCTTCGCCGAAGTGGGGTTCGAAGGCCAGACCCGCGCCCTGGCGCAACGCCTGGGGGTGACCCAGCCCCTGCTCTACCGCTATTTCCCCGACAAGGAATCGCTGATCGAGCGGGTTTACCAGGAAGTGTTCGAGGGCGGCTGGGACCCGGCCTGGGAAATTGCCCTGGCCGACCGCACCCGCCCCTTGGCCGACCGCCTGCATGAGCTATACCGCAATTACACCCTGGTCAATTTCAGTTACGAGCGGGTGCGCCTGTTCATGTTCGCCGGGCTGAAGGATTTCGCCATCGGCAACCGCTATCTGAACTTCGTCCATGAACACCTGTTCGACCCCCTGGCCCGCGAAATCCGCTTCGCCGCCGGCCTGGAATCCACCGCCCCCATCAGCGAGGGCGAGTTGGAAGTGGCTGCCGGACTGCACGGCGCCATCGGCTATGTGGGCCTGCGCCGCTGGGTTTACCAAACCCAGGTGCCGGTGGATGTGGAAACGGCGGTGACCGCCCTGGTGGAAGCCTTCGTGACCGGCGCCCCCGCCGCCTTCCGCAAACTCAACCAGTAACGCTTGCCAACACGGCCCAAGCGCGTTAGGCCTGAGGGCAATTATTCGACCCAAGGGGGATTTTCCATGCGGAGACTGCTTGCCGCCGCCGCCATGCTCATGCTGGCCGGCTGCTCCACCACGCCCCGGCCGCTGGTGCCCGATACCGCCCAAGGCCCGGCCAGCTATGTCTGCTACAGCAGCATGACCTCGACCCCGGACGAAGTACGCGCCATCGCCGAGCGTCAATGCGCCAAATCCAACCTAAGCGTCGGCAGCCTGATCGGCCAAAGCTGGACGCCCCTACGCTGCGGCGTGCTGACCCCCAGCGTGGCCGCCTTCCAATGCGGCTCCAGCAACCCATGGCTGGCCCCGTTGCCGCCGCTGGTTCAGTAATTTTCCCAAGAAAAAAGCCGCCGCACCCCATCAGGATGCGGCGGCTTTTCTTTGTCTCAACTACACCTGTTCGATGGCCGACAGCAGCCAGCGGCCACCGGCGCCGCGCACGAAGGTCCAGGCTTCCACGGTTTCCACCGGGTGAGTGGAACTGCCCTCGACCACTTCGCCGTTATCGACGCGGACCGTGTAGTCCTTGGCCGAGAAGGTAATGATCGCGGTGGCGTATTCCAGCTCGGCATCGCGCCAGCTTTCGGTGACATCGCCCTTCAGCAGATTGACGTCTTCCACCACGTTGCGCACGCCCTTGGACTGATCGCGGGACAAATCCTCGCTCATCCAGCCCACCACTTCAGGCGTTGCCAGCGAACGCAGGGCCACCGGATTGCCCTCGGACCACGCCTTCTGCACGCCCAGGATGACTTGAGAGAACGCCTCCTGGTCGGCTTGGCTTGGCTCAAATTCTTTTTCCACCCGACGCTGGGCGGCGCCGAAGGGTGCGGACTGAGGGGGCTGGACCGGGTCCATCTGCTGGCGCTGATAGCCGGCATTGGCCACCGGAGCCTGCTGCTGACGGCGGCGGGCGAAGAAACGGTAGGCCAAATAGGCCAAACCGCCGATCAACGCGAATTGCAGCAACATGCCCAGCATGCCGGCGCCAGGAGCAGCGTCGGTAGCGGCTGCCATGGCCGGCGAGTGGCCGAACAGCATGGAGCCGATACCGTAGCCCACCAAACCGCCCATGATGCCGCCCATGATCGGGTTGCGCTGGAAGAAGCTTGGCTGCCCCATGGGAGCGGCACCAGCCATGGCGGGCCGCGCGGCGCTGGGGTTGTACATGGGCTGCTGCGCGCCGGGCTGGACGGCCGACGGCGCAGGCGTCGTGGTCCGTTCCACCGGGCGGTCATAGGTGCGCGAACCGCGCGATCCCAAGCTGGAGCCCTTGCCGGCCTTGGCCCAGGCGTCCGAACCCACGGACAGCGCCACCAGCACGGCGAGGAAGACGGAAAGAATTTTGTGCCTCATGGGAGTTCCCTATGCGCAAAAAAGAATGGCGGGTCCCATATAGGCCCCGCCACGCAAAAAGCAAATGACGCTTGCGTAATCCTTTACGCGCCGTCGTCCATCCCCTTGATACGGCTCGCCAAAGAGGCTGCCATGAACAGGTCCAGATCGCCGTCCAGCACGCCCTGGGTGTCCGAGGTTTCCACGTTGGTACGTAAATCCTTGATCATCTGGTAGGGCTGCAACACATAGGAGCGGATCTGGTGGCCCCAGCCGATATCGGTCTTGGTGTCTTCCAGCGCCTGGGCGGCGGCTTCGCGCTTTTGCAGCTCGGCCTCGTACAGGCGGGCGCGCAGCATGTCCCACGCACGGGCGCGGTTCTGGTGCTGCGAGCGTTCGGTCTGGCAGGCCACCGCGATACTGGTGGGCAAATGGGTGATACGGACGGCGGAATCCGTCTTGTTGATGTGCTGACCGCCGGCGCCCGAGGCCCGGTAGGTATCGATACGGCAGTCGCTTTCATTGATCTGGATGTCGATGGTGTCATCCACCACCGGATAGACCCAGGCCGAAGCGAAGCTGGTCTGACGCCGTGCGTTGCTGTCGAAGGGCGAGATACGCACCAAGCGGTGCACGCCGGCCTCGGTCTTGAGCCAGCCATAAGCGTTGTGGCCGATGATCTTCATGGTCACCGACTTGATGCCGGCGGCTTCACCGGCGGTCTCTTCCAGCAATTCGACCTTATAGCCATGCTGTTCGGCCCAACGGAAATACATGCGCTGGAGCATCTCGGCCCAATCCTGAGCCTCGGTGCCGCCAGCGCCGGCATTGATTTCCATGAAGCAATCGTTGGCGTCGGCCTCGCCGGACAGCAAGGTCTCCAACTCCATCTTGCCGGCGCGTTCCTTCAGCGCCCGCAATTGCTTCTCGGAATCGGCGGCCATGGCGGCATCGCCTTCCAGCTCGGCCATCTCGATGAACTCGACCAGATCATCCATCTCGCGCTCGATGGCGCGGCAACCGTTGATCTGGCTGTCCAGCTGGGTGCGCTCGCGCATGAGCGTCTGCGCCTTGTCGGCGTCGTTCCACAAATCGGGATTCTCGGACGCAGCATTCAGCTCGTCCAGCCGACGCAGGGCTTCATCCCAATTCAAATGGCGCTTCAGCAGGGACAGCGAGCCGCGGATGTCCTGGGCCAGCGCTTCGATCTCGGCGCGCATGGCGGTTCCTTTCCGTTTTCGACGCGAGAGGGTGTTTTAGGGGAAGCCGGGCGGCAACGCAAGCCGCCAGCCGGGCGGCACATCCACTTCCAATCAGTACAGCCCACCCGGCATGGGTGCCGTCGTGGCTGGCGCCGGGGTCGGGGACACCGGGCTGACCAGACCGTTCGCCGGAGCAGCGCCGCCCTCTTCCGGCAGCGGGGTGAAGGTGAAGCCTTCGGCGCCCTCACCTTCCAGCACCTGCTCTTCGTCGTCGGGCAGGTGGTCGGTGCCCTTGAAGGCTTCCAGGATGGCCTTGGGATCGCCGGGCATGGCGGGCTTGCCGGTGGTGCCGTTGACGCGGACCAGACGGACGCCGGGCGGCATGCGGAACGGCGTCGCCGGCTTGTCCTTCAGCGCGCCCATCATGAAGTCGCGGAAGATGGGGGCGGAAATGGCGCCGCCGGTCTCCTTGTCGCCCAGGCTTTTGGGCTCGTCGAAGCCGACGAACACACCGGCCACCAGATCGGGCGAGAAGCCGACGAACCAGACGTCCAAACTGTCATTGGAGGTGCCGGTCTTACCCGCCAGGGGCTTGCCCACGGCGGCGACGGAACGGCCCGTGCCGCGCTGGACCACGCCTTCCATAATGGAGACCATCTGGTACGCGGAAACCGGATCGACGATCTGTTCGCGGATGTCGGGCAGACGCGGCATGTCCTGGCCGTGGGCGAATTGCACCGGCCAGCAGCCGTCGCAGAAGCGCTTGTCGTGGACGAAGATGGTGCGGCCCTGACGGTCCTGAATGCGGTCCACCAGGGTGGGCGTCACCTTCTTGCCGCCATTGACCAACATGGCATAGGCGGCAGTCAGGCGCAGCACGGTGGTCTCGCCGGCGCCCAGGGCCATGGCCAGTTGATTGGGCAGTTGGTCGTAGATACCGAAGCGCTGCGAGTAATCGGCGACAGCGCGCATGCCGACCGCTTGGGCCAGACGCACGGTCATCAGATTGCGCGATTTCTCGATGCCGACGCGCAGCGTGGTCGGCCCCAGGAAGTCGCCGCCGTAATTCTTCGGGCGCCACAGGGGCAGACCGGGACCTTGCGGCAGAGCGATGGGGGCGTCCAGGATCAGCGAGGACGGGGTGTAGCCGTTCTCCAGCGCGGTCAGATAAACGAACGGCTTATAGGCCGAACCGGGCTGACGCAACGCCTGGGTGGCACGGTTGAACTGGCTTTTGGAATACGACCAGCCACCCACCATGGCGAGCACGCGGCCCGTATGGGGGTCCATGGCCACCAGGGCACCGTCCACCTTGGGGATTTGGCGCAGTGTGTAGGAACCGGCGGCATGAGCCTTGCCGTCCTCGCCCTTCAGCGCCTCTTCCACCAGCACCACGTCGCCGGGCTGCAACACCTCGGCGGGCTTGCGCGGCATGGCGCCCACATGCTGATCCTTCAGCCAGGGCCGCGCCCACTTCATCTCGCTCCACGGAATCACGCCGGTGCGGTTACCGTTCAGGCCGATGGCCGCCGCCTGATCCGAGGTGGACAGCACCACCGCCATTTCCCACGGCTCACCGCCATTGGGGAACGGCACCGAGGCCAAACGCTGCTGCCAGCCCTGGCCCACCTGAATGGTCTTCCACGGGCCGCGCCAACCATGGCGGCGGTCGTAATTCGTCAAACCGTCGCGCAGCACCTTGGAGGCATGGGCCTGCAATTCGGCGTCCACGGTGGAGCGCACCACCAGACCGCCCTTGTACAAGGCGTCTTCGCCATAGCGCGCCACCAGATCACGGCGGATATCCTCGGCGAAGTAATCGGCACCGACGATCATCTGGGTTTCGTCGCGCTTGCGGGTGGTCAGGGGATCGGCCACCGCTTGGTCGTATTCGGCGCGGCTGATCTTGCCGTCCTCATACATGCGGCCGATCACCCAGTCGCGGCGCTCCTTGGCCGCCTGATAATGGCGGACGGGATGGTAATTATTGGGGGCCTTGGGCAGGGCGGCCAGATAGGCGGCCTCGGACAGTGTCAACTGGTCCAGCGCCTTGTTGAAATAGTTCAACCCGGCGGCGGCCACGCCGTAATTGCCCATGCCGAGATAAATCTCGTTCAGGTACAGCTCGAGAATATGGTCCTTGGTGAATGCCCGCTCGATGCGGAAGGCCAAGATGGCTTCCTTGGCCTTGCGTTCGATGGACACTTCATTGGTCAGCAGGAAGTTCTTCGCCACCTGCTGGGTGATGGTGGACGCGCCCACCGGGCGGCGGTCGGCACCCAGGCCCTTATTGCGCAGATTGATGATGATGGCGCGGGCCACACCCACCGGATCGACGCCGGCATGTTCGTAAAAACTTTTGTCCTCAGCCGACAGGAAGGCGTCCTTGACCCGGTTGGGAATGGCCGGCAGCGGCACGAAAGCCCGCTTCTCCAACGCATATTCCGCCACCAAACGCCCGTCCCCGCCATAAACGCGGGTGGTGATGGGCGGCTCGTAATGGGCCAGCTGGTGGTAATCCGGCAAGCCGCTGCCGAAATGCCAGAACATATAGAGCGCTCCGCCCGCCGCAGTGACGGCCAGCAGGAACACGACGCTGAGGAAGATGACGATGAAGCGGAGCATGGGTCCCAATACGGCTGGTGGCCGGTCGGCAGGTCGTACCCCCGATGGGCGGAGTCGTCAAGCGGGCGAAGGTTTATGCCTAGGGCCGGCGGGCTTTTTGGCCCTGTACAAAGAAGCGGTCGATGGCCCGGCTGATGCTTTTCGCCAGCTTCACCCGATGCTCCGGCTGACGCAAGCTGCGTTCCTCGGTCTCGTTGGACAGATAGCCCATCTCCACCAGAACCGACGGCACGTCGGGCGCCTTCAGCACGGCGAAACCGGCAAAGCGATGGGTGTTGCCCAGCAGATTGGCCTCGCGCCCGACCTCTTCCACCACGCCGCCGGCGAACCCGGCAGAGCGGTTCATGGTTTCGCGCTGGGCCAGATCGATCAGGATGTTGGCGACGTCGGCGGATTCGTGGGACAGGTCGATGCCGGCGATCAAATCAGCCTTGTTTTCCTTATCGGCCAAAGCCTGCGCCTCGGAATCCGAGGAATTCTGCGACAGGGTGTAGACCGACAACCCCTTGAGCTGCGGATTACCCACGGAATCCGCATGCAGCGAGATGAACAGATCGGCGTTGTACTGGCGCGCGATGGCGACGCGGTCACGCAGGCGGATGAAGACGTCGCGGTCGCGGGTCAGGAAGACCTTGTAATGCCCGCTCTTTTCCAACTGCGCCTTGAGTTCGCGGGCTACCGCCAGGGTGATGTATTTCTCGTAAATACCCGACACACCGATGGCACCGGGATCGACGCCGCCATGGCCGGGATCAATGACCACCACCGGCTTGCCATCGGCGGGCAACGCCTTGGGTTCCACCGGCTCGGGCATGGGGGCCGGCATGGAGACTTTGGTCACCACCGGTTCCGCCACGGGCGCAGGCGCGGCGATTACGGGCACCGGAGCAGGCGCGGCCACTTGGATGGGGCGCTCCAGCGGCGGCGGCACCGGGGCGGACATGATGGGGGCTGCGGTGCGCGACACTTTCGGGCGGGCCTCGGGCACCGGCACCGGCTTGGGCACCACCGTTTCGGGCGAATAAACCACCAGACTGCGCGGCGCTTCGATGATTGGTGCGGGAGCAGGCACGGGCACAGGCGCGGCCGGGGCGGCTTCCACCACCACCGGAGCCACCGGCTTGACGGGGGCGGGCTGCGGCTCGGCCTTGGTGGCGCTGCGCACGGGAACGGCGGCGGCCAGGAAGGCGGCGCGGGTCGATGTCTGCAAATCCATGACGAAGCGCCAGCCCAGGCCGTCGCGCGGCGGGATGACGAAGGCGGATTTGACCGTAGCCGGTTCCTTCAGCTCGATCATGATGCGGCCACCCAGGCTATCTTCGTCATAACGAAGGCCACGGACCGAGCCGTAAGGCTTCTTCACGCCATTATCCGTGGCCCAGGTCACGGCAGGGGTGTTGACCACCACCCGATAGGGGTCGGCATAGAGTGCAGTGCTGAAGTCGATGGAATCCGACAGGTCCAGTACCAGACGGGTGATGCCGTCGGGATGGGCGCCCAGCCGCAGGCCGGTGGCCGAGGCGCGCGCCAGGGCATTCGCCGGCAACATCACTGCCACCAGCACAATAAGCACAGCCAAGCCAGGCAAAAGCCTCAGGACCCGAAACACCATATCCCCATTCTCGCGCACAGAGATTGAGCGAGCGTTAACATCTATACCGTAGGCGACGACTCAACATCAATTCAAAAGGCATTGATTCAACAGACTCTTCCGCTAAATCAATCGGCCTATGCCCTTGTCTGGGCGCCTCATCCGCCTGAGTTAAACAAGATCATTGCCGAAACTTTCGGCTATGGGTATTTTGACGGGCCATAGGCTTGCAGACGGTGCGTCCCCAAATTTCGGGACGGCTGGCGCAAGGGACCTCGCAGCTCGACGACGATTTCGCCCAGGCGACTTCGCTGAGCGCGGCCAGAGGGACCGGGTGCGCCATATTCGCCAGTCTCGCGGTCCTATGGTCACTGACCTTTTTCGAAGCCGGGTGTGATGCCCGTGACTGGTTCCCGCCAAATGCACGCTTTCTCAGCATCTATCGAGGAATCGCCCGCAGGCGCCGCCGGCTTCGCTTGTGAACATAGCCGCCCCACGCGGCCCCCGCGCAACTGCGTCACCGCAGCCGCGCAAGCAGGTTCCGCCCTGCCGGGGGTGTTGCGGGCAGCGCCACGGAGATTAGGACTTAATGGTCAAGCGCATGCTTATCGACGCCACGCATCCGGAAGAAACCCGGGTTGTCGTGGTGAATGGAACCCGTCTGGAAGAACTGGACGTCGAGACCAGCACCAAGAAGCAGCTTAAGGGCAACGTCTACCTCGCCAAGATCGTCCGGGTGGAGCCTTCGCTCCAGGCGGCGTTCGTGGATTACGGCGGGAACCGCCACGGCTTCCTGGCCTTCAGCGAAATCCACCCCGACTACTTCCAGATTCCGGTCGCCGACCGCCAAGCGCTGCTTGCCGCGCAAAAGGCCGAAGTCAGCGACCAGCACGACAACGAGCCGGTTCCGGCTGAAACCAATGGCGACGAGCAGCCCGCCGAGGTTTCGGCTGAAGGTCAGGGCGACGCCCAGGCCGAAGGTGAAGGCGAAGCTCAGGCTGAAGCCCCCGCCGGCAATGGCGAAGAGACCGTCAAGCCGGAAAGCGTCGGCGGTGACGACCCGTCCGACCAGGAATTGGAGCGCCGCCGCGCCCGCCTGCTGCGCAACTACCGCATCCAGGACGTGATCAAGCGCCGCCAAATCATCCTGGTCCAGGTCGTCAAGGAAGAGCGCGGCAATAAGGGCGCCGCACTCACCACCTATCTGTCGCTGGCCGGCCGCTATTGCGTGCTGATGCCCAACACCGCCCGTGGCGGCGGTGTCTCGCGCAAGATCACCAGCACCACCGACCGCCGCCGCCTGAAGGCCATCGCCCAGGA
>JACMKT010000017.1 GCA_014380005.1 Rhodospirillales bacterium
CCGCCGGCGCGGCGTCAACCTCTTTTTTTTCGAACCGCCCAGAATTTCTTCCGAACCATCCGGCGGAGTTCGTCGCTCTCCGCCCCCGCTGCACCATCCGGCCTAGACCGTTCCGCGTCGGGAGGCCGGTTTGTAGGCTTTTGGGTGGGGCGCGTCAACACGATAATTTCATTCAAATGCAAAGAATTTAGAGGGCCAAGCGCCCATCCACCAAAAGCACCCGGCGATCCGCCATTTGTGCAAGCTGGGTGTCGTGGGTGACCACCACCACGGTGCGGCCTTCTTCATGGGCGAGACGGCGAAACAGCTCGAACACCAGCTGGGCGGTATGGGTGTCGAGGTTGCCGGTGGGCTCATCGGCCAGGATCACCGGCGGGTCATTGGCAAGGGCACGGGCCACGGCCACGCGCTGACGCTGGCCGCCGGAAAGCTGGTCGGGCCGTTTGTGGCTGTGCTCGCCCAACTCCATGGACTCCAGCAGCGCCGTTGCCCGCTGGCGGATGGCTGAATCGTCCAGGCGGCCCAGGCGGCGCATGGGGATTTCCACATTGGCCTGGGCGGTGAATTCGGGCAGCAGGAAGTGGAACTGAAAGACGAAGCCGATGCGGGCCAGCCGCAAATCGGCCAATTGGTCCGTCGTCAGACCGCCGGTGGCTTGGCCGTCGATCAGCACCTCGCCTCGACTGGGCGGGTCGAGCAGGCCCAGCAGGTACAGCAGCGACGACTTGCCCGAGCCCGACGGCCCGGTGATGGCGATGAACTCTCCCGCGCCCACATCCAGATTGATGTCGCGCACCAGGGTAACCGGCGTCGGCCCCGGCAATTCGCGGGTGACGCCGCGTGCCTCTACTGCCGAGATCATCCGCCACCCCGCACGATGTCCACCGGGTTCATGCGGCTGGCGCGCCGCGCCGGTATCCACGCCGCCAGGGTGGCCGAGACCACCGCCATGATGCCGCTGATGATGTAGTGCTTGGGCGTGCGGTACAGAATGAACCCCTGGGCCTTGACGAAGCCTTCCATATTGAAGCGCAACGAGCCCATGAACTCGACGATGGCGTAGCCCAGCGCCCAGCCCAGCACCATGCCGATCAGACCGACCACCATGCCCTCCAGCACGAAGATGCGGCGGATATGGGCGTCGCGGAATCCCATGGATTTCAGGATGCCGATGTCGCGGGTCTTCTCGAACACCACGGTGGAGATGACATTGAAGATGCCGAAGCACGACACGATCAGGATGGCGCCCACGGTGGAGTACATGATGGCGTTCTGGATGACGAAGATGCCCAGCACGTTGCGCGACTGCTCCTGCCAGGGCTCGGCGCGGTAGCCGAAGCGCCGTTCGACCCGTGCCGCCACCTCGCCCGCCTGCTCCACATCATCCAGGCGCAGATTGATGCGGTTGATGACGTTGGGGCGGTTTTGCAGGACCTGGGCTTTCTTCAGCAGCACATAGGTTTCGAAATTGTCCACCAATGTGATACCGCTACTAAAGATGCCGACCACCTTCATCTTCATGGACACCCCCACGGGCGAGACCACCGAGACCAGATCGTCCATGCGGATGCCGGCGCGGCTGGCGACGCCGTCGCCGATGATCAGGCCGTTGGCGGTGCCGTACAGGGAATCCAGGCTGCCGGCGATGAGGTCCTTTTCCAGATGGGTGACCTGACGCTGGCGCTCGGGGATGATGCCGGTGACGTTGGCCGAGACATCCTTGCCGCCGAAGCGCAGCAGAATGTTGCCGCTGAGGGTGGGCGCCACGTGCAGGCCCGGTTCCTCCTCCAGCACCGCCAGTATGTTGCGGGCGCCGCGCAGGCCGCGCACCTCGTCACGGGGTTTCAGGCCGCGTAGTTCGATGACGGCGTTGCCATAGACTTTTTCCACCGGCTGCTCGGGGGCGGTGCGGAACTCGTCCTTGATGATGATGTGGGGCTGGATATCGACAATGCGGGCCACGAAGTCCCGCTGGAAGCCCTGCATCATGGAGGCGATGCCGATGAAGAAGGCAACGCCCATGGCAACGCCCAGCAGCGACACCAAGGTTTGCCGCCGCCGGTGCAGCAGATGTTGAAGGGCGATGTGAAGCTCCAGGCTCATGGCCGCCCTCCCCTATTTGGCGCGAACCTTGTCGCCGGGCTTCAAGCCGGCGGGCGGATTGGCGATGACGCGGTCATCGGGCCCGACGCCGTCCAGCACCTCGATGGCCTTGCGCCCGCGAATGCCAATGGTGACGGGACGCAACACCGCTTCGCCATCGCGCATCACGAACAAACGCCCGCCCACCAGGGCACTGGCCGCCACCAGCAGGGCATCGGCCTTTTCGGCGGTGATGATGTTGACCTCGGTGGTCATGCCCACCAGCAGGGGCGTGTCGTCGGGCAAGACCATGCGCACGCGGAAGGTCTTGTTGATGGGGTCGCCCTTGGGAGTGATGCGGTTGACACGGGCTTCCAGCACGCGGTCGGGGAAGGCGTCGGCCTTGATCAGTACCTTTTGGCCGGCAGTGACGCGGGGAATGTCTTCCTCATCCACATCGGCGGTGATGCGCAGGGGCCGGGGGGCGCCGATCCAGAACAGGACGTCGTTGATGCCCACAACCTCGCCCAATTCGAAATCGCGGCGCATGACCGTGCCGTCCAGGGGGGCCGTCACCATCAAGTCGCTACGGCGCTGGCGGGCGGCGGCGATGGCGGAGGTGACCTGATCCAGCTCGCTTTTATCTTTTTCAAAGGCGTCCTGGCTGCGGATACCGCGATCTGCCAGCGCCTTGCTGCGGACCATCTGCTCACGCCAATAGGCCGCCTTAGCTTCCAACTCGGCCACACGGGCGCGGGCTTCGCGGTCGTCCAGCCGGGCCAGAGGCTGGCCTTGACGCACCGTATCGCCTTCACGCACCAGGATTTCAGCAATGCGGCCCGGTGCCAGGGCGGCAATCTTGGCCCATTGCTCGGGCTCGACCACGCCGGTGGCGTAAACCGCCTCCACCGCTTGGCCCCGGAACGGGGTGACCAATTCCACGTCACGGGCGCCGCTGCGTGAGATCGCATAGCCGGCCACGGCCAGCAAAACGGCCAGCAGCAACAGCATGGGAAGGCGGCGGAAACGGCGGCGCGAGATCATAAGCCTACATTAGCGGTAATGAATGTCCCTGTCGCCTACCGATGCGGTTACAGTCCCCTCATCCAAGCCGGGCGCAAATGCCCCTGCCCCGTCTGGGCCTGGGCGATCTGTGCCAGCACCTTGGCCTTATCCTTGGGCAGGGTGCCGGCCAGGGCAAGCGCGTTGCTGGCATGGTTGGAGCGAAAAATAACCGGGCTCGGCGGGTCGAGCCGTTCCACCAGACGATGGAGTTCGGCCATCACCCCGGCATCGTCCTGCCATTCGAACGGTTCGCCGAAGCGTTCGAAGAAACGCGGGGCCACCTCGGATTCCAACCCCAGAGTCAGGGAGGACAAATAAGTCACCGGCACCCGGTTGATCAGATCGGCGGTGGCATCCATGTGTTCCTGCCAATGGGCCTTGCCGCCCAATCCGGTGATCACCGTGGCCGAGACTTTGAGGCCCGCTTCCGCCGCCCGCGCCAAGCCTTGCTCCATCTGCTTGACCGAGCCCTTGGCGATCTTTTTCAGGATCAAGTCGGAACCGCTTTCGATGCCCACATAGACCAGCGACAGCTTGGCCTCTTTCAGACTGCGGATGTCGTCCGCGCTTTTCTTCAGCAGGTTGAACGGCGTGGCATAGGCGGAAACGCGGGTCAGGCCGGGGAAGCTGGCGCGCAGCTTGTGGCAGATGGCGAGAAGGGTTTCCGTGGGCAGGCCATAGGCGTCGCCATCGGCCAGGAACACCCGGCTGGCCTGGGGCCAAGCGCGGGCGGCGCGGTCAATGTCGGTGAAGATGTCCGCCAGCGGGCGCTCTTGGTAATCCTTCTGCTTGTACATGCTGCAAAAGGTACAGCCGTTGAAGCCGCAGCCCAGGCTCGCCTGGATGATCAGATTGTCGCCTTCGGAGGGCGGGCGCCAGAGGGGGAAGTCGTATTCGAACATTTTGCTGATCCCCGGCGGGGTTTAACCACAGAGACACAGAGGCACAGAGGTTACACAGAGAAGAGAGAATTCTTTTTCTCTGTGCCTTCTCTGTGTCTCTGTGTCTCTGTGGTTAGCCACCCCTACTCCTCACACTCAGGCGACGGATCAGGCCGCTTATCGCGCATGGTGACCAGTTCCTCCGCCGCCGTCGGATGAATGCCCACAGTGGAGTCCATCAGGGCCTTGGTCACGCCGCATTTCATGGCGACGGCGAAGCCTTGGACCATTTCGGCGGCATCGGGGCCGACCACGTGGATGCCCAGCACCTTGTCGGTGGCGCGGTCCACGATCAGCTTCATCATGGTGCGTTCGTCGCGGCCCGCCAGGGTGTTGCGCATGGGCTTGAAGCGCGACAGATAGACGTCGATGCCGCAGCCGCATTTGGCCGTGGCCTGGGCCTCGGTCAGGCCGACAGTGCCGATGGGCGGCATGCTGAACACCGCCGTGGGGATGTCGGCGTAATCCATGGCGGTGGGCTTGTCGAGGTACAGGGTGTTGATCAGCGCCCTCGCCTCGCCCAACGCCACCGGGGTCAGGTTCATGCGGTCGGTGACGTCGCCCACGGCGAAGATGGACGGCACATTGGTGCTGGAGAACTCGTCCACCACCACGGCACCCGCCGGGGTCATGGTCACCCCTGCGGCGTCCAGGCCCAATCCGTCGGTGTTGGGGCGGCGGCCGGTGGCGTACATGACCAAATCGGTCTCGATGGTTTCATCACCGGACAGACGCACGGAATAACCGGTCTTGGTCTTCTCGATGGAGCGCACCACGGTTTCGCAGCGCAGTTCCACGCCCTTCTTGACCATCTCTTCATGCAGGGCGCCCCGCACGTCTTCATCGAAGCCGCGCAGCACGGTGTCGCCGCGCAGCACCTGGGTGACCTTGACGCCCAAGGCATTGAAGATGCCGGCGAATTCCACGGCGATATAGCCGGCACCGACGATGACCATGCGCTCGGGCAATTGCATCAGATCCAGCGCCTCGTTGGAGGTGATGGCGTATTCGATGCCGGGCAATTCGGGCAGGCTGGGACGGCCACCGGTGGCGACCAGGATGCGTTCGGTGGTGTAGCGCTTGCCGGCCACCTCCACCGTGTGCGGATCGACGATCACGCCACGGCCCGGCAGCAGGGTAACGCCATTGTCGCGCAGGATGCGGTTATAGACGATCTCCAGCCGGTTCAGTTCGGCGTTCTTGGCGACGATCAGCCGCGCCCAATCGAACGAGACCGACCCTACGCTCCAGCCGAAACCTTCCGCATCGGCGATGTCCTCGGCGAAATGGGCGCCGTAGACCAACAGCTTCTTGGGCACGCAGCCGCGCATGACGCAGGTGCCGCCGACGCGGCTTTCCTCAGCCGCCGCGACCCGTTTCCCCAGCTGCGCCGCCAAGCGCGAGGCGCGCACGCCGCCGGAACCGGCGCCAAGGGTGATCAGGTCGAAATCGTATGTGGCCATGGGAACTCTCCGCGTTGAACCAGGAAGGTAGCAACGCTAAAGCTCGGGGGGAAGCACCACCGTCACTGTCGTGCCGCGCCCCATGACGCTTTCCACCATGATGGTGCCGCCGTGCAATTCCACGAAGCTTTTCGCCAAAGGCAGGCCCAGGCCGGTGCCGGGATAACGCCGGGCCAGGGAGGAATCGATTTGGGCGAAGGGCTGCATGGCCCTTGCCACATGGGATTGGTCCATGCCGATGCCCGTATCGGTCACCGACAGGGTGATGCCGGCGGGGCCGCAATCGGCCACCAGGAAGATGGAGCCGCCTTCGGGAGTGAACTTGACCGCGTTGGACAGCAGGTTCAGCAACACTTGCTTGATCCTGAGCGGATCGACCAAGCCCATGCCCAAACCGGCGCCCATGCGGCATTCCAACACGACCCCGGCCTTCTGCGCCCGCTCCGCCATCAACCGCATGGCGCCGTTGACGATGGCGCGCATGTCCGAGGGCTCGCGATTCAGCACGAATTTGCCGGCTTCCACCTTGGCAAGGTCCAGGATGTCGTTGATGACCTCCAGCAGATGGGAACCCGAATCATGGATATCGCGGATGTATTCAGTGTAGCGCGGGTTCTGGATCGGCCCCATGACCTCCAGCCGCATGACGTCGGAAAAGCCGATGATGGCGTTGAGCGGGGTACGCAATTCGTGGCTCATATTGGCGACGAATTCGGTTTTGGCGCGGCTGGCCAATTCCGCCTGATGCTGTGCCGCCTGCGCCTCGCGGGTGCGCTCGGTGACGCGTTGTTCCAGCAATTCGTTGGCCTCAGACAGGCCGCGTTCAGCGATGCGGCGGCGGGTGACGTCGGTGCCCACGGCGACAACGCTGGCGCCGCAATCCTCGGACCGGGCCAAATTCCATGACAGCACCCGTGGCGCCCGGCCCGGACGCTGAACGAAAATTTCATGGTCACGCACTTCCTCGCCGCGCAGGGCGGCATCCACCAAAGGGGAGAAGGCGGTTTCCAGATCCCCCAGAACCTTGGTCCAATGGCGATCGATGGCGTAAATGCGGGCCATGTCGAAGACTATCTCGGCCTCGCGGTTGAACTCCTGAATGATGCCGTCGCGGCCAATCATCAGGATGACACTGGCCGCCGTCGCCACCAACGAGCGGAAGCGGCTCTCGCTGGCCTTCAGGCTGGCCTCGCGCAGCTTGCGTTCGGTGATGTCACCCACCGAGCCCACCATGCGGGTGCCGCGCCCGGTCTCGTCGCGCACCGCCAAACCGCGCGCCAACACCCAGCGATAATCGCCGGTATGGTCGCGCACCCGGTATTCGCATTCGAAATGGTCGGTTTTGCCCTTGAGATGGTCCACCAGGGTGGTCTCATAAAGCTCCCGGTCATGGGGATGCACCAGTTCCAGCCAATCATGGGACGTGGTGTGCAGATTTTCGCTGGCGAAGCCCAGGATGGATAGCAGCCGGGCCGACAGATACAGCTCTTTGGTGTTGGCGTCCCAATCCCACAGCCCCTCATTGGGGCCGCGCATGGCAAGGGCATAGCGTTCTTCGCTGGCACGCAGGGCCTCGGTGGTCGCCAGCAAGGCGTCTTGCGCCCGCCGGGCCGCGACCTGGGCGGCTTCCAACTCGTCAATGCGCGACAACAGGCCGCGGATCACGCGTCCGCGCGTGGCCCTGCGGGCAAATCCAGGCTTCGAGCGGGGCTTGAATCCCTCCACTGCGCGCCATCCCTCCCTGACGTTCCGGGAAGAAGCTTACGCTGTGCATGATTGGTATGACAACTCGAATGGGCGCCCCGTAACGAGGCGCCCATCCTCAGTCGGGTCAGCCCGCAGCACGTTCGCGGGTGGACAAGCCGAATTCCGCTTCCACATAGGCCACCAGTTCGGCCACCGCATCGTCGATGGACTTGCCGGTGGTGTTCACCGCCAATTCGGGCGTGTCCGGGGCTTCGTACGGGGCGGAAATGCCGGTGAAATCTGGGATTTCGCCCGCGCGGGCCTTCTTGTACAGACCCTTGGGGTCACGGCGTTCGCACTCGGCCAGATCGGTGGCGATGTGGATTTCGTGGAAGGATTCGGGGTCGATGGCGCGGACACGGGCGCGGTCTTCCTTGGCCGGGCTGATGAAGGCGGTCACCACCAATACGCCGGTCTTAGCGAACAGATGGGCCACTTCGCCCACGCGGCGGATGTTCTCGGCGCGGTCGGCCTGCGAGAAGCCAAGGTCCGAGCACAAGCCCTGACGCACATTGTCGCCGTCCAGCACCGAGACCTGCCAGCCCTTGAGGAACAGGCGGCGTTCCACTTCCATGGCGATGGTGGACTTGCCGGCACCGGACAGGCCGGTCAGCCACAACACGCCGCCGCGATGACCGTTGGCCTTGGCGCGAGCGTCCACGGTGACGGTGTGTTCCACGGCGGTGATGTTGCGCGATTCGCCCACCGCTTCACCGATGATGCCGCCACCGACGATGTCATAACCCTGAACCAGCACGAAGCGGCCCAGGCGGGCATTATCGGCGAAGGAATCCAGCGCCATGGGGGCGCGGGCGCGCAGCACCAACTCGGCCACGGAATTGCGGCCCACTTCGCGGCCATCGTGGTTGTTGAGGTCTTCAACGTCCACCACGCGCTCGATGGCGGCCACTTCCACCGGATATTCGGCGGTGGCGAGCTTGAGCTTGAGGCGCGAGCCCAGAACCAGCGGCTCACGGCCCAGCCAGAACACGCGGGCACGGATGGAATAGGCCAGCACCGGCGGGGCTTCCGCCAGATGGGCGATTTGGCCGCGTTCCACGAAGATGGGCTCGTCCAGGGTGACACCCACGCCACGACCGGCGCCTGCGGCCACGGTGGAGACGTCATTGCCGGCCCAGCCTTCGATGCTGGCGATCTTGGCCGATTTGCCCGAGGGCGCGAAGACCAGACGGTCGCCCACTTTCAAACGACCGCTTTCGATGCGCCCGGCGATGATGCGGCGCTGGTCGAATTTGTAGACGTCCTGGACCGGCAGGCGCAGGGGCATTTCCGTGGCCGGGGCCGCCGAGTCGAAATTGTCCAAAGCGTCGATGATGGTGGGGCCCTGATACCACGGGCTGTTGGCGGAGCGGGTTTTCACATTGTCGCCGCCGCGCGCCGCCACCGGAATGACGTGGGTGGGGGTAACGCCGATTTCGCCCAGATAACCGCGGATTTCCGCTTCCACTTCCTTGAAGCGCTCGGCGCTCCAATTCACCAGATCCATCTTGTTGACGACCACGGCGATCTGGCGCAGGCCCAACAGATGCAGCAAATAGCCGTGACGGCGGGTCTGTTCCTGCACGCCCTCGGCGGCATCGATGATCAGCAGCGCGGCTTCCGCAGAAGCGGCGCCGGTGATCATGTTCTTGAGGAATTCCTTGTGGCCGGGGGCATCGATGATCAGCACCGGGCGCTTGCCGGAATGGAAGCGCAGCTGCGAAGTGTCGATGGTGATGCCCTGGTCGCGCTCGGCCTGAAGGGCGTCCATGACAAACGCCCATTCGAACGGCATGCCGCGCTTGTCGCAGACTTCCTTCAAATATTCCACCTTGCCGTCGGGCAGGGCGCCGGTCTCGTTGAGGATGCGGCCCACCAGGGTGGACTTGCCGTGGTCCACATGGCCGACGACGACGATGCGCAGCGGAGCAGTATTATCAGTCATGGTCCCCACCCTTACATGTAGCCGTTGGCGCGCAGGCGCTCGAAGGCATCCTCGGATTCCTTGTCCTGGGCGCGGCCGGCGCGCTCGGACGTCTTGGTGGTCTCCAATTCCTCGATGATCTCGTCCACGGTGGACGCGGTCGAGGCGATGGAGCCGGTGCACGGGGCGCAGCCCAGGCTGCGGTAACGGCGGCCGTTCTTGGCGAAGTACAGGTCAACCACCGGAATGCCTTCGCGGGCGATGTAGCGCCACACGTCCAGCTCGGTCCAGGCCAGCAGCGGGTGGATGCGCAGATGGGTGCCGGGCGCGAAATCGGTCTTGAACTGGCCCCAGAACTCGGGCGGCTGGTCCTTGACGTCCCATTCGTTGGTCTCATTGCGCGGGCTGAACACGCGCTCCTTGGCGCGGGTGCCTTCCTCGTCGCGGCGGATGCCGGCGAAGACGCCGTTGAAGCCGTGCTGGGCCAGCACCTGCTTCAGCCCCTCGGTCTTCAAAGCCGAGCAGCAATTGACGCGGCCCTGGGCGGGGCTCATGCCGGCGGCCAGGGCTTCCTCGTTCTTGCCGATGACGATGGGCAGCTTCCATTCCTTGGACACGCGGTCGCGGAACTCGATCATCTCGGGGATCTTGAAGGTGGTGTCCACGTGAATGACCGGGAACGGCACATGGCCGAAGAAGGCCTTGCGGGCCAGCCACAACATCACGTTGGAATCCTTGCCGA
This sequence comes from Rhodospirillales bacterium, assembly GCA_014380005.1. Classification (GTDB taxonomy): domain Bacteria; phylum Pseudomonadota; class Alphaproteobacteria; order Rhodospirillales; family Magnetospirillaceae; genus Magnetospirillum. Next base: position 9,964 of record JACMKT010000017.1, read on the forward strand.
TCGACCACAGCATGGCGATCTTGTCGAGACGGTTGAACGCCTCGCGGAAGATGTAGATCGACTCACTTTCCAAGACATCAAGATCGTTCATTTTGTCAGTCCTTGGCCCCGAGGGGAGCGGTATGGATGCCACATTCAGTCTTTGCGCTGCCGGCCCAGCGGCCAGCGCGAGGGGATTCACCGGGCTTGGTGGGCCGCGTACACGGCCAGCAGCCGATGGAACGGTAGCCTTGCGCCACCAGCGGATGACGCGGCAGATCGCGGGCGACGAAATGGGCCTCGATCTGGTCGCCGTCCCAATTGGCCAGCGGGCTGACCTTGACCACGCCGCCGGACAATTGAATGGTGCCTAGGGCGTCGCGCTCGGCGCCGTGGGCGCGCTTGCGTCCGTCGATCAGCGCCTCGAACCCGGCCACCGCTTTCGCCAGCGGACGCACCTTGCGCAGCTCGCAGCAGCGGTCGATGTCGGTGCGCCACAATTCCTCGGCGTCCTTGCGGTCCTCGTCGGTGGGGCGCACGACGATGACGTTGGTCAGGCCCAGCTTGGCCTCCAGCACCGCGCGGTATTGCACGGTCTCGTCGAACAGCTCATCCGTATCGAGGAAGATCACCGGCAGCGACGGGTCCACCTGGGCGACAAGGTCCAGCAACACCGCCGATTCCGCCCCGAAGGACGAGGTCACGGCGACGCGCCCGGCATAATCGCGGGCAATTGCCGCGATCAGCTCCTTACCGCTCAGCTTGGCGAGGTGAGAAAGACTCATTCCGCCATCCCCAGGATCGCGTTGATGTCGCCCACAGCGGCTTCCGCAGCTACCGGCGGGGCGGCAACCACAGCGGCGGCGGTGTCGATCAGATAGGCCACGGCCTCGCGGAACACCGCCAAATCGCCATCCTTGGCCGCCAAAGCCGAGTTCACCGCAGCCAGCACATCGTCATGGTCGACGAAGGTGCCACGGAGCGAGGCGACCACCGCGTCCAGCGTCTGACTGTCCTCAGTAAGGACCCCGCGCACGTCCACCAAACGGCGAGCGGCGTAGAGCACGGCGTCCAGGCCGGAGGCACGGGCGCGGTTCTCGTCACCGGCAAACTGGGCGCGGTCCAGGGTGATCAGGGCGTCATCGGCCAGATCGGCATACAGCTCTTCCAGGCCCGACGACGCGGCGCATTCGCCCTTGCCGGGAGGGGCACCGGGGAACAGATCGGTGTCACCCCAATCGATGAACAGATCGTCGGTGGTCTTGCCATCCAGCGGCTTCAGCACGGCGGCCAGACCGGGCTTGCCCAGACGCTCAGCCCAGGTGCGGACGCTCTCGCCCGCCTGCTTGGCCTCGCCGTAAGCCTGACGCAGCAGGCTCAGGGCTTCATCGGCCAAGCGGGCCGGGACGATGGGGCCGGTCAGGCCAACCACACCGGTGCGGGCGTCGCCACCGAAATGCAGCTGGTAATGGGGAGCCGAGCGGCCATCGATCTTCTTCGCCATGCCGTGCAGGCCGAAATCGGCCACATGGTGCAGGCCGCACGAGTTTTGGCAGCCCGACACATGCACCGACACGCCCTTGGCCAGCGGGTCGGCATTGGCCGAGGCCAGGGCCTGACGGGCGAAGCTTTGCGAGTTGTTGATGCCGATGCGGCAAGTGGTGGTGCCGGGGCAGGAAATCACGTCGGGCACGTCGTCGGCAGAAGCCGGCACGTCCAGACCGATGGCCTTCACCGCGGCGACCAGGACCGCCAGCTTGTCATTGGGCACGCCCAGCAGGACCAGATTCTGGTCACGGGTGGTGCGCGTCTCGGTCACCCCCGCCTCGTCGGCGATGTCGGCCAAACGATCCATCTGGTCGGACGACAGCAGACCCAGCGGCACCGACAGCACCACGGCCTTGGTGCCGTCATGGGCATCGACCACGCCAACGGGAACGCGGGCCACCGGGGCTTCCTGCGGGGTGCGCCAGTTCAGCTTGGCCTGGGCGCGCTGGGGCAGATTGCGCACGCGCTCGAAATCTTCGGTGAACAATTCCACGAATTTCTGTTCGCCGAAGCGCTTGACCAGGAACTTCATGCGCGAGGCATTGCGGTCGCGGCGGTTGGAATAGCGCTGGTGCAGACGGGCGAAGGCCTCGACCACCGCCGGCAATTCGTCTTCGGTGACGAAGGGCAGCACGTCGATGGCGGCGCGCGGCAAGGCGCCCAGGCCACCGCCGGCAGTCACGCGGAAGCCTTTGGCGCCGTCTTTCTCGACGGCGATGAAGGCCAGATCGTGCAGGGCGCTATGGCCGCAATCGGTGGCGCAGCCCGACACGCTGAACTTGGCCTTGCGCGGCATGTGCTGAACCAGCGGGTGGCGGATCCACGACCGCGCCAGCAGCTCGGCCACCCGGCCAGCATCAACCAGCTCACGCGGGCAGGCGCCGGCCAGGGCGCAGGCGTTCATGTTACGCAGGGTGCTGCCGCCGGCTTCGCGGGTGGTCACGCCGTTGGAGTACAGGTACTCCAGCAGATCAGGGGTGCGCTTGAGCGGCACATAATAGATTTGGATGTCCTGACGGGTGGTGATATGCCCGTCGCCCACGGCGTATTCGCGGTTGACGGCAGAGATGGCGCGCAGCCACGACACCGGCAGCACGCCGCCGGGGACCTTGATGCGGATCATCTGCACGCCGGGCTGCTTCTGGCCGTAAACGCCATAGCGGGTGCGGTAGGCGGTCCAGCGCTCGTCATCCCAATCGCCGGCAAGGTAGTGCTGCAAACCCACACGGTATTCGGCCAGATCGCTCATGCGAGCCAACGGCTCGGCCTGATTCACCTGTGCCACCTGTGCCGGCGCCGCATGACCCATCTCAAAACCCCTTCGAAAATACACACGTCGATGTGTATGTTGTAATCTGATTTACGAAATGCCACCGAACAGCCTATAAAGTCAACATGTTTTTGTGTAGATTAATCCTATTCACCACTAGCTTAACCGTACAATAGGAGCCGCGAATGACCGCCTATGCCGGCGACATCACCCCCACCGAGGCTTGGGAGAAGCTCACCTCGGACGCCAATGCCAAATTGATCGACGTGCGCACTCAGGCCGAATGGGTGTATGTGGGAATTCCCGACCTTGCCCCGTTGGACAAGAAGCCGCTGCTGGTGTCGTGGCAGGTCTTCCCCACCATGACCAAGAACGAGGCCTTCGCGCAGCAATTACAGTCCCAGGGCGTGCAACCGGGCGACACTCTGCTGTTCCTGTGCCGTTCGGGCGTGCGGTCCAAGGCGGCGGCGGAGTTGATGACCGGGCTGGGCTACACTTCCAGCTACAACATCCTGGACGGCTTCGAAGGCGGGCTGGACGACACCCGCCATCGCGGCACTGCCGGCGGCTGGAAGGTGGCCGGGCTGCCCTGGGCGCAAGGCTGAAAACCTGCTCAAGGGTTGGGCGGCACCCCAAGCGCGGTGCCGCCCAATTGTGCGCCACCTGTGGCATTCGGGCCGCACTGTGACCGTCATGACGAATAAGCCTGCTGATGCCCGTTGACTCCCGCTCGCGCGAGTTCGATATCCATACGAGCAGAGTTCAGTCAGCCAATAGCGGGACCCTGAAATCGTGCGTGCGCCGGCTTGGGCCCCGGCGCGTATAATGGGGTAACGGCGCCCGCCGCAGCTTTAGGGTTTTGATCAATTGTCCTTTGCCCGCCCGTTTCTGTTCAGCTTGGCCCTGGCGCTTGCCTCCGCCGGTTCGCTTGCCTATGCCGATACCCCAGTGGACGTGCAACGCCGGCTTGAGGATGCCACCGGCATCGCCAAGATCGGCGACCGCACCATCGACCTTGCCCCATTGAAGGATTTTTACCGCCAGCGCAGCTATCGGCTGGCGTGGAGCGGTTCCGGCGAAGCCACCGCCGCCCGCCTGCTGATGGATTTGCAAGCCATCGCCCTGGCGGAAGGGCTAGTGCCGGAAACCTATGGGGTGCCCGCCACCGGATCGGACATCGAGCACGACATCCTGGTCTCGGACGCCCTGGCCCGCTTTGGCCGCGACCTCGCCACCGGGCGGGTCAGCCCCAGCCGCCTAGTCGGCGGCATGGGTCCCGAATCCCGGCCCGCTTTCGAGACCGACAAATTCCTGCGCGACCTTGCCGGCGGCAAGGAACTGATTACCCAGGCAACCGCCCTGCCCCCGGCCTATGCCGGCTATCACCGCCTGCGCCAAGCCATGGAGAAATACCGGGAGCTGGTGCGGGCGGGCGGCTGGACCGCCATTGCCGACGGCCCCTCCATCAAGCCGGGCAACGAAGACGACCGCGTGCCCATGGTGCGCAAGCGCCTCATCGCCTCAGGCGAGTTGGAGGCCAAGCACGACAAGGGCAAGCTGCTGGATGGGCAAGTGAGCGCCGCCCTCAAGCGCTTCCAATTGCGCCACGGCATCGAAGCCGACGGCGCCGTGGGCAAGGCCACCCTGGCCGCCCTGAACGTCAGCGCCGATGAACGGCTGCGCCAGATCCAGGCCAATATGGAGCGCTGGCGCTGGATGCCGCGCGCGCTGGATTCCCTGCACATCGCCGTCAACCTCCCCGCCGCCCATCTTGAACTGGTCAAGAACGGCGAAATCCAGATGGCCATGCGCGTGGTGGTGGGCGACGTCAAACACCAGACCCCCAGCATGGTGACCACCATGACTTCGGTGGTGCTGAACCCCACCTGGACGGTGCCGCCCTCCATCGCCACCAAGGAAATCCTGCCCAAGCTGCGCAAGGACCCCAATTACCTGAGCAGCAACAACATGCACATCCTGGAGGCCTTCCCCGAGGGCAGCCCCCAGGCCCAGGGCGTGGGCCTGGATTGGCACAAATACAGCAAGTTCCCCTGGCGCATCCGCCAAGCCCCCGGCCCCGATAACGCCTTGGGTCAGGTCAAGTTCAACCTGTCCAACCAAGACGACATCTACCTGCACGACACACCCCGGCGGCAATATTTCGGTCGCCTGTTCCGGGCGCTGTCCCATGGCTGCGTCCGCGTGGAACGTCCGGTCCAGTTGGCCCAGGCCCTGGTGTCGTCGGAATGGGCGCAGCGCATCGATGATCTGATCATTGACGCCAACACCAAGACGCTGAAGCTGGAAAAGCCGCTGACGGTGTATTTGATGTACATGACCACCTGGGCCGACGAAGACGGCACCATCAATTTCCGCGACGATTTGTACGGCCATGATGGCCGCCTGAAGGCCGCGCTGAAGCGTCCACGCACCCCGACCGCCCAGGTTGCCCAGGACCGGACGTCCGGCGCGCTGTGAGAATCCCCCTTTGGGCACATCCACCTGAGTCCTAGGGATTCCGCCATTTCTTCCGAACAGCCCGTGACAAAGTGATAGAAAGGCTGTGCGGAAGGTTGACTCGACACCCTTCCCCAATGGTATGTCTGGACTCACTAAATGGGGGGGACCAATGCATCAGAGTGATGACGGAAGCCACCGCGACATTCTGTCGCGCCGGTCATTTCTGACTCTGGGCTTGGCTGCCGCTGCCGCCACCCTGGTGACAAACCCCCTTGAGGCCGCCGTTCGCGCCCTGCCCGAACGCGGCCTGCACCTGTACAACACCCATACCGGCGAGTACCTGAAGACCGTCTATTGGGCTCAAGGGCGCTACCTGCCCAAGTCGCTGGTGCAGATCAACAAGTTCCTGCGCGACCACCGCTCGGGCGACGTGCACCACATTGACCCGCGCCTGCTGGACGTCATGGTCGCCGTGCACAAGAAATTCGGCGCCAAAGGCGCCGTGCACATCATTTCCGGCTATCGCTCGCCGCAAAGCAATGCGCTGCTGGTGTCCAATTCCGACGGCGTGGCCCATAACAGCCTGCACATGACCGGCAAGGCCGTGGACATCCGCATCCCCGGCCAGAACGTCAAGATCATCGGCCGGGCCGCCAAGTCGCTGAAGGCGGGCGGTGTGGGCACCTACCCGTCCTCCAACTTCGTCCATATCGATACCGGCAAGGTTCGGTACTGGTAATTAAATCATTGTCATTTCGAACGAAGCGTAGCTGAGGAGAAATCTCGCCTCAGCGGAAAAACCGTCACCGTGGACGCGAGATTTCTCCTCGCCTTCGGCTCGTTCGAAATGACACTGAATAATTATACTACCGCCCACCCTGCATCATGGGCATGAGGTTTTCCACCGCCTGGGCGATCTTCTCAGCCGGCACCGAACGCAAATCCATGCCCAGCCAGCCGGCGGGCAGTTCGAACATGCGTTCCTCCACCCGACCGACCTTCAGACCCGACAGCATGGTTTCCACTGCGGATTTACGTCCGTCGGGGCCGGTCATCATGCCCACGGCACGGACCAAAATGCCTTCCTTGGAGAACCACGCGTCACCGTCGAAGCGGGTGTTCTTGGGGCCGACCGCCGCCACCTTGTAGCGAGTGGCGCGGATGGAGCCCACGGACTCCTCCTTCAGCTTGGTGCGCTCCACGGTCAACGCGTCGAGGCCGCCGGCCAGGGCGCCCACCGCCTGGAAGCCCAGGCCCACATACCAGCGCTGGCTGGGCTTCATCAGATAGGCGGAATCGGTGTCGCGGCGCAGCAGCACGGTCTGACTGCCGCCCTGGGTGCCGAAATCACGGCGCTCGCGGCCCGGCGCATGCCACACCGTGCCGTGATAGGTGCCCTTGTCACCGCTGACGCTGAAATCGGCGGTGTAGGACACCGGCACGTCCAGCAGGTCCAGCGCCCGCTCAGCGGCAGCGGCGGGAACAGCGGCCAACAGGCCGGCGGCGAGCAGCAAGGGCGACAACCAGCGAACGATCACCTTTTCCACCTCATAAGAAGCACATGCGGAACCGCAGCCATGGTGAAGCCAAACACGGCAACATGGCGAGGATAAGGCCGCAAAATCCCTACCCCTTTGGCCATGGCTAGGGTTAGCATGAATGCCGTCAAAGGGAAACGTGAAGCCCGAATGGGCCATCGGGGGGACATGATCGCGCATAGTGTGGCGGACCAGCTGAGCCTGATCGACCGGGCGGTGACCACGCTTACCCGTTCCACCGAAGCCCTGCTGCGTGCCACCGACGAGGCCGCACTGCTGGAGGACATCTGCCGCATCGCCGTGGATGTGGCCGGATACCGGCTGGCCTGGGTCGGCTATGCCCGCCCCGATGAACAGAAATCCGTCCGCCCCGTCGCCATCGCCGGACGCGGCCAAAGCTATGTGCAGGAAATCTCGGTGTCGTGGGCCGATACCGAGTTGGGCCGAGGCCCCATCGGCACCGCCATCCGCACCGGACGGTCCCAAGTGGTGCACGACACCACCCAAGACCCCCGCTTCGCCCCGTGGCGCGACGCCGCCGCCCGCCACCATTTCCGCTCGGTCCTGTCGCTGCCCTTGGGCCAAGGCGACGACCGCATCGGCACGCTGAACATCTATGCCTCGGAACGCGAGGCGTTCGACGCCGACGTGGTCCGCCTGATGGAGGATCTGGCCCGCAACCTGACCTACGGCATCGGCGCCCTGCGCATGAAGGCCGAGCACGAACAGGCGGTGCGCGATCTGGCCGAATCCGAGGAACGCTACCGCTCCCTGATCGAACTGACCCCCGACGCCATCATCGTCCACAGCCAGGGCACCATCCTGTTCGCCAACGCGGCCTCGGCCCGCATATTCGGCACCGAGCAATCCAATCTGTTGGGCCGCCGCGTGCTGGATCTGATCCACGACGATTTCCAGGTTGAGGTGGCACGGCGCATCGCCAACCCGCCCATGCAGCGCCAAGTCACCGAGTACCGCATGCGGCGCATGGACGGTTCCGAGTTCGAGGCCGAGGTGGCCGCCACCACCATCACCTTCCACGGCCTGCCCGCCCGCATCCTGGTGATCCGCGACGTCACCGACCGCAAGCAGGTCCAGCAGCAATTGGTCCAGGCGGCCAAGCTGGCCACCCTGGGCGAGATGGCCGCCGGGCTGGTGCACGAATTGTCCCAGCCGCTGAACATCATCCGCCTGACCGCCGAGGGCGCCTTGCTGTTCATCGAGCGCGGCAAGGCGACCCAGGACTTCCAGTCCCAGCAATTCCAACTGGTGGCCGATCAAGCCCAGCGCACCGCCGAGATCATCGACGACATCCGCATCTTCTCGCGCCGCGACACCAGCCCGGTGCAGGCCTTCGACGCCACCGCCGCGGTGGCCTCGGCCCTGGGGGTGCTGGAAGGCCAGTTGCGCACCGACGAAGTCATCCTGACCACCGACCTGCCCGATCTGGCCGTGCTGATCCGGGGCCGCCGGGTTCAGTTGGAACAGGTGGTGATAAACCTAGTGTCCAACGCCCAGCACGCGCTGAAGGAAAAGCGCGATATGGCAGGCGGCGATTGGCACGCGGAGATCACCGTCTCGGCCAAGCGCCAGGACCGTAACCTGATCATCACCGTGGCCGATAACGGCCCCGGCATCCCACCCGCCGTGCGCGCCCGCATCTTCGAGCCGTTCTTCACCACCAAGGAAGCCGGGCGTGGCACCGGTCTTGGCCTGTCGGTCAGCTTTGGCATCATCGCCAGCATGGGCGGCTGCCTGGAAGTGGTGGACCAAGCCTCCACGCCTCTCCATAAGCAAGGGGCCTGCTTCGCCATCACCCTGCCGGTGGACGAGGACAGCACTCTGGCGGTGGCCCTGGACAAGGATCAGGTGCCCGAGCCGGCGGCCATGGACAGCCACATCATGGTGGTGGAGGACGAGCCCACGGCGGGTGCGACCCTTGGCCGCTATCTGAAGGAATTGGGCTACCGCGTTACCGTGTGCATCAATGGCAACGAGGCGTGGAAGGTGTTCTGTGCAGACCCCGCCGACGTGGTCATCACCGATCTGCGCATGCCCGCAGGCGGCGGCGAGCAATTGGTGGAGAAGTTGCGGGACTTCGACCCCTTGATGCCCATCGTCATCGTCACCGGACATCTGGGCGCCACCGAAAGACTGGCAGACAATCTTAATGACGACCGTTGCGCAGTACTGAAGAAGCCAATCCCCCTGGGCAAACTGGCCGAGATCATCGCCACGTTCCTAAAACCGCCGGCGGATGACGAACAGTGAGTTTGTGTTGTTTTCTATAGACCCATCCTGGGTCCAGCTATATTTTCGTAATGCCAAAGGCCACCCGGCTGCGGCGGGGGAGAGTACCACATGCAAATCCTGGTCGCTGACGACCATAAGCTGGTTCGGGATGGCCTGAAGCCGTTCCTCCAGGAACTCAGCCCGGATGCGGAAATCCTGGACGCGGCCAATATCGACGAGGCCGTGGCGGTGGCTGCCAAGGCCGACCGCCTGGGATTGATCCTGCTTGATTTGATGATGCCGGGCATGGACGGGCTGAAAGGCCTGGAAGTGCTGCGCGGCAAATGCCCCAACGTGCCGGTGGTGATCGTCTCGGGCTTCTCCAGCCGCGACCATGTTGTCGCCGCCGTACAAGCCGGTGCCTCGGGCTTCATCCCCAAGACCGTCAGCGGCACCGCCATGGTCAACGCCCTGCGTCTGGTGCTGTCGGGTGAGAAATACCTGCCGTCGTCCACCTTCTTCGACGACCCATCCACCCAGATGCCCATGCCCAGCAACATGGCCACCGCCGCCAGACCGGGCGGGATGACACCCCCCTTCGACAAGCTGTCGCGGCGCGAAGCCGAAATCCTGATCCTGCTGGTGGAAGGCCGCACCAACAAGGAAATCGCCATCTCGCTGGAATTGCAGGAGATCACCATCAAGGTGCATCTGCGCAACGTCTACCGCAAGATCGGCGCCGCCAACCGCGCCCAGGCCGTGCGCATCGCCATGTCCTCGGGCTGGATGCCGGCGGGCGTGGTTCAGCAAAGCGTTCCCTTGCCTTAAGAGCCATTCTGGAGGATTGTTGCGCCCTTCCACGTTTCGGGCAGCAGCAATGGCCACCGTTTTCCTGGGTTTGGGGACCAATCTGGGCAATCGCCCGGCCAATTTGACCGCCGCCATCGCGGCATTATCGGAATTGGGCGAAGTGGAAGCGTGCTCGCGGATTTTCGAGACCGCGCCGCTTTACGTCACCGACCAGCCGGCGTTCCTCAACATGGCGGTCAAGCTCCGCACCGCACTGGCGCCACGTGAATTGCTGGCCGCCCTGAAATCCCTTGAGGATGAGTTGGGCCGCGTCGCCTCCGTCCGCTATGGCCCGCGCCTGATCGATCTGGACATCCTGCTTTACGACGACGTCGTCCTGAACCAGGACGTGCTGACCATCCCCCACCCCCGCCTGCACGAGCGCCGCTTTGCCTTGGTGCCGCTGGTGGAACTGGCGGCAAACGTCGCTCATCCGCTGTCGGGCCGCACCATGGCCCAGTTGCTTGCCGCCCTGCCGGTCGAGGACGATGTCGTCCCGACGGCAGAGGCCCTCGTTTAGAAAGCCTCGTTTAGAAAGAAGGAACCTGCATGTTCGCCAAGGCCAAAGACGCCAAGCTGTACCGCATCCTGGTACGCGATCTGGTGCTCAAATGCCTGATCGGCATCCACGCCCACGAATTGCTGGCGCCCCAGCGGGTGCGCGTCAACGTCGACATGGCGGTGTACGAACAGGCCGGGCCGTTGTCGGACGACATCGCCAATGTGGTGTCCTATGAGGACATCATCGAAGGCATCAAGCGCATGCTGGCCGACGGCCACATCAATCTGGTGGAGACCCTGGCCGAAAAGATCGCCGAACTATGCCTTGTGGATGCGCGGGTAAAATCGGTGCGGGTGCGAGTGGAAAAGTTGGATGTCTACGCCGAGGCCGCCTCGGTCGGCATCGAGATCGAACGCCGTCAAGACTAAAAGTTGCCTGATGGAAAGGCACCATGCGATACTCGCGCCTCCAAGGGGGTAGCGCAATAGATGGCACGGATCTGCCCTAGCCTAAGGATTTGGCCGAGTCTTAAGATTTGGGTGGGAGCGGCCTTACTGGCTGCTGCCGGCAGTGCGGCATCGACTTGGCAAATCATGGTCAGCCGCGATGCTCATATCCTGGCCGCCGAACAACTGGCGCTGTCACTCTCCAATGCTGCCGCCCAGCGCATCGCCGGTTCGTTGCGCAGTATGGATATCATGCTGTCCGACGCCGCCGAAAAGGTGGAAGACCCGGCCACGTTCGACCCGACGGTCACCGCCAATCTGCGCGCCAAACTGGATTCCTTTCCCGAACTGGAAAGCATGGGTCTGGTGGACAGCAAAGGTTGGTTGCGCCAAATCATCCATCGCGATGGCCCGCCACGCCCCATACCGGCGGATATTTCCGACAGGCCGCATGTGCGCCACCCGCAGGAACATTGGCGCGAGAACACGCTTTTCGTCTCGCCGCCGGTGAAGGAGCGGTTCACCGGCAACACCGTCCTACTGCTGTCGCGCCCCATCATCGGCCCGGACAAAACCTTTCGCGGCAGTGTCGGCATGGCCGTGCTGACCGCCTTCATCGACGATTCCCTGGCCTCGGTGGTGCCCGGCGAGGGCGATGCGGCAGGCGCCTTCAGCCCCGACGGCATCCTGTATAGCCGCCACCCGCGCGATGACCGCTTCATCGGTAAATCCATCGCCGACAGCCCTCTGTACCGCGCCTATGCCGCCACCCCTATTGCCGGCACCGCCTTTTATGCCCCCAGTTTCTCGGACGGGGTCGAACGCATCATCGGCTTCACCACGGTTCCCCACTACCCCGTGGTCGCCGCCGTTGGCATCAACCGCACCAAGGTGCTGGACCGTTGGCGCCGCGAGCTGTGGGTCCATGGCGGCATTCAAAGCGTATTCGTCGGTGTGATCTTTGCCTTGGCTCTGCGCCTGTCGCGCTCGGAACGGCGCCGCCGCTCGGTCACCGAGCAATTGCTGTCCACCGAACGCACCCATGTGGAAACCCTGTCCCAGGCCGTCCACGACCGCACCGCCGAGTTGCACGATTCCCTGGCGGCACTGAGCGAGAGCGAGGAACGCTTCCGCTGCATGGTCGAGATTTCGCCGCTGCCGCTGGTGTTGACCCGCCGTTCCAACAGCCGGGTGGTCTATATCAATGCCCGCGCGGCGGAAGCCTTCGGCATACCGGTGGATAAGGCGGTGAACGAAGTCGCGCCCGATTACTGGGAAAAACCCACCGACCGCGCCACCATGGTGGCGGCACTGGCCGCCGACGGGCAGATCCTCAATCTGGAGGTCGTGCTCAAGCGCGCCAATGGCGAACGCTTCACCGCCCTGCTCTCCGCCGCCAACGTGACCCTGCGCGGCGAGGAGTTGGTACTGGTGGCCGTCCAGGACATCACCGAGCGCAAGCGGCTGGAGGAGGATTTGGGCCGCTCCAACCGCGATCTGGAACAGTTCTCCTACGCCGTCTCGCATGATCTGCAGGAACCGCTGCGCATGGTGTCCAGCTACCTTGCCTTGCTGGAGCGCCGCTATGCGCCAAAGCTGGACGAGGAAGCCCACGAATTCATCGCCTTTGCCGTGGACGGCGCCCAGCGCATGTCACGCATGATCACCGATTTGCTGGGCTATTCCCGCGTCCACCGGCAGGGCAACCAATTCGCGCCGGTGGAACTGGATACCGTGCTGGCCGATGCCATGGCCAATTTGTCCACCGCCATGGCCGCATGCGGCGCCGAAATCACCGCAGCGCCCCTGCCCTGCGTATGGAGCGATGCCAGCCAGCTGATGCGGGTGTTCCAGAATCTGATCGGCAACGCGCTGAAATACCGCGATGCCGAGACCGCCCCCCGCATCGTTATCACCGCCGAACAAACTGCCGGCGAATGGATCGTCTCGGTGGCCGATAACGGCATCGGCATCGATCCCGCCCATACGGAACGCCTGTTCCAAATCTTCCAACGCCTGCACCCGCGCGGCGCGTACGAAGGCAGCGGCGTCGGCTTGGCCCTGTGCCGCCGCATCATGGAGCGCCATCACGGCCGCATCTGGGTGGACTCCGCCGGAGAAGGCCTGGGGTCGGTGTTCCGCTTTGCGCTGCCGGTGGCCGCGCCGGCTGACATGGCCCCAGCGGTTCCTCAGCGGTCCTGATGCTTGAGGAACGCCTCGAACATCAACAGCAGCCACAGCCCGGCGCTGTGATCGCGCAACCCCGCCTGATGCTGTTCAGCCATGCGGGCGATTTCAGCCAAGTTGAACAGACCGCTTCCGGCAAGGGCCGGGCTGTGGGCCAGCATGGCAATACGCGCCCGTAACGGCCCTTTGAACCAACGCCGTAGCGGCATGGAGAAGCCCTGTTTGGGCCGGTACAGCAAGTCCCGATCCACCAGCGGTTCCGCCGCCCGCTTCAGCACCGCCTTGTCCAGCTTTACCACGGACGGCAGCAGCGCAGCCCATTCGGCCAAGCAATGGTCCAGCAGGGGGGCGCGCACCTCCAGCGAGTTGGCCATGCTGGCGCGGTCCACCTTGACCAGAATGCCGCCGGGCAGCCACGTCTTCATGTCGGCATATTGGATTTGCAGCAACGGATCGTCCGTGGGCGCCGCCAGCACATGCTTACGCAGCAGATCGCCGGCCCGGTAGCCCTGCATCTGCCGCCGTGCCTCGTCAGAAAACAGCCGGGCGCGGGTATAATCGTCCAGCACGGAGACGGCGTTGAAATAGGCCCCGGCAGTGTCCTCGGCCAATTCGCGGAAGGTGGTGCGGGCGCGCAGCCAACGCGGCGCCCAATCGGCCTTGGGGTAGACCCGCCCCAGCGCCCCGAACACAGGCTTGCGAAGGCCTTGCGGCAACAGGCGGCGGATTTTTTCCGCGCGCACATGCATGGCGTAACGGCGGTAACCGCCGAACAGCTCGTCTCCGCCATCGCCCGACAACGCCACCGTCACCCGCTCGCGTGCTACCTTGCACACCGCATAGGTGGGCATGGCGGAGGGATCGCCGAAGGGTTCGTCGTAGATGGCGGCCAGTCTATCCAGCAGATCCAAATCGTCGGGACTGACCTCGCGCGACACATGATTGGTGTGGTAGCGCTCGGCCATGCGCCGCGCATAGGCGGATTCATCAAAACTGGCATCGCCGAACGAAATGGAGAACGTGCGCACCGGGTCGGAGCTGGCCCCGGCCATCAACGCCACCACCGCGCTGGAATCCACTCCGCCCGACAGGAACGCCCCCAGCGGCACGTCCGAGATCATGCGCATGCGGATAGCGCCCGCAAGGCGCGGACGCAATTCCTCGGCGGCTTCGTTCACGTTTAGAGACAGATGCTTGCCCATGGGAAGGTCCCAATAGGCCTCCATGCGCGGGGCACCGCCGCGCCGCCAGATCAGCCGATGGGCCGGCGGCAGCTTGCGGATGGCCCGGTAGATGGACAGCGGATCGGGCACATAGCCATAGGCGAAGAAGCACTCCACCGCCTGGGGGTCAAGCTGGCACGGCGTGGCGGGATGGGCGCGCAGGGCCTTCAGCTCTGAACCGAAGGCCAGGGTGCCGTCGGGCATGTCGGCGTAATACAGCGGCTTCTTGCCCAGGCGGTCGCGGGCCAGGAACAAGGTCTCGGCCTTTTCGTCCCACAGGGCGAAGGCGAACATGCCGCGGAACCGCTCCACCGAGGCCGGACCCCAGCTTTCCCAGGCGTGGACGATGACTTCGGTATCGCTATGGGTGCGGAAGATATGACCCAGGGCCTCAAGCTCGGCGGCCAGTTCCTGGAAATTGTAGATTTCCCCATTGAACACCACCACCACCGAGCCGTCTTCGTTGTAGAGCGGCTGATGGCCACCGCCCACATCAATGATGGCGAGGCGCCGATGGGCCAAGGCGATGCCGGGGCCAAGGTGCTCACCATCACCGTCCGGTCCCCGGTGGTTGATGGACAAGTTCATGCGCCGCAGCACGGCACCATCCATGGGACGGGCGTCGCGCGGGTCGAAGATGCCTACTAGGCCGCACATGGGCGCCCTCCCCCTTACGGTTCAAACGGCAGATGGGCCAGCATGCGGGCAAGAGCGTCGGAACTTTCAGCCGCCACCGCCACCACGACGGCATGACGGCGGCCCGCCAGCAGTTCAGAGCGCAAATCCGCCGCCATGGCCGAAAGACCCGGCTGGCGCCATGCCCCGTCCACCCACACCGCCATCCACATAAGCCGCTGCCGCCCGCCCGCTTCCAGCACGAAGGCTTCCACCGGGGCGCGCTGGCCGTTGATGTCAGTCCATTGGGTGCGCCGGTCCAGCACCCGCCAGCGCTCGGGATCGGCGAGCCGGCGTTCCATGCCCAGCAGCTTGCCCTGGCGCACCGGACGATCCAACACAGCCACGGTCAGATCCACCGCCTGACCGGCCACCAGACAGCCGACTGTGGCGGAACGGTCCACCCGGTCCAGTTCGGGCGACCAGTTGGGTGGGCCAATAGTGATGCCGGCGGTGCCGCAGGACAGGTTTAGCTGGGCGGTCCCAGTTGGCGCGCGGTCGGGCGATAGAATGGTTGCCGCCACCGGTGCCGCCACCGCCACCAAAGCCGCCGCCACCGCCATGGGCACAAAGCGCCCCACCGCCAGCCCGCCGCCGAGCCATGGCGCGGGCTCCGGCACGGGATCGCGGAAGCGATTGCCCACCGCCATGGCCGCCAGCATCAGCAGAGTAAACCCGCCCCAGCCCCACAGAAGATGGTCGTCAACGATGTCGGCTTGGTTGTCGGTCAGATGCCCCACCAGCACGATCAGGAACACCCGCAGCCAATTGCCGCACACCGCCACCGCCAGCATGGCGGCCACGAAGGCGGCGCGCTTCATTGGGCGCTGATAGATGAGGGCGGCATAGGCCAGGGCCACGGCCAGCCCCGACAGCAGGAAATTAAGGCCCGCACAGCCCGGCGCCACGAAATAACTCCCGGTGGGGATTTCGATGTGCAGGCCTTCCTGCAGGGTGGGGATGCCCACCGCGCTCAGCATGCTGGAGGCCACCCAGGCGGTGTTGGCTTGCAGCCACGGCAGCAGCCCCTCGCCCGTGGGCACCATCAGCCAAAGATAGGAAAACGGCAGCAGCAGCCGCAGATAACCGGCACGGCCAACCACAGCCAGCACGGCGCTTTGGATCATGCCCACCAGGGCAAAGTGAGTGCCCTCGGCGATGCCGGCCAGATAGGCCAGCAGCCACAGCACGGCAAAGCCCGCCATGGCCGCCACGCCCCAAAGGGACGGCAATGGGGCGATGCCCTGCAAACGGCCACGACTGTCCCAGATCAGCCAGAGGGCAAGGGGAAGGATCAGGAAGCCATGATTATAGGCGGAACTGACCGACCACAGATGAACAATGCCGCTAGCTGTTCCCATATAGACAACAGACAATGTAGAAACGAGAAACATTGATACAAATGCGGCAGCATGCCAATCAGCCAGACTGGCACTGGCGTATTTGGGTACAATCACATCTACTTGTTTCATATTAAGCCGCGTTGGATTTGTGAATTTTGGCGGCATATGATTGACCGTACCGGCACGCTCAGCAACTAGGCGGAAGGCGAGTATGAAGACACTCCTGTTCTTGGCCCAACGCCTGCCCTACCCGCCCAACAAGGGGGACAAGATCAGGTCCTTTGCCGTGCTCAAGCACCTGGCGAAACACTGGCGCATCCATCTGGGCTGCTTCATGGACGACCCCGCCGATCGCCAATACGTGGACGCCCTGAAGGAATTTTGCGTCGACACCATGTGCATCGAGCTGAACCCCCGCGCCGCCCGGCTGCGGGCGCTGCGTGCCCTGGTCAAAGGCGGCCCGCTCTCCGAGGCCTATTTCGGCCATGCCCGCCTTGCCGCCTGGGTGCGCGGGGTAAAGCCGGATGCGGCGTTCCTGTATTCCTCGGTCATGGGGCAATATCTGCGCGCCATCCCCCGGCCACCCCGCGTGGTGATGGATTTCGTGGACGTGGATTCCGACAAATGGCGCCAATACGCCGAGCGCCAGTCCTGGCCCATGTCCTGGGTCTACCGGCGCGAGGCGGAGACGTTACTGGAATTCGACCGCGCCATGGCCCAGGCCGCCGACGCAATCACCTTCGTGTCCGAGGCCGAAGCCCAGCTATTCCGCCGCCAAGCGCCTGAAGTGGGGGCGAAGGTCCACGGCATTTCCAACGGCATCGATCTGAACTATTTCACCCCCGGCGATTACCCCGCCCCCTTCAGCGGCCCCACCGTGGTATTTACCGGCGCCATGGATTACTGGCCCAATGTGGATTCGGTGACTTGGTTCGGGGCCAAAATCCTGCCGCGCATCCGTGCCAGCCTGCCCAATGCCAATTTCATCATCGTCGGCTCTAACCCCAGCGAAGAAGTGCGCCGCTTGGCCGAATTGCCCGGCGTGACGGTGACCGGACGGGTGCCCGACGTGCGCCCCTATCTGGCCCATGCGAACGCCGTGGTCGCTCCCATGCGGGTGGCACGCGGCATCCAGAACAAGGTGCTGGAAGGCATGGCCATGGGCCGCGCCGTCATCACCACCCCGCAAGGGCTGGAGGGCATCGACGCCGAACCGGGCCGCCACCTGCTGCTGGCCTCGGGCGCCGACGACTTCGCGGCGGCGGTGCTGGGGGTGCTGACCGGCCCCGAGACCCAGCATCTCGGGGCGGCAGCGCGGGCGCAGATGGTGGCGTGTTACGATTGGTCGGACAAACTGGCGGCGTTTTCAGAGCTGCTGGAGAGCGGCGTGCGTCAGATATGACGCACGCCGCGATAAGCGGCCATTGCGGCCGCGGCCAAGCAGGCGGAGCCTGCGCCCGGCGAGGGGCAAACACAAATCTAGCCGATGTGCCGCACCACCATGGGGCCGAACACATTGGCCAGCCCCAGCGGCAACCGTTTCCACAACGCGATGAACGCCTTGTATTTGGGGTTCAGCGGATTGATCTCGGGCACTTCGCCACCTTGGGCCATGCGGTATTCATGGGTCACCGGCAGCGGCGTGAAGCCCCAGTTTTTCTTGAAGCTGTAGGGGCCGGTGCCGATTTTTGAGCGCCCGAAATCGAAAATGCCCACACCCCGCTCATGGGCGCGGCGCATCAGCCGCCAATACATGAAATCATTGGCGCCCAGATCGCGGGCTTGGGGGACGCAGCCGGTGTAATAGGGCATGACGCGGTCGCGGAAATAAAAGCTCAGCACGCTGGCGACCGGCACGCCCTGGTGCAGCACGGTCAGGCAATCGGCATCCTTGCCGAACTCGGCCATGAGCAAGCGGAAGAAACGGGCGCCGAAGACCGGGGTGCCCATGTTGCGCATGCTGAAGGCGTAAAGCGGGAAGAAACGATCGGGATTGGAGTCCATTTCGTCCACCAGATCACCCTCTAGCGCTTTACGCACCACGGCGCGCTGCTTGCGGGGGATTTGTTTCAGGCATTCGGCCTCGTCACCGGCGATGGGGCGTTCGAAGGTGCCGTACAAATCCGTGCGGGCCACCCACCCTTCGCCGTGCGTCCGGGCCGGTTGGCGGCATTCCAGATAATCAGCGCCGGTTCGCTTCAGCGCGTCCATTGCGGCATTGTCCAGGGCAGTGCGGGCCTCGTCATCCACCGCCGCGATGCCGCCGCCGATGGTGAACGCGGTGGAGACCAGACGGTTGCCGAAAAGCGGGCTTTTCAGATGGATCAACGGCAGAACGCCGACCACGGCACCGTCGCGCTCGGCGAACAAATAATGGGGCTTCTGGCCGTAGGCAGATGCAATCACCCGGCCCCAGCCGGAGCGGTGGAAAAAGCTGGCATCGGGGCATTGGGTGACAAAGCGGTCCCACGCGGCCACGCTGTCATGGCCGAGTTCTTTGATTTTCATCATTTCACCCCTGTTGAAACACGGAATCCATACGATCCCAGGCGAAGTCGCGCACCAGACGCTCCAAGCGGCTTTCGGTGCGGTGCAGGTTCAGGTAGTGGCGGAAGCGCGCCTTGGCCGGCAGGCCGCTGACCCTGGGCTGGCCGGCATCGATCTCCCACGGATGGAAGTAGAAGATGGCGGGCCGGTCATCGATCCGGTTGACCCGAGCGATGGCGGCGCGCGACAGGGCATAGGGCAGCAGGCGGAAGAAACCGCCGCCGCCGCAGGGCAGGTTGCGGCTGCCCAGGCGCAGCGTTGTCACCGGGTATTCCACGAACCCGCCGGGGCCGGGCTGGAAGGCGAAGCGCGGCGCCGACGGCATGCCGTAATAATCATGGCGCACCGGATAGACGCTGGAGGAATAGGCATAGCCTTCCTCCGCCAGCACCTCGAACGCCCACAGATTGGCGGCGCCGATGGAAAAGGTGGGCGCGCGGTAGCCACGCACTTCCACCCCGCCCAAATCCTCCAGCAAGGCCTTGGCGCGGCGGATGTCGTGGCGGAAGCCGTCGCGGCCCTGATCGTCGGCGCGGCGGTGTTCGGACCCATGACTGGCCAGCTCGTGACCGCCCGCGACGATGCGGCGGACCAAAGCGGGATGGCGCTCGGCCACCCAGCCCAGGGTGAAGAAGGTGGCATGAATGCCGGCGCGGCTGAACAGGTCAAGGATACGGTCGGTGTTGGCCTCGACCCGGCGCAATTGGCTGTCCCATTCGGAACGGTCGATGGCGCCGGCCAGGGCCTGGACCTGGAACCAATCCTCCACATCCACGCTCATGGCGTTGACCATGCGGCCATCCCGGCGCAGAGGGACCATCGGCGTCTCGCGAAAGCGCATGAGCACCCCCTGATAGGTCAGAAGCGGTCCTTGGATTCCGCCAATGAGGCGAAGAATTGCAGCGCCCGGCCGTGGCGCTCCACCGTGCGCTCCACATGGTCCAGCCGGTCCAGCACTGCGGTGTCGCGGACCATTGGAGCGGTGACGCGCACCCCATCGGAGGAGTCCATAATTTGGGCGTTCTCGCGCAGGTGATCTTCCGCCACCACCCGCACCACCTCGCCATCGATGGTCATCAGGCCGTCGAGAAAGGCATGCAGCAACACGCGCGAACACAGCACGTTGATGCGCCGGGGCACGCCGTCGGTGTTGCGGAAAATCTCGGCCATGGCGGAATCGGTGAAGGCGGGCTTAGAGGTCCAGCCCACCAGTTTCAGCCGGTGGCGCACATATTCCGCCGTCTCCGCCTCGCCCATGGGGCCAAGGTGATAAGACGCGATGATGCGCTGGCGGAACTGCTCCAGATCGGGATTCGCCAGGGTGCGGCGGAATTGCGGCTGGCCCAGCAGGAAGCTTTGCAGCGGCACCTTGGCGCCCACCTGGAAGTTGGACAGCATGCGCAATTCTTCCAGCGCCGCCGCCGACAAATTCTGCGCCTCGTCGATCAGCAGCAGGGTACGCAGGCCGCGCGCGTGGTTGGAGACCAGGAAGTCCTCGATCCGGCGCAGCAAGGTGGCCTTGTCGCTGCCCTGGAACTCCAAGCGAAAGGCACTGGCGACGGAGCGCAGGGTGTCTTCCGCCTGCAAATTGGTGCTGACCACCTTGGCGGCGACGACCTTGGAGGTGTCCAAGGTCGCCAGCAGATGGCCCAGGATGGTGGTCTTGCCCGCCC
Organism: Rhodospirillales bacterium; assembly: GCA_014380005.1. Taxonomy (GTDB): domain Bacteria; phylum Pseudomonadota; class Alphaproteobacteria; order Rhodospirillales; family Magnetospirillaceae; genus Magnetospirillum. The sequence goes on from JACMKT010000017.1 coordinate 30,436, forward strand.
CCACCTCGCCGGTGACGACGATGAAGCCCTCTGACTGCTCGATACCGAACATCAGATGGGCCACCGCTCTGCGGTGTACCGAGCTTTCGAAGAAGAATCGCGGGTCCGGGGTAAGCTGGAACGGAAGCGCGGTCAGTCCATAAAACTCGGTATACATGGGCTCTCCCTAGAATATTTTCCGAAGGCCCACCGCGACCATGTTTTCGGTGATTCCACTGCCGGTTTCCGGCTGGGAATCCACGAACCAATAGCCGACATGGCTGGTTAAAGTGGGAGTCATGGTGTAGTTCAGCGCCAAGGACCCGCGCAGGCGCTGGACCTTGGCGGCATCCATGGGCGCGTCGATGATGTCGGAGCGGCCCAGGGCAGCGGTGCTGCTGAGCAATTCCGTCAGGCGATGAGTCCAACTGACGCCCACATCCACCGCCGTCGTCTCGGTGGTCGTCGTGCCGGTGGATTCGCGGGTCGCCATGGTGCCGGTCAGCATGACGGTATCGCGGTCCATGCGATGGCTGGCGGACAGGCTGGTGGTGGTCTGCTTGAATGCCCCATCCGTGCGCTGGAATTGCGACGCGGTCGGGTCGGGGGCCAATCCGGTGAACGGGTCGATCAGCCGGCCTTCCTGATCGCGGTTGACCTGGCTCAGCGAGCTGGCGATGGATTCGGCTTCCGTGGTGACGCCGGTGTTGTGGGCCAGCTTGAGAGTGGTGCGCTCACCCACGGATTGGGTGGCCTTGACGAAGATGTTCAGGCCGTCATAGCGATGACCGACCTCTGCCGACACATCCGTGCGCGGCGACGGCGACCAGTGCAGACCGCCGCCATAGAACACGCCGCTATACTGGTCGCTGTCCAAGGCGGGGCCGTTCAGATAGTCGTGGCCCACATGACCCAGCACGCCCCAATCATGGTCCATGCGGTATTCACCGCGCCCGGTATGACTGGTGGAAATGAATACCGTGCTGGATTCGCGCCGGGAATTTTCCACTTCGTATGACCACAGCAGGCGGGTGAAGTCGTCACCGCTGCGCACGCCGAACGCCCCCATATCGCCCACGCTGTCGCTGATGGCGGGCTTGGTGTTGCTGCCGCTGCCGGTGGACAGGTACTTGGTCTCGTCATGACGATAGCGCGCCTGGGCGGCGGCAAACGAGCCGAAGCGGTGGCGCAGCATGGGCGTCATGGAATAGCTGGCGACGCGGGCCTGATTGCTGGGCGCGGTGCGGCCATCGGCGGTGGCCGTGGCGGTGGGGTCGATCAGCTTTTCCGAAATGGTGCCGCGCGCATCCACCGAGAACAGATCCTCGATCACCTCGGCCCCGGCCATGGCGACGCCCTGATGACGCATGCCGTCCAGATCGTTCTGGGCGGCATAGCGGTCGTAACTCAGGCTGTAATCCAGGCCCATATTCACGCGCGCGCCCTTGCCGGTGACGTTGATCGCCGGCGTAACCGTGGTGATGTAATCGGTCTTTTTATCGCGCGGGGTGGAAAGCACGTTGTCCGTCCATTTCTCCTCGACGCCGATTGATGGCGTAACCTGGAAGGTCTGGGCCGAGGATGGGTTGGGGATCAGGGGCAAAAATGCGGCTGCGGTGCTGAGAAAAAGGGCCCACCGGTCATGCTTGGCCATAGTCGTAGTACTCGTGCATAGGGATGCCAATATCGTCGGACGCCATATTGAGGATACAGCTGACGTTAGGGCAACCCTCCAACAAGGTTAGGGTCCGCTCAAGACCCAACTTGCTGGTTCGATCCTTTTCCACGACCACGACCGCTTGCCCCACCAGCGGAGCCAGCACCGACGCTTCGGTACAGGCAAGAACCGGGGGGGTGTCGATCAGGATGACGCGGTCAGGGTAACGTTCGGCCAACTCGCGCACGAGTTGGGCCATCTGCTTGCTGGAAAACAGTTCCGTGGTGTGGGGGTGGACGCGGCCTGCGGGCAGGAAGGTCAGGTTGGGGATGGAGGTGCGCAGCAGCACGTCGCGCATCTTCAATTCGGGCTGCACCAGCAAATCCACCAAACCGGTGTGAGAGCCCGCCCCCAGCAGATTGCCGGCGGAATGGTGATAGCTGTCGCCATCCACCAGCAGCACACGGATATCGCGCTCGAAGCTGAGGCTGAGCGCCAGATTGAGGGACACGAAGGTCTTGCCCTCCGCCGGGACCGAACTGGTGACCATGATGACATGGCCGTTGCCCCCGCTACGCCCGCCATGGGGGAAGGCTTCCGCCAGCAATTGGCGCTTGATGACGCGCAATTCCTGGGACAGCCGGCTGGGCGGCGCGTTGGCGGTGACGAAGCCGGCGGCGGCCAGACGGCTGGCGCTGATTTCCAGGATGGGGCTGGCGGGTGTGGCCGTTTCCGGTTCTGCGGGTGGCGCAGGCGCCGGCTCCACCGATACGGGGCGGTTGCCGGCAAGGCGACTGGCGACGCGTTCGGCCAAAGACTGGCGGCTCTCATCCTTCATGGCCGCGCACCTTTTCCATCAGCTTGTTGACGTTCAGCACGCTGGACAATTGGGTCGCGAAAACGGACAGGGCCATGGCCACCACGAAACACACCACCAAGCCGCTGGAGGCCAAGGCGAAGCGGCGCAGACTGGCGCGGCGGCGCTGGGCACGGGCGGGGTTTTCGAATTTCGGCACGGCGCCCAGGACACGGACGTTGAAGCGTTCCACCAACTGCGCGGCACTGCCCACGGTGTCGTCCAGCTTGTGCAGCAGGAAGGTCAGCCCCACCCCCGCCCCCAACGCCGCCGCCAGCACACCGGCGATGAATAGCGGACGATTGGGCCAGGATGGCACCGAGGGCACCTGGGGCGGTTCGATGATGCGGAACTGCACCTTGTCGCCGCTGGTTTCCACCGCTTCCGAGATGCGGGCGGATTCACGCCGGCCCAGCAATTCCTCGTACTTGGCTTTGATGACGCCGTATTCGCGGTTGAGGTCGGACAGTTCGGCCTCGATCCGAGGAGCGGTTTCCGCCAGACCGGCGATGCGGCTTACTTCTTCCTGGGCCTGACGGACTTGGCCCTCGGCCTTGGCAACGTCGCCTTCAGCCTGGACCAACCGCAGCTTGATCTGTTCATAGACCGCATTGGGCACACGGGTCCGCATCCCGCCCGCCTGCTTGGGCGCGGCGCTGGCGGGTGCCTGGGCGATCTCGGCCCGAAGCTGTTCCAGTTCGTTGCGCGCCGACACCACATCGGGATGGCGGTCGGTGTAGCGCGACTTCATCTGGGCCAGACTGGCTTCCAACTGGTGCAGCCGGCTATTGGCATCGGGCGCGGCACCGCCAGACACGAATATCTGCGGGGCGCCTTCCATTTCCAGCATTTGCGGCACGCCGGCCAGATGGTTGCGCAACTGATCGCGGACGATCACCGCTTCCTCAAGCCGCAACTTGGCGCCATTGAGGTTCTGGCGGACCTGCTCTTCCCGCGCAGCGAAATTGCTGCCTGTCGCCACCAGCATGGAGCTGTTGTGGCTTTTAAATTCCGCCAGTTTGCTCTCGGTCTTCTGCAACTTGGCTTCGTACTCGTTGATCTGGTTTTCGATGAAGGTCCGGGCGTTGCCCATGCTGGCACGGTTCCGCCCGATATTGCCTTCGATCAAAATGTTCAGGATTTCCTCGATCACCCGCTTGGCCAGAACCGGGTCCGAGTTGATGTAGGTCAGGGTGAACAGATTGCGCCCTTCGGGCTTGAGCAGAATGCGCTTGAGCAGGCCGTCATACAGCGCCTCCAACTCCGCATCGCTGCCGGCGCCGATGTCCAGATCGGCGGCACGGGCGGCCTGGGCGATGTTCTGGCGGTTCAACAGAGTGCGGTTCATCACCTCCATCTGGCGCTGCACATCGCCCGAGACGGCAAGGTTGCCCAGCAGCGGCGCCAGCAAGGTGTTGGTGTCCACGTAAATACGGGTCATGGCCTGATACTGGTTGGGCAAAGCCAGCACGGTGACCCAGCCGGCCACGGCCAGCACCCAGGACACGGCCAGGAACAACCAGCGGCGGCGCCACATGGCGCGCAGCTCGGCGATGATGGCGGGCGGCAGGACGGCGATCACGTCAGAGCCATTTCTGCGGAATGATCAGGATGTCGCCCGGCGCCACCTCCACATTGGCGCTCATGTCGCCGTTCTCGATCAGATCGGTCAGGCGAATGCGGTAGCTGTCCGAGCCCTTGCCCTGGACCTTGCGCACAATCACGGCGCGATTGCCGGCGGCGAACGGGGTCAGGCCACCGGCGGCGATCAGCACGTCCAGTACGGTCATGTCCTGGCGGAACGGGATTGCCTGGGGCTTGGCCGCCTCGCCCACCACCCTGATCTGACGGTCCAGGGGGCCGACGAAGTTCTGCATGATGACGGTGGCCTTGGGCTCGACCACGTATTCGGCTAGGCGCTTCTCGATCTCGCGCGCCACCTCGGTGGGCGGCTTGCCGGCAACCTCCAGATCCTCGATCAGGGGAATGGTGATGCGGCCATCGGGGCGCACCAAGACCTGGGCGCTGAGGTCCGGGTTGCGCCAGATGAACACCTGCAAGGAATCGCCCGGCCCAATCACATAAGGCGAGGCCGCGTCGCTGCGGGCCTGGCCGACCAATGGCGGCAGCCCGTCGGAATTATGGGAACACGCGGCAAGCGACAAAATCATGAGCGCGGCCAAGCTTGTTGCCAGCAAAGGCTTTCCCATTGCTTATTCCTTACTGCGCCATCTCGTTGCCCCGTATTGATAGCCCCAAGAATTGACCTCAACAATCTGTCTAAGCGCTTACCCGCTATCGCTTATGTCCACGCCGAATATTCACCATGAAGTGCCTTAGGCGCGGAAGCCCCCGCCATCTCTACTAGACGGCGCCGGACTTCTCGCTAGCTGTTGGATTTGTGTGATCGGCTCATCTTCTGCCAGGGCTCGACCCGGCCTGGGCTCCTCATGGAAGGTCCGATATGCTGCGTTTTTTCAGGCATTACGTGGATATTCCCGCCATCGTCCTGGTGGCGTGCGAAATGGCGATTTTGTTTTCCGTCCTGAGCGCCACTGCCGAAATCCTGAGATCGCTTGGCTTCGATATCGGCCCGGGCACCAGTTCATCGGCGGCGCTGCTGATGACCCTGACAGCGGCGGCCGGCATGACCTCGGTCGGCCTGTATAACCGCGAGCATTTCGTCCATATGCGCCACACCATCGCGCGCGCCGTGGTCGCCATTCCATTAATCGTACTTGGTATCGCCGCCGTGCTGGGCGGCTATGGCTGGTTGGCGGGCAAGGCCCCGCCCACCCATTATTATTTGCTATGCGCCGCCGGATTGTCGGCGTTCTTCCCGCTGCTGCTGGTGGCGCGCGAGATTTTCATCCGCATCATCGACCATCTGGGCGCCTTCCGCCGCCGGGTGGTGGTGATCGGCTCGGGCGCGCGGGCGGCCAAGATCGACAAGCTGAGCCGCGAATTGAAGGATCGCAGCTTCACCGTGGTGGGCTTCATTCATCTGGACCGCAACGGCGAGCAAGCGGCGCAGAACGAGCGGCGCACCGGCGACCGCCGCCAGGACTATCTGGTGGCGCCCGAGAACGTGGCGGATTTCTGCATCAGCAATAATGTTGGGGAAGTGGTGGTGGCCGCCACCGAGCGCCGGGGCCTGCCGGTGCACGAATTGCTGGCCTGCAAGATGAACGGCATCCGCGTCACCGAACACCATTCCTTCTGGGAACGCGAAAGCGGCCAGGTGGATTTGACCGATATCCGGCCAAGCTGGCTGCTGTTCTCGGACGGCTTCAGCACCGGCTTTACCCGCGCAGCCGTCAAGCGCCTATTCGACATGGTGGTGGCCGCTGTGGTGCTGCTGCTGACCCTGCCCATCACCATCCCCACCGCCATCCTGATCAAGCTGGAAAGCCCCGGCCCGGTGTTCTATCGCCAGGAACGGGTGGGCCTGCACGGGCGGCGGTTCATGATCCTGAAATTCCGCTCCATGCGGGTGGATGCGGAAAAAGACGGGCCGCGTTGGGCGGCCAAGAACGACAGCCGGGTGACCCGCATGGGCGGGTTCATCCGCAAGGTGCGCATCGACGAAATCCCCCAAGTCATCAACGTGCTGAAGGGCGACATGAGCGTGGTCGGCCCGCGCCCGGAACGCCCAATCTTCGTCGAGGCCCTGGCCCAGGCCATCCCCTATTACAACGACCGCCACACGGTAAAGCCGGGCATCACCGGCTGGGCGCAAATCAACTACCCCTACGGTGCCACGGAAGAGGACGCCCGCATGAAGATGGCCTACGACCTTTACTACGTGAAGAACCACAGCCTGTTCCTGGACAACATCATTCTGCTTCAGACCGTCAAGGTTCTGCTGTGGAACGACGGCGCCCGCTGACATGGACTTGGTCTCACTGACCAGCCACGGCCTGGCAGCGCTCGCCTTTGCGGGCTTTGCCGTGTTGGTCGCCATGGCCCGCAACGGTGGCCGCCATCGCCTGCTAGCCATGGCCGCCGGCCTGACCAGCGCGCTATGGAGCGCCGCCATCGCCGCCGAGCTGCCGCCGCTGGTTATCCTGGGCCTGGAATTGCTGCGCAACACCGCGTGGCTGTGGCTGCTATGGACCCTGTTATGTGCCGGCGGCGAACGCACCCGCACGGCCGCGGCCATTCTGGGCGTGGGGCGTTTCCTGCCTTTGGCCGCCTTGGTTGTGGCTTTCCTGGGGGGGGCCGTGCCGGTGCTGGGCTCGTTGGTCCAGATGCAGATGCTGGTGGTTCCGGTGCTCGGCCTGCTGGCCCTGGAAAATTTACTGCGCGCCACCGGACAGGCCGGGCGGTGGCGGTTGAAATATCCGTTTCTCGGCCTGGGGCTGATCTTCGCCTATGACCTTGTGCTGTACGCCGACATGCATTTGCTGGGCGAGTTGGACCCCGCCTTCTTTTCCGCCCGCGGCTTCGTCAATGCCCTGGCGACCATTCCGCTGACCGTGGGCGTGGCCCGGCTGAAGGAATGGTCGGGGGATTGGGATATCGACATCCACGCCTCGCGCAAGGCTGCGCTGCATTCCATGGCCTTGGTGGCGTGCGGCCTGTACCTCATGGCCATGGGCTTCATCGGTTTCGCCATCCGCGAGGCCGGGGGCGTTTGGGGCGGCGCCCTGCAAGTGACCTTCATGTTCGCCGGCCTGCTGGTCATGGGGGCGGTGTTCGCCTCGGGCCGGGTTCTGTCATGGGCGCGGATGATTATCCGCAAGCACTTCTTCTCCTACAAATACGACTACCGCGAGGAATGGCTGCGCTTCATCCGCATGCTGTCCGCAGGCGAAGCCGGCAGCCTGAGCGCCCGCGTGCTGCGCGCCATGGCCGACCTCATGGACAGCCCCGCCGGTGCCCTATGGCTCAAGCGCTCGGACGCCGCCTATGTGCCCGAGATGGTGTGGAACTATCACGGCCCGCGCGCCTGCGAACCAGTGGGTTCAAAACTTTCCACTTTTCTGGCGGATACCGGCTGGGTGGTTGAACTGGATGAATTGCGGGCAGACCCGGCCCTGTACCAAGGCCTGGACACCCCCGACTGGCTGGCCGCCCATGACCGCGCCTGGCTGGTGGTGCCCCTGGTCCACCGCACGGAAATGCTGGGCTTTCTGGTACTGGACCGGTCGCGCGCGCCGCGCCGGCTGGATTGGGAAGACCGCGATTTGCTGAAGACCACCGCCACCCACGCCGCCGGAGCCCTGGCGGAAGAGCTGATGGCGGAAGCCCTGCGCGAGGCCCGCCGGCTGGAAGACTTCAACCGCCGTTTCGCCTTCGTAATCCACGACATCAAGAACGTGGTCGGCCAGATGAGCCTGATGCTGGACAATTTCCGCCGCTTCGGCGACCGCGCCGACTTCCGCGCGGAGATGGTGGAGACTATCGACAATTCCGTGTCGCGCCTGCGCTCCCTGCTGGAACGGCTGTCGGTGGAACGGCGCCAACCGGCGCCCCTGGGGCGCACCGATTTGACCGACCTGCTGAACCGCTTGGTCCGGCAATGGCGCGGCACCTTCCCCAACGTCCACGCCGCCATCCCCGACGACACCGCCATGGTCGCCGCTGACGAGCCCGCCTTGGTCAGCGTGCTGGACAATCTGGTGGGCAACGCCGCCGCCGCCGCCGGACCGCACGGTCATGTGGATTTGTCGCTATCGCGCGAAGCCGGGGAAATCACCGTGGTGGTGGCCGATGACGGCCCCGGCATGGATATGGAATTCGTCAATGACGAGCTGTTCCGCCCCCTGCGCACCACCACAAGCACCGGCTGGGGCATCGGCGCGTGGCAGGCCCGCCATCTGGTGCGCGAGATGGGCGGGCGCCTGGAAGTGGATAGCGAACCGGGGCGCGGCACCATCGTGCGCGTCGCCCTGCCCCAGCAAGAAAAGGCCATGCCATGAGCAAAGCCAAAATCCTGGTGGTCGAGGACGATCCCGGCCTGCGCTCGCAGATGAAGTGGAGCCTGTCCGATTACGACGTTGACGTGGCCGCCGACCGGGTCTCGGCCCTGGCCGCGTTCGAACGCCTCGCCCCGCCGGTGGTCCTGCTGGATCTGGGCCTGCCGCCCGATGCGGACGGCGCCAGCGAGGGCTTGGCGACCCTGCAAACCATCCTGACCCAAGCCCCCATGACCAAGGTCATCATCACCACCGGCAATGAGGAACGCACCAACGCGTTGGAGGCGGTGGCGCTGGGGGCCTATGACTTCCACAACAAGCCGATCGATCCCAATTTGATCCGGCTGGTCATCGACCGTGCCCTGCGCCTGCACGACATGGAAGCGGAAAACCACCGCCTCTCCGCCTGTCAGGCCAACAGCCCGCTGGCCAATAACCCGCTGGATGGAATCATCGCCGCCTCGCCCGCCATGTTGCAGGTCTGCCGTCAGGTGGAACGGGTGGCCGGGGCCAATGTGGCGGTGCTGATCACCGGTGAAAGCGGCACCGGCAAAGAGGTCATCGCCCGCGCCATCCAACGCACCAGCCCACGGGCCAACAAGCCGTTCGTCGCGCTGAACTGCGCCGCCATTCCCGCCAACCTGCTGGAAAGCGAGCTGTTCGGCCATGAGAAAGGCGCCTTCACCGGCGCCGTGCGCCAGACCATGGGCAAGGTGGAGCAAGCCCATACCGGCACCCTGTTCCTGGACGAAATCGGCGATATGCCGGTGGATTTGCAGGCCAAGCTGCTGCGCTTCCTGCAAAACCGCACCATCGAACGCATCGGCGGGCGCCGCGAGATCGAAGTGGACGTGCGCATCGTCTCGGCCACCAACCGCAATCTGGAGGAAGCCATGGTCAGCGGCGGCTTCCGCGAGGATCTATATTACCGCCTGAACGAGGTCACCATCGCCCTGCCGCCCCTGCGCGACCGCCCCGGCGACGCCGTGCTGCTGGCGAAATTCTTCCTGACCAAGCACGCCGAGGGCCTGGGCCGCCCGCCCAAAGGCTTCGCCCCCGACGCCATCGCCGCCATTGCCGCCTATGGCTGGCCCGGCAACATCCGCGAGCTGGAAAACCGCATGCGCCGAGCCATGCTCATGGCCGATGGCAAATCCATCACCGCCGCCGACATCGCCCTGCCCGGCGATGGCGCAAGCGCCGATCTGCCGCCCCTGAAGGACATCCGCGAGCAGGCGGAAACCCAGGCAGTGCTGCGCGCCCTGGCCCTTGCCAACAACAACGTCTCCGCCGCCGCCGCCATGCTGGGCGTGTCCCGTCCCACGCTCTACGGCCTCATGCGCCAAGCAAATATCAATAGAAAGGAAGCGCCATGAAAGCTCGCCATGCCCTGCTCGCCGCCCTGTTGGTGACCACCGCCCTGCCCGCCTGGGCCGCCAGCAGCGAGACCACCCAGTTGATGGAAAAGGCTCGTGAGGCCCAGCGCCAAGGCGATTCCCGCACGGCGATCATTCATCTGAAGAATGCCGTGCGCAAAGACCCGCATAACGGCGAAAGCCGGTACGAACTGGGCATGGTCCACATGCGCACCGGCGATTACCCCGCCGCCGAAAAGGAACTGCGCCAAGCGCGCGAGGCCAATTTCGACGCCACCCGCGTGCTGCCGCCGCTGTCCTATGCCTATCTCATGCAGGGCAAATTCCGTCAGCTTCTGGGTGACGTGGAAGGCTGTCCCGGCAATGTGGATTGCCAGGCGGCGGTGCTGGCCGCCCGCGCCCGCGCCCAACTGGCCCTGGGCAATCAGGCTGATTCAGTGAAAGAGGCCGATGCCGCCATCCAAGCCGCCCCCAGCAATCCCGAAGGCCGCGTCGCCCGCGCTTTGGCTGCTTTGGCCGCCCAGGACAACACCGCCGCCGAAAGCCAGATCGACGCGGCGCTGGCGGCCAAGCCCAATCATTCCGAGGCCTTGGCGGTGAAAGGCGAAATCCGCCGCCTCGCCAATGATGCCGAGGGCGCCATCACTGCCCTGAAAGCAGCGGTGGAAGCCAATCCCCGCGACAATGCCAGCCGCCAAAAGCTTGCCATGCTGCTGCTGGCGACCGACCGCATGGATGAAGCCGGCGAGCAGGCCGCCGAAGTGCTGAAGGCCAATCCCAAGGCCGTCATCGCCACCTATGTGAAGGCCACCCTGGAGGTCCGTGCCAACCGCATGACGGAAGCGCTGGAACTGGTGCGCCCCATGGAGCCCGAGATCGCCAAGCTGTCCACCGGCAATTACCTGCTGGCCCTAATCCACGGCGCCAACGGCAATACGGAACGCGCCCTGGACGCCGCCGACCGCTATCTGAACGCCAACCCCGACAGCGTTCCGGCAGCCAAGCTGGCGGCCAAGCTGTACTCCCAGCGCGGCGAAAGCGACCGGGTGGTGCGCCTGCTGATGTCGTTCCGCGACCGCCTGATGGACGATTCCGGCGGGCTGGCCCTGTTGCAATCCGCGCTGTTGGCCGAAGGCCGCACCAATGACGTCCAGGATTTGATGGCCGCCATCGCCGCCCGCCACCCGGACGACAGCGCCACCAAGGCTCGCATGGCGTTTCTGAAAAGCGGCGAAGGCTCACGCGAGGGCTTGCGCCAGTTACAGGACATCGCCGAACGCGACCCCAGTGACGCCACCGCCGGGCTGATGCTGGTCATGAACCGCCTGTCCGCCGGCGAGTTCCAGCAGGCCATCGACGCAGCCAAGACCATGGCCGCCGCCCAGCCCAAGGCGCCGCTGCCTCTGCATCTGTCGGCCTCGGCCCGCCTTGCCATGGGCGACGAAGCGGGCGCCCGCACCGACTTCCAGGCCGCTTTGGCCAATGCGCCGGACTTCGTCCCCTCGGCCCTGGGCCTGTCGGAAATGGATGTGCGGGCGGGACACGTGGCGGGAGCGCGCGCCCGCATGGACACCATCGTGAAACGCCAGCCCAAGGCGGTGAACGCCCTGATGGCGCGGGCACGGATCGACATGCGCGCCGGCTCTGCCGCCCTGGCCGTGCCCTTCCTGGAACGGGCCATCGCCCAAGCTTCCGACAACGGCGACGCCCGCTCCATGCTGTTGGTGGCGCTGATGGAGGCCGGCGACAAGCCCCGTGCCGCCAACGCCGCCAACGACCTTGCCAAGGCGCAGCCGCGCAATCAGGCGGCGCTGGAACTGGCCGGTCAAGCCTTGGTCGCCCTGGGCAAGCGCGAGGACGCCCTGACGATCTATCAGCAATTGGCCCGGCTGGCGCCCGACCGCGACGGCCTGCTGCACCGCTTGGCCCAAGTCCAGATGGGCTATGACATGCTGCCCGAGGCCAAGGCGTCCCTGGACAAGGTGCTGACCCTAAACCCCGCCAACGTCGCCGCATGGCGCGACCGGGTGGAGGTGGAACGGCGCATTTCCGGCCCCGATGCCGCCCTGAAACTTGCCAAGACCGTGCGGGCCAAAGCCCCCACCGACCCCACCGCAGCCTTGCTGGAAGGCGACGTGGCCGCCCTGTCGGCCAAACCGGCGGAGGCCGAAGCGGCGTGGCGCGAGGCCCAGGCCAAAATCCCCTCCACCTACGGCGCCCAGCGCCTGTATCGCGCCGCCCTGCTACGGGGCGACCGGGCCGGGGCGCGCAAGATTTTGACCGATTGGCTGGCCCACTCGCCCGACGATGCCTCGGGCCGGCTGGTGCTGGCCGACGATCTGCTGGTGGCCGGCGATTTCAAGGCGGCGGCAGCCCATTACGAGCGGCTGGCGGCCAAGCTGCCCCTATCGGCGGCGGTGTTCAACAATCTGGCATGGTCCTATGACAAGCTGGGCGACGCCCGCGCCTTGCCCACCGCCCAGCGCGCCTTCGGCTTGGCGCCGACCTCGCCCGACATCGTCGATACCTATGCCACCATGCTGTACCGCAAGGGCGAGCGTGACCGTGGCGCCACCCTGATCCAACAGGCCTTCGCCCAAAACCCCAACAACCCAGCCATTGCCTTCCACATGGCCGAGGTGCTGGCCGACCGCAAGGACATCACAGCGGCCCTGAAGGTGCTGAAGCCGGTCATGGACACCAAGGCCAATTTCGACGAGGCCACCAACGCCCGCGCCCTTTACCAACGTCTGGGCGGGCAGTGACATGAATACCGCCACCCCTCGGGTTCTGACCTTCACCACGCTGTATCCCAATGCCGCGCAACCGGTGCTGGGCATCTTCGTGGAAAACCGCCTGCGCCATTTGGCCGCCAGCGGCGAAGTCCAGGCCCAAGTGGTGGCGCCGGTTCCATGGTTTCCGTCGTCGGCGCCGGCTTTCGGCCAATGGGGCAGATTTGCCCGCGCCCCCAAAGCCGAAGACCGCCACGGCCTGCGCGTGTGGCACCCCCGCTATCCGGTGCTGCCCAAGATCGGCATGATTGTGGCCCCGGCGCTGCTTTATGCCTGGACCCTGCCGCTGGTGCGGCGGCTGCACTTCGATGTGATCGACGCCCATTATTTTTACCCCGACGGTGTGGCCGCCGCCATGCTGGCCCGCACCTTGGGCAAGAAGCTGGTCATCACCGCACGCGGCACCGATGTGAATTTGATCCCGCGCTATCGCCTGCCCCGCGCTCAAATCCGCTGGGCCGCCCAGACCGCCGCCGGCATCTGCACGGTGTGCGAGGCATTGAAGGCGCCGCTGCTGAAAATGGGGGTGCCGGACAGCAAAATCCGCGTGCTGCGCAACGGCGTGGACCTTGAGGGCTTCCGCCCCATGGAGCGCCAAAAATCCGATGCCCACACCCTGCTATCCGTGGGCCTGCTGATCGAACGCAAGGGCCACCATCTGGTCATCGAAGCCCTGACCCGCCTGCCCGGCATCCGCCTGATGATCGCGGGCGGCGGCCCATTGCGGGGGGAATTGGAGGTCTTGGCCCAAAGACTGGGTGTGGCTGACCGGGTGCGCTTCCTGGGGGAAGTTCCCCATGACCAACTGCCCGCCATCTATTCCGCCGCCGACGCCCTGGTGCTGGCCTCCAGCCGCGAAGGCTGGGCCAATGTGCTGCTAGAGGCCATGGCCTGTGGCACCCCGGTGATCGCCACCGACATCTGGGGCACCGCCGAAGTGGTGGCGGCGCCAGAGGCCGGACTTCTGGTGCCCGAACGCTCCGCCAAAGCCATTGCCGACGGCATCCAAACGCTGCTGGCCGCCCTGCCCGACCGCCGCGCCACACGGGCTTACGCCGAACGCTTCAGCTGGGAACCCACCACCCAGGGGCAGTTGGATTTGTTCCGCGAGGTGCTGGCATGAGCACCCTGCTGCACGTCTTCCCCACCTTCGAAGTGGGCGGCAGCCAGATGCGCATGACCACCATCGCCAATCATTTTGGCCCGCGCTGGCGTCACCTGATCCTGGCGCTGGATGGCCGCACCGCTTGCGCCCAGCGGCTGAAGCCGGATTTGGAGGTGGAATTGCTGACGCCGCCCGCGGCGCGCCGGAAGATGCTGCGGGATTTGGCCCCTACCCGGCTGATCACCTACAATTGGGGCGCCATGGATTGGGCCATGGCCAACTGGCCGGGTCTTGTGCCCCACCTTCACGTGGAAGACGGCTTCGGCCCCGACGAAGCCGCCGGGCAATTGAAGCGCCGAGTGCTGACCCGCAGGCTGGTGCTGCGCCGCTCCGTGGTGCTGCTGCCGTCACAGAATCTGTACAATATCGCCCGCACTATCTGGCGCCTGCCCGCCCGCTGCCTGCGCCATGTTCCCAACGGCATTGATTACGACCGCTTCGCCCGTCACGACCAAGATGACCTCCCCGACGGCCCGCCCATCATCGGCACGGTGGCGGCGTTGCGGGCAGAAAAGAACATCGCCCGGCTGGTGGACGCCTTCGCCCGCGTGGTGGCCCGGCGCCCCGCCCGATTGGTCATCGTCGGCGACGGGCCCGAGCGCCAAGCCCTGACCGATCGCGTCCATGCCCTGGGAGTGGCCGATCTGGTGATTTTCACCGGCGCCTGCCCCAATCCCGAACGCCTGCTGCCGTCCTTCACCGTCTTCGCGTTATCGTCGGATACCGAGCAGATGCCCATCTCACTGCTGGAAGCCATGGCCGCCGGGCTGCCGGTGGCGGCGACCCAGGTGGGCGACGTGCGCGCTATGTTGCCGGGCGCCAACCCGGTAGTGCCGAAATCGACCGAATCCCTGGCCGAGGCCCTGTTGTCTTTGCTGAACGATCCGGCCCACGCCAAGGCGGTCGGCCGGGCCAATGCCGGTCATGTACGGCGCCATTATGATCAGGCCCAGATGTTCGCCGCCTGGGGCAAGCTGCTGGGGCCATAGCTCCAGCCTTGCCCCACTGGCGCCTGACTGCGATAATCCGCACCCCTTATTCCTTCGGGTGCCGATTATGCTTTCCAGCGCCGCAATCCGCGCAGCCATTCCGGGCGTTCTCACCGAGGCCGCCATTCCCGAATTGCCCAATTACTACCGGGGCAAAGTGCGTGAGAATTACGATCTGCCGGATGGCCGGCGCATCCTGATTTCCACCGACCGGCAAAGCGCCTTCGATCAGGTGTTGTCGGCGGTGCCGTTCAAGGGGCAGGTGCTGACCCAGACCGCGCGCTTCTGGTTCGAAGCCTGCGCCGACATCTGCCCCAACCACGTGATCGAATACCCCGATCCCAACGTGGTGGTGGGCCGCCGCCTGGACATGCTGCCCATCGAGATGGTGGTGCGCGATTACATGACCGGCTCCACCGACACCTCCATCTGGTCCATGTACAAGGCAGGCAACCGCAATATGTACGGCGTGGATTTCCCCCATGGCTTGGTCAAGAACGACAAGCTACCCGGTACCATCCTGACGCCGACCACCAAAGCCGATGTGGGCGGCCACGATGCCCCCATCTCGCCCAAGGAAATCGTCGCCACCGGCCTGCTGACCCAAAAGCAGTGGGACGAGTTGGCCGAGCTGTCCCTGGCCCTGTTCGCCCGTGGCCGTGACATCGCCGCCAAGAACGGCCTGCTGCTGGTGGACACCAAGTTCGAGTTCGGCCTTGACCCCGAGGGCCGCATCACCCTGGCCGACGAAATCCTGACCCCGGATTCCAGCCGCTATTGGCGGGCCGAAGGCTTTGCCGCGCGCCATGCCAAGGGCGAGGAGCCGGAAAGCCTGGACAAGGAATTCCTGCGTCTGTGGATCGCGGCGCGCTGCGACCCCTACACCCAGCCCATCCCGGCCATCCCGGACGATACGCTGGTGGAATTCAGCCAGAAGTACATCGCCCTGTTCGAAGCCGTCACCGGCCAGACCTTCGAGGCTCCGCCCAGCGGAGAATCGGTCAAGGAGCGCATCCGCCGCAATCTGGCGGCCTATTTCTAAAAAATTGGTTCATCATGGATTAGCGGGGAGGTTCCCCAAAGTGTCCCATCACCCCGGACAAGCGTAGCGCCGATCCGGGGTCCATGGTGGTGCGTCATTTCAGCCAAGAATTATTGGTGACACGGATGGACACGG
>JACMKT010000145.1 GCA_014380005.1 Rhodospirillales bacterium
ACCTGGGCGTAAAGCTCCAAGGTGGGCAGGATGGCGGCGAAGCGGTGCAGCAGCCACGCGCCCTCCGGGTCCACCAGCCAATCGGCCACCATGGCCACGAACAGCAATGCCTCATGGGCCAGACCCAGATAGACCGCCCACCTGTAGCCGCCCCAGCATGGTGGAACGGGTGCGGATGCGCGGGTTGCCGGTGACCGCGCCCACACGGGGATTGTCCACGAAGTGGGATGCCAGCCACGCGGTGGTGTTGGGGCTCAGCACCGCGTCGCCGTCGATGCACACCAGTACCTCGCCCTTGGCCGCAAGCGCGCCCATGCGCAGGGCCATGGCCTTGCCCTGATTGGCAGCCAATTGGATCACCCGCAGGCAGTCATGGGCGCCCAGCAGGGCATCCAATTGGGCGCCGGTGTCGTCGTGTGAGCCGTCATTGATGGCGATGACCTCGAAATCCGGGTAGTTCTGCTCCAACAGGGCGCCGATGGTCTCGCGCACGTTTTCGCCTTCGTTGAAGCAGGGCACCAGGATGGAAACGAAGGGCAGACGGTCGCGGTTGGGATAGGCATCCGGCCCTGGGCGGCCATGCTCGCGCTTCCAGTAGTAATAGACGCCGCCCGACAGCCAGATCAGGGTCATGTACAGGGGATAGAGGAAGACGAATTCCAGCAGCATGCTGCCGAACCATAGAAGGGCATCCACCACATGGGTCATGGTTCGTGGCTTTCCTTCAGGTTGAAGGCGGGAGCGATCACGGCGGCGGCGGTCCACGCTTTCCAGTTCGAACACCGTTCGGCGCAAGCCTTCGGGATGGCGTGACACGTGTTTGACCAAGGCGCCCAGCCCGTCTTCCTTCGCCATCAGCGCGGTGTAGTCGTATTCGCGCATGCTTTGGTCGAACATCTCTTCGGCGTTGAGCACTCCCTGGAATTGGAAATCGCGGGCGGTGAATAGCGGGCTGCGCCACACCGCCGCCCGTTTGGCGATGTCATGGGTCAGGTCCACGCTGCCGCCCTGGAACAGCAGACCGTCCAGAGGGGCATAGCGGGCGAGGTCTTCGTAGATTTCCGGGTCCAGCACCGGCAGACGGGCGTAAACCTTGACGTCCAGGCGGCGGTTCAGTTGCCAGGACACGCGGTTGAACAGATCGGCGCGCATGGGTAGATGGCGGTTGGGGAAATAGACCGCGTCATGGGCGGCGGTATCGGCCTGCAGGAAGACGGTATTGGCGCCCAGGGCCTTCACCCGCTCCAGCAGGGCATCCACATTGGCGTCCTGTTTCTTGGGGTCAGCCAATCCACGCCGGCACCGTAGGTAAGGTCCATCTCCTCGCCCAGCTTCAGGGTCTGCTCGTAACGCAGGCCGCCCACCAGCGAGTTGCCGAAATCCTGTTGTCAGTAATTGCCCAAGGTGCCGATCAGCCGGTGGGACAGGGTCACATCGTCGTTATGGATCAGCGGCATTTCGGCGATGATCGAGCCGCTGCCCAGCGCGTCCTTGCGCGGGCTGAAGTAAAGCTCGGTGACGCGGTCGTTGTGCGAACCGGTCACGTTGACTTCCAAATCCAGCTTCAGATTGGGCGAACTCATCAGCCCCTGCACCGCCTTGGCCCCCACGAGCGTCCGGGTGTTGTTGTCGCTGAAATCCAGGACTTCGCCGCGCAAGGTCAAATCGGTGGTGTTGGTGGGCCGCCACTGCACCTGGGCGTCGGCGGAATTGGCGGTGATGCCGTTGCGCACGGCACGCGGCGGGGTGGCACGGCTGAACAGCTCGGCCGAGGTGCCCACGGCCACTTCGTCATCGAAGGTGTAGGTCAGCGCCACCCGCCCGCCGCCCCGGTTGCGGTCGCTGTAGATGTTATCGGCGACCTCGACGGTGGCTGCCCAATCGGGATTGCGAAATTCCACTCCGGCGCTGGGGCGCTGCCATGTGCCATTGCCTTCGTCGTATTTGCCCCGCGTCACCGCGTAGCCGCCGAACAGCCGCCAATTATAGGCCATGGGCGGGCTGAACAATTGGGTATCCAGGCCCAGGGTTTTGCCGCGCACATCGCCGCCATGGCCGCGCCCGGCATCGGCTTCCACCCGCAATTCCGCCGAATCATGGGCGGCCCATTGGCGGGCAAGGCGTTGGATGTTCTTCTGCTCGGGGAAGCGCCGCAGCAGATCGGTGGTGCCAGCCTCGGCGGTAGGGTAGTCGCGCAGGATCAGGCTGGCCCGTGTCATGGCGGTTTCCAGATAGCGCTCCCGTCCGGGGATGGCGGTCAAGCCGGCGCCGGCCACGTTGGGCGAGGCGTCATAGCTGACTTTTTCCAGCTCCAGCGCCGTCTGGTATTCGGTCATGGCCCGCCGGGGCCGGTGGCGCGCTTCGGCGATCATGCCCATGAGGTGCCGTAGCGAGGCGTTCTGCGGTGCCTCATGGGCGATGGCGCGGGCGCGCTGTTCGGCGTCGTCCACATCGTCGGCGTATAGATGGATTTCCGCCGCCGCCACCTTGGCGGTCAGATGGTCGTAATTGGGCAAAGGCTGGTCCAAGCCCTTCAGCCACACCCACTTGCCCTCGGACGTCCAGATTTGGTCGGCCAAGGGGAAGGCGTTGGACCAATCGCGCAGGGCCACATAGGTGTACAGCAGGGCCAGCCGGGGCTCGAACGCCTTGGGGTCGCGCTGCAATGCGGTCAGGTACAGATCGCGCGCCTGCTCATAGCGGCCCTTGTGGAAATAGGCATCCGCCGCCGCCGCCAGGGCATAGGGCGGCGGGTTGGCCCCGGCGGAGACCAGGGAATCGTACTCGCTGAGCACCGCATCCATGCGGGTGCGGTTGCGCAAGGCCACCATGCGGTCGAAGCGGGCGCGCAACACGTCGCCTTGGGCTTGGTCGCCCAACGGGGTCCAGCGGTCGATCAGCCCGTCCAGCTCGGCGATGGCGCGGTCGGTGTCGGCATGGGGGTTTTCCCCCGGCGAGCGCGGGATGTCGGCCCAGCGCACCTGCATGGCGGCGGCCCCCCGTTCCAGCCGGCGGCGGTCGGCTTCGGACAGGCTGCCCGCTTCTTCGCCCATGCGCAGGGCCTGTTGGGGCGCGCCCAATTCGACCATGGCGAAGATGCGGCGGCGCTGGACGTCTTGGCGGTCGGGCGCCTGGGCCAGGACGTGGTCGTATAGGGCTAGGGCGGCCACGAATTCGCTGCGCGCTTCGTGCAATTGGGCGCGGGCCATGATCACCTCCGGTTCAGTTTTGTGGAGGCGTTCCATGTCGCTCAGCACCGCTTCGGCCTGATCCGTATGGCCGCCATCCAGCAGGCTCAGCACCAGACCGGCACCGAACCCGCTGGCCGAGGCGGAGCGTTCCCACCCCAGCCGGTAAAGCCGCGCGGCTTCGGCGTAATTGCCCTGATTGCGGGTGGCCTTGGCCATGGCGTCCAGCAGGCCGTCGGGCATGGTCTCGGCGGCGCGGCCTTCGGCCAAGGCGATGGCTTTGGCATCCTGGCCGGAGCGCACCAGCAAGGCGGCGTAATCACCGGTGATGCGGTCGTCATCGGGGTGCTGGGCATGCAGTTCGGCCAGTTTCTCCGGGCTGGCCTCGGCCATCACCATGGCGTATTCCACCCGCTCCGCATGGCCGGTCATAACCTTTGCCAAGGTGCCCCCGGAAAGGGCGGCTGCGCGGCGGTAGGATTCGGCGGCCTTGGGCAGGTCGCGCTTGGCCTCATGCAATTGCCCGCTCAGCGCTGCCACATCGGCGTTGCGGGGTGCGCGCTTTTGCAGGCGGGTCAGGGCTTGGTCGGCCTCGGGCAGCTTGCCAGCGCTTATCAGGCTGCCGATCAGGGCCAGATTGCGGGGCAGGGACAGGGGATTGCGCGCCACAGCCCGGCGGTACAGCTCGGCGGCCTGGGCGTGCCGGCCCAGGCTGCGTTGGGCGTGGGCGGCGTTTTCCACCGCGTAATCGGGGGCGGTGCCTTGGTCCATGCGGGCGAATACCCGCACGGAATCTTCGTTGCGCCCGGCCCAATGCAGCACCGCAACCCTATCGGCGGCCACGGTGAGGTTACCGGGATCGGCGGCATTCAGCGTCGCCAGCAGGGCCACCGCCTTATCGGTGCGGCCTTGCCGCGCCTGGGTCAGGGCGTCCACATAGTCGGGCACCAGCGGCGTGACCCGGCGGAGGCCCTTGCGGGCGTCCTCGCGCTTGGGCGCACCGGTCAGAACCCGCTGGTAGGTATCGCGGGCGGCGGTGAAATCGCCGTTGCGTTCCTGAATGTCGGCCTGAACCATCAGGGATTCGGTATTGGCGCCGAACAGGGCGCCGTTGTCGCGGATGAGCGCCTGGGCGTTCTTCAGTTTGCCGGCATCCATCAGGCTGCGCGCCAAGCCCAACGCCGCCGCATTGTCCTTGCCGTTGCGGGCCAGCAGCATGCGGTACAGCCGGGCGGCTTGGTCGCGGCGTTTCAGGGCGGCGTAGGAACCGGCAGCCTCGCGCAGGACGTAATCGGGGGCGGCGGCGGCATCCAGTTGTTCGAAGGTGGCGATGGCCTCGCCGGGGCGCCGCGCCCAGGCGGCGACGGCCACCAGATCATAGGCGATGCCGGTATCCTCGGGGGCGTTGGCACGGGCGG
>JACMKT010000146.1 GCA_014380005.1 Rhodospirillales bacterium
AAGCGCGTCACCAAGCTGATCTGCACCCATTTCCATCCCGACCACATGGGCCTGGCCGGCTGGCTGGCCCAGCGCCATGGGGTGAAGCTGACCACCACCCTAGGCGAGTGGAGCTTTGGGCGCATGCTGACGCTGGATGTGGGCGACGATTACCACGCCAATCAGGTAGAGCATTACCGCCGCGCCGGTTATGGCGAGGAATTGCTGGCCGGAGTGCGCCAGCGCAGCGGGTCCTACGGCACCCGCGTGGCGCCCCTGCCGGCCTCCATCAGTGACATCCGCGACGGCAGCCGCATCATCATCGGCGGGCGGCTGTGGCAGGTGGTGGTGGGGCGCGGCCATTCGCCCGAGCATGCCTGCCTGTGGTGTGCCGAGGCCGGGGTACTGATCTCGGGCGACCAAGTGCTGCCGCGTATCAGCCCCATCGTCGGCGTGTGGCCGCAACAGCCCGATGATGACCCGTTGCGGGATTTCCTGGCGTCCCTGGAGACCCTGAAGCGGCTGCCCGGCGACGCCCTGGTATTGCCGTCCCATGGCCTGCCGTTCCGGGGTTTGCACTCACGCTGCGACGATCTGCTGCGCCACCACGAAAGCCGCCTGACCACCCTGCTGGACGCCGCCACCGAGCCCACCACCGCCTTGGACTTGGCCCGCGTGCTGTTCCGCCGCGAGATGGACCCACAGCAATTGGGCTTCGCCATGGGCGAGACTCTGGCCCACGCCAATTGTCTGGTGGAACGCGGCTTACTGATTCGCGATACCCGCCCGGATGGCGTCTGGACCTATGTCAGGATCGAATAAAACATCCGTAGCGAGGTAAAGCCCAGGAACACCGCGAACACCCGGCGCAATACTGTGGTGTTCAGCTTGTGGGCCAGCTTGGCACCGAACGGCGCGCACAGCATGGAAGTGGGCGCGATCAGCGCCAGCCCCACCAGACTGACGAAGCCCAGGCATCCCGGCGGCAGATTGGGGGCGTTCCAGCCACCGATCATGAAGCCGATGGTTCCCGGCACGCCGATGATGAAGCCGGTGGCGGCGGCGGTGCCCACGGCGCGGTGAACCGGAGCGCCGAACATGGTCATCACCGGCACGGTCATGGTGCCGCCACCAATGCCCATCATGGCCGACAGGGCGCCGATGGTGGTGCCAATACCCAGGCGGGTGGCGCCGGTGGGCAGGGTCTCGCCCAATTTCCAATGGGGGTTGCCGAAGGCGATCTGCACCGCCACCACCAAGGCGATTACGGCGAACACGCTGGTTAGCACCGGCCCCTTGACCGTGGCGGCCACCACCGAGCCCAACAGCACGCCCACGATGATGGCGGGACCGAAGCCCTTGAGGAAATCCGTATCCACCGTGCCGCGTTTGTAATGGGCCGAGGCCGACGACCACGCGGTGGCGACGATGGTCGCCAGCGAGGTGCCCACGGCCACCTGCATGCGCACCGCCTCGTCCACGCCCAGATGGGTGAACAGATGGAACAGCACGGGCACCACGACGATGCCGCCGCCGACGCCCAGCAATCCGGCGATGATGCCGGCCCCGGCGCCGGCGACCAGCAGCAAGGCTGCGAAGGGAAGCAATTGGGAGAGGTCTGCGCTCATAAGGGGGGATATACGTGCTAGAATGCGGTGGGTCCATTTGAAAAGTGTGGGGAAAATGGCTGACGGCCCGACGCCGGAACAGCAGGCCGATTACCTTGTGCGTAAGCTGGAGCACACCATCCGCGACAACCGGACGGTCAAGGGCATGTCGTTCCGCACGTGGCAGAACATCGCCCGCGAGGAAATCGCCAACGCCTTGCGTGCCGCCGAAAAACGCCATGTACAGCGAGACCGCAGCGTTGGCCGCATCCTGCTGGTGGGGGCTGCGTCCCTGGTCAGCATCGGCTTTTGGGGCGCGGTGGTGGCGGTGGACCGCACCTTCGGCGGCGTGGCCGCCATCGTCTCGCTGGTGGCGGGCGCCGCCTTATGCTTCGTCGGCGCCGAATGGGGCATCGCCCGCTTCGCCGCCGGCTGGTCCAAGAACAAGCGCGAAGAACGCCTGACCAAGATCGAAGATTTGGACCGCCGCATCAAGCGCATGGAAAACATGATGCAGAAGAAGCACGATCTACTGAAGGAACGCATGGACGAGGTGGGGCCGCTGTGAAGCGCCTGTTCCTTTTCCTTCTTCTGATGGCCGCCCTGGCCGGCCTCGCCGCCGCGGCGGGCTGCTCCACCGCCCCCATGGAGGCCGGCTTAGTGCTGGGCGACCTGTCCGCCGGCAATGGCCCCAGCATGTTGAAACGGCTGACCGGACGCCCGCAGCGCGAGGGCATCAGTTGGACCGTGGACGGGCGCAAGAATTCCGGCGATTTGTACCTGCCGGCGGAAAAGGCCAAGGTCGGCCTGGTGCTGGTTCCCGGCGCCGCCAAGGACGGCAAGGACGATGCCCGGCTGGTGGCTCTGGCCCAAACCCTGGCCCGCGCCCGCTTCCTGGTGCTGGTGCCCGACATCGCCGGCATGCGGGCGCAGGAAGTCTCCAGCGCCGACCGCCAGCCCATCGCCGACGCCATCCACTTCCTGGACACCGAACGCCGCGTGCCGGGCTTGGGCATCGCCGCCATTTCCTACGCCGACGTGCCCGCCATCCTGGCGGCGCTGGACCAGCCCAAGGTGGATTTCGTGCTCAGTGTGGGCGGGCTGTACGATTTGACCGCCGTCATCACCTTCTTCACCACCGGCAATTACCGCGACGGCCCCGGCCAGCCCTGGACTCAGGCAATTCCCAACGCCTATGGCAAATGGGTCTTCGTCAAAGCCAATGCCCGGCGGCTGGACGATTCCGGCGACCGCGCCCTGCTGAGTGCCATCGCCGAGCGCAAACTGGCCGATCTGACGGCGCCCGTTGACGATCTGACCGCCAAACTGGCGCCCCAGGGCAAGTCGGTGATGGCATTGCTGAACAATGACGATCCGGCCAAGGTGCCCGATCTGATCGCCGCCCTGCCGCCGCGCATCAAGGCGGAGATCGCCGGCATGGATCTGGCCCCGCGCGATCTGTCGCAGCTTAAGGCCAAACTGTTCCTGATCCATGGCCGCGACGACCGCATCATCCCGTGGACGGAAAGCGCCGCACTTGCCCGCATGGCGCCGCGTGCCGATCTGACCCTGCTGGACAATCTGGCCCATGCGGATCTGAAGCCCGGCAATGCGGCTGATTCCTATGCACTTTGGCGAGTTGTCAGTCATCTTCTGGCCGAGCGCGACCAATTGACCGACCGGCGCCCATGACAGTGGGTTCACACGGTGTTACGCTTCTTTTCAAGCGCCCCGATTAGAGGGCTCGTCTGACAGGAGGTACGGCACCGTGACCCTATCGGTTCTGGTTGTCGACGATGAGCCCAACATCGTCCTTTCGCTCGAATTCCTGCTGAAGCAGGTCGGCTATGACGTGCGTGTCGCCCGCGACGGCGAACAGGCACTGGAATCCATTCGCCAAGCCAAACCCGGCCTTGTCCTGCTGGACGTGATGATGCCCAAGCGCGATGGCTATGACGTCTGCCAGACCATCCGGGCCAATCCCGAATGGTCCGACGTGCGGATCATCATGCTGACCGCCAAGGGCCGCGACGTGGAGCGCGAGAAAGGTCTGGCCCTGGGCGCCGACGAATACGTCACCAAACCCTTCTCGACCCGCGACGTGGTCGAGAAGGTGCGTCAATTCCTCGGCGCGCCGTAACGCCGGCGCCCCCGGCTTCACCTTCCAAAACGGAGGGCCATGATGACCGAGCGCAAGCGGGTCGCCCTCCTGATCGCCGTCACGGGTTTGTTTGCCGTGGCGTCCGCTCAGGTCCTTGTCCATCTGCCGTCCACGGCCAGCCCGGCGGCGGCAACCATCGCCGGTTTGCTGGGCGGCGGTGCCGTGGCGCTGGCCGTGGCATGGCTGGGCCGGCTGCTGGATCAAGTGTCGCGGGCAAGCGAACAGCGGCCCAAGCCCGCCCCGCTGGTGGTCAATCCCGACGACCGCCTTGCCCAGGCCGCCGCCCAAGCCGCCCGCCACCGCGCATGGCTGGACGTCATCCTGCGCGACATGGCCGAAGGAATGGTGCTGTGCGGCCCCGACCACCGCATCTTGCAGCACAATTCCGCCGCTGCCCGCCTGCTGGGTCACCCCGCGCCGGGCAAGCCGCTTTTCGCCCTGCTCAGCCGCGAGCCGGTGCTGCACGCCCTGGAACAGCTTCGTCTGACCGGCTCCCCCGACTGGGTCAGCTTCGCCGGCGCCACCCCCGATACCTGCCGGCTGGTCCAAGGCCGCATGGCGCTGGTGCGCAGCCCCGACGGCACGCCCGCCGGCTATGTGCTGACCCTGACCGACCCCGCGCGTGAGGCCGAGCAGGCGGCCCAGGACAATCTGCTGCACCGCGCCTTGGCCCGCGAGCTGCGCCAGCCCATCACCAATCTGCGCGCCGCCGCAGAGGTCATCACCGCCTATCCCGGCATGGCGGCGCGGGAACGGGCCGCTTTCGACGAGGTGCTGACAGAGGAAGCCCGGCTGCTGTCGGTACGGCTGGAAACCCTGGACACCCAGTTCCGCCGTCAGGTCGCCACCCGCTGGACCATGGCCGATCTGCACTCCCAGGATTTGTTCAACTGCCTAGCGCGCGAGGCCGCCCGCTCGGGCCTGATCCTGACCATGGTGGGCATTCCCCTATGGCTGCACGGCGACAGCCGCGCCCTGCTGCTGGCCTTGCGGGGTCTGGTCACCGGACTGGCCGAAATCACCGGGCGCAAAAGCTTCGATCTGGAAGTCCTGCTGTCCGACCACTACGTCACCCTGGACGTGGCCTGGGTGGGCGATCCGGTGCAATCCTCGGTCATCGAGACATGGCTGGACCGTCCGCTGGAGGGCGGCCAAAGCGTGCGCGACGTGCTGGACCGCCACAATTGCGAACCGTGGAGCCAGAAACTCGCCAACGGCACCACCGTTCTGCGCATCCCCCTGCCCGCCCCGGTGCGCCAGCAATTCCTGCCCGACGAACCGCCCCTGTTCAGCCGGCCCGAATTCCACGATTCCGCCATCATGCGCGCCCATTCCGACACCGGCAGACTGGGCCAGCGCCTGCTATCCGAACTGACCTTCGTGGTGTTCGACACCGAAACCACCGGCCTGAAGCCCAGCGAGAACGAGATCGTTCAATTGGGCGCAGTCAAGGTGGAACATGGCAGGGTGCTCACCGCCGAGGGCTTCGAGCGCGTGGTCAATCCGGGCCGCCCCATTCCAATCGACAGCATCCGCTTCCACGGCATCACCGACCAGATGGTCAGGGGCAAACCGCCGCTGGAGGTGGTGCTGCGCCAGTTCAAGGATTTGGTGGGCGACGGGGTTCTGGTGGGCCACAACGCCGCCTTCGACCTCAGCTTCCTGGATGCCAAGCGCGACCAAACCGGCATCGCCTTGACCAATCCGGTGCTGGACACCCTGCTGCTGTCCTTGGTGGCCGAACCCAATGCCGACCCGTCCCTGACCGCCTTGGCCGGGCGGTTGGGCGTGGCGGTGGATCTCAATCACTCGGCCCTGAGCGACGCCATGACCACCGCCGAAATCTGGGTGCGCCTGATGGAGCTGCTGGCCCAACGCGGCATCCACACCCTGGACGAGGCGGTGGCGGCCCAATCGGCCCTTAGCGGAGGCCTGTGACATGGGCCGGCGCCCCAACGGCCTCCGTCTCGCCCATCCCAGCGGCCGCAAGGAACGGCTGGCCGCCGCCTTCCTGCTGGGGCTGATGCTGTTCATGCCGCCCTTGCTGGCGGTGGCGTCCAAGGACGTCATGGTGTGGGGCATCCCGCTGCTTTACCTGTGGCTGTTCGGCAGTTGGCTGGCGCTGATCTGCGTCATGGCGCTGGTGGTCGAACGCTCCCGCGGAGAGGAGGGCTGAAGGCATGCTGACCAGCACCATGGTCGCCGCCATTTCCTTCGCCTATCTGCTGCTGCTGTTCGCCATCGCCTGGATCGGCGACCGAGCCGCGGAAAAGGGCCGCTCGCTGATCGCCAATCCGTTCACCTACGCCCTGTCCATCGCCGTCTACCACACCAGCTGGACCTTCTATGGCAGCGTCGGGCGCGCTGCCACCACCGGCATCGGCTTCCTGCCCATCTATCTGGGCCCCACCCTGATGGCGGCGCTGTCGGGCGTGGTGCTGGCCAAGATGGTGCGCATCGGCAAGGCCCACCGCATCACCTCCATCGCCGATTTCATCTCGGCCCGTTACGGCAAAAGCGCCAAATTGGGCGGTCTGGTCACCATCATCGCCGTGGTAGGGATCATGCCGTACATCTCGCTGCAGCTGAAAGCGGTCTCCACCACCTTCACCGTGCTGCTGAACTGGCCCGATCTGCAGGGCGGCCCGCCGGTGCCCATCCTGGGCGACACCGTGCTGCTGGTGTCGTTGTCCCTGGCCGCCTTCGCCATCCTGTTCGGCACGCGGCACATCGACGCCTCGGAACATCACGAGGGCATGGTGCTGGCCATCGCCTTCGAATCCGTGGTCAAGCTGGTGGCCTTCGTGGCGGTGGGCG
This sequence comes from Rhodospirillales bacterium, assembly GCA_014380005.1. Classification (GTDB taxonomy): domain Bacteria; phylum Pseudomonadota; class Alphaproteobacteria; order Rhodospirillales; family Magnetospirillaceae; genus Magnetospirillum. Next base: position 6,565 of record JACMKT010000146.1, read on the forward strand.
CCTTCGTCACCTTCGGGCTGTTCGGCGGCTTCGGCGATCTGTTCACCAAGGCCGCCGCCAATCCCGAAATCCGCAAGCTATTTACCATTCCCACCGCCGGGGCGTACGGCGATTGGGTGGCGCTGACCATCCTGTCCATGCTGGTCATCGTCTGCCTGCCGCGCCAATTCCAGATGAGCGTGGTGGAAAACGTGGACGAACGCCATGTGGCGAAATCCGTGTGGCTGTTCCCGCTTTATATGTTCGTCATCAATCTGTTCGTGCTGCCCATCGCCCTGGCCGGGCGGCTGGTGTTCGAGGGCCAAGCGGTCAACGGCGATCTGTTCGTGCTGGCCCTGCCCCTGGTCAACGGCCATGAGGGCATCGCCATGTTCGCCTTCATCGGCGGCCTGTCGGCGGCGGCCAGCATGGTCATCGTCGAGACCATCGCCCTGGCCACCATGGTCTGCAACGATCTGGTCATGCCGGTGCTGCTGCGCATCCGCTGGCTGGGCCTGTCCCAGCGCTCGGATTTCTCGCGCCTGCTGCTGGCGATCCGGCGCTGGACCATCGTCGCCGTGGTGCTGCTGGGTTACGCCTATGTGCGGCTGATCGGCGATTCTTATGCCCTGGTCTCCATCGGCTTGGTCAGCTTCTGCGCCGCCGCTCAATTCGCCCCTGCCCTGATCGGCGGCATCCTGTGGAAGGGCGCCACCGAAAAAGGCGCCCTGGCCGGATTGAGCGCCGGCTTCCTGGTCTGGCTGTACACGTTGCTGCTGCCGTCCTTCGCCCGCTCGGGCTGGCTGCCCCAAGCCTTCGTGGATTCCGGCATGTTCGGGCTGGATTTGCTGCGGCCCTACGCCCTATTCGGCCTAAGCGGGCTGGAACCGGTCACCCATTCCCTGATCTGGAGCCTGATCGCCAATCTGGGCGCCTATATCGGCGTGTCCCTGCTGACCAATCAAAGCGCCATCGAGCGCATCCAGGCGGCCCTGTTCGTGGACGCCCTGCGCACTCCCGCCGAGGGCGAGCACCAGCGTTTCTGGCGCGGCACCGCCGAAGTGGAAGAACTGATCGCCCTGGCCGTGCGCTTCGTGGGCCGCGAGCGGGCGCTGCGGGCGTTTTCCGGCTGGGCCAAGGACCGCGGCCTGGACCTCAAGACCCTGCGTCAGGCCGATTCCGAATTGGTGGATTTCGCCGAACGCCTGCTGGCCGGCGCCATCGGCACCGCATCGGCCCGCGTCATGGTCGCCTCCGTCGCCAAGGGCGAGGTGGTCGGTCTGGACGAAGTCATGGAAATCCTGGACGAGGCCAGTCAGGTCATCGCCTATTCCCAAAAGCTGGAGGCCGCCACCAACGAGTTGAAGGCGGCCAATGAACGGCTGAAGGAACTGGACCGGCTCAAGGACGATTTCATGAGCACGGTGACCCATGAATTGCGCACGCCGCTGACCTCCATCCGCTCGTTCTCGGAAATCCTGTTCGACAATCCAGGGATCGAGGAAGCCCAACGGCTGGAATTCCTCTCCATCATCATCAAGGAAAGCGAGCGCCTGACCCGGCTGATCAATCAGGTCCTGGACATCGCCAAGATCGAATCCGGCCGCATGGCGTGGGATTGGGGCGATTGCCCGCCGCGCCAGATCGTGGAAGACGCGGTGGCCGCCACGCGCGGCCTGTTCGACGACAAGCGGGTCAAGCTGGAGATGGCGCTGACCGATTTGCCGCCCCTGTGGAGCGACCGCGACAAGCTGATGCAGGTGGTCATCAACCTTCTGTCCAATTCGGTGAAATTCGTCCAGCCCGGCACCGGATGGGTCCGCGTCAGCATGAGCGGCAACAAGGACGGCGTGGAAATCACCGTGGAAGACAACGGCCCCGGCATCCCCGAATGGGCCCGCCAGATGGTGTTCGAGAAGTTCCAGCAGGTGGGCGACACCCTGACCTCCAAACCCCAGGGCACCGGCCTGGGCCTCGCCATCTCGCGCAGCATCGTCGAGCGCCTGGGCGGCAGCATCTGGGTCGGCGGCGTCGAGGGCGAAGGCGCCATTTTCGGCTTCTTCATCCCCTATGGCAAAGCCATGGCGAGCATGGACTAATTCGGGCTATAACCCGCCCCATGTCTTACGAAACTTACGACGTCATCGTCATTGGCGCCGGCGCCGCCGGGCTGATGGCCGCAGCAACCGCCGGCCAACGCGGCCGCCGCGTCCTCGTGCTCGACCACAACGAAAAGCCTGGGGTCAAGATTCTGATCTCGGGCGGCGGGCGGTGCAATTTCACCAACCGCCAAGCCACTGCCGACCGCTATGTGTCCGCCAACCCGCACTTCGCCAAATCCGCGTTGAAGCGCTACACCCAGACCGATTTCATCGAGATGGTGACGCGCTACCGCATCGCCTTCCACGAGCGCGAGTTGGGCCAGTTGTTCTGCGACGAGACCTCGGCCCACATCGTCAACATGCTGATGGCCGAATGCGGCGCCGGGTCGGTAGATATAAAGTGCGGCGTGAAGGTGGAAGACGTGTCTGGCGATGGCCCCTATGTGGTCATGTCCGATGCCGGCGATTTCTCCGCCCGCGCCGTCATCGTCGCCACCGGCGGCCTGTCCATCCCCAAGATGGGCGCCACCGCCTTCGCCCATCATCTGGCAAAACGCCACGGCATGGGCATCACCGAGGTGCGCCCGGCCCTGGTGCCGCTGACCTTCACCGCCGACGATCTGGCCTTCATGAGCCGCCTGACCGGCATCGCCGTGGATGCGGTGGTCAGCTGCGGCAAGACGAAATTTGCCGAGGCCGTGCTGTTCACCCATCGCGGCCTGTCCGGCCCGGCCATCCTGCAAATCTCGTCCTTCTGGCGCGAGGGTCAGGAGATCGTCGTCAATTTGAAGCCTGGCACCGACGTCACCGCCTTCCTGATCGACCGCAAGGCCAGCCGCCCCAGGGCCGAAGCCAAGACCGTGCTGGCCGAATTGCTGCCCGCCCGTCTGGCCGAGGGTTTGGTTGAGCGCGCCGATCTGCTGGAATGGAAGCTGGCCGACACAACCAACAAGGCCTTGGGCGAGTTGGGCCGCATGGTCAACGCCCTGACCGTCAAGCCCGCCGGCACCGAAGGCTTCCGCACCGCCGAAGTGACCCTGGGCGGCGTGGACACCCAATTCCTGTCGTCCAAAACCATGGAAGCCAAACCCCGCCCCGGCCTGTACTTCATCGGCGAGGCGGTGGACGTGACCGGCTGGCTGGGTGGTTACAATTTCCAATGGGCTTGGTCCAGCGGCTGGGTGGCCGGGCAGTCTGTGTGACGGAGCGAGCGAAGCGAGGGACTGGCCCATTGAGGGCCCGCGAGCTTATGCGAGCGTGAGGCAAGCGAGCGGAGCGAGCGCCCGCCGCCTGAGGGCAAAAACAATTGACTCCCGCCTCCCTCCTGCCTATAAGCACCGCTTCATTTCCGAGAATGATTGGTGACGTACGCGATCACCACGCCTCCGGCTTGCCGGGTAGGGACTATCGGGACAAACCACCGGTAAATAGCCGGGACAAAGGACATCGCTATGACGAAGCGCGCTGAATCCAAGTTTAAGATTAATCGCCGCCTGGGCGTCAACCTCTGGGGCCGTGGCAAAAGCCCGCTGGCTCGCGGTAAGGAAAATCCCCCCGGCCAGCATGGCGCCCGCCGCAAGAAGGCTTCGGACTTCGGCACCCAGCTGATGGCCAAGCAGAAGCTCAAGGGCTATTACGGCAACATCTCGGAAAAGCAGTTCCGCAAGCTCTATGACGAGGCCGTGCGCCGCCGTGGCGACACCTCCGAGAACCTGATCGAGCTGCTGGAGCGCCGCCTGGATGCGGTCGTCTACCGCATGAAGTTCGCCGTCTCGCCGTTCCAGGCCCGTCAGATCGTCAACCACGGTCACGTTCAGGTCAACGGCAAGCGCGTCAACATCTCGTCCTACCAGATCAAGGACGGCGACGTTGTCAGCATCAAGCAGAAGTCCCGTGACCTCGCCATCGTCATCGAGGCGACTGCCTCGAGCGAGCGCGACATTCCCGACTATCTGGAAGTCGATATGAAGGACCTGAAGGGCAAGTTCATCCGCGCCCCCAAGCTGGCCGATGTTCCCTACCCGGTCCAGATGGAACCGAATTTGGTCATCGAATTCTACTCGCGCTAATCAGCGCGACGGTTTCGAAACGGAACGCCCCGGCCCGCAAGGTCCGGGGCGTTTTGCGTTTGGGAGTTTAGCGAATGTGGTCCTCGAGAATATGGGTAACGCCCTCCCCTTTAAAATACTCATAGCGAAAATACGGGTGATCGGCCGGCCTAAATTTTTTAATATGACTGATCCCATCATCATCGACAAATATCACTCCCTCTGCGACCATTGAACCACTTGGCGTATAACGCAAAAACTGAACCTCATGCAAATCACTTCCGAATATTCTTGATTTACGCTCTCCCGTTATTTTGTAATGATACAGAGCAGCTTGACTCATTTCTTCCTCCAAGAAAAACCAACGCCAACAGCCCATTCGGGGCGGAACACCCTAAGGTTATATAATTTCAACATGCAATTCTTTTGATTGCAAATCATCACCGAGCGTCGCTCACAACAACCACCGACGTCGTTTGTCGAATAGCACGCCAAGCCTTGCGCAACAAAAAGGGCCGCCCCCTCGCGGAAGCGGCCCCTTTCATCTCAGCACACCGGCCCTTAGGCGGTGGCGACGCCCTTGTCGGCCAACAGGGCCTTCAGTTCGCCATTGCCGGCCATCTCGCGCACGATGTCGCAGCCGCCGACGAATTCGCCCTTCACGTAAAGCTGGGGCAGGGTCGGCCAGTTGGTGAACTGCTTAATGCCATCGCGAAGCGAGGGATCGACCAGGATGTCGATGCCCTTGAACTTGACGCCATGATCGGTCAGCACCTGCACCACAGCGGCGGAGAAGCCACATTGCGGGAACATGGGAGTGCCCTTCATGTAGAGAACGACGTCGTTCTCGGTGAGGTCCTGCTTGATGCGCTCGAAGACGGGGTTGCTCATGGATCGGCCTTCAGAGTGGGGGAGAATTGGAATGAGTTCAATCTAAGCCGCGGCGGCCCGCTGTGCAACATTGCTGCGCCAGCGGCCTGGGGCTTACCTTGACGCCCGTTAAGCCTTGGCCCAATCGGGCGCGTTTTCCGGCGTGGTGGTCTGCAGCGCCAGGGCGTGCAGCTCGCCACCCATCTTGCCCTGAAGGGCGCCATAGACCATCTGGTGCTGCTGCACCCGGCTTTTACCCTTGAACGCCTCGGACACCACCAGCGCCGAGTAATGGTCGCCGTCGCCGCGCAAATCCTCGATCAGCACCTTGGCGTCGGGAAATGCCTCCTTGATCATCTGCTCGATAACACTGGCTTCCATGGCCATGGGGGAACTCTCCTTTTCGGGGTCGCGGTGGCGGAGCGCCATAGTGCCCCGAACCGCGTTCCGTCGCAAAGGGACAATCCCGGAAGGCCAGCGCTAACGCCGCCGCGGCTGCGGCACGTATATGGGCATGGAAGTGTATCCCTGCCTGTACGTGGTCTTACGCAGGTTGAGCTGGTTTTTGGATCGGAAGTCCGCACGCCACGGTATCTCGGTAACCACGCAGAAGCCCTCCAGTGCACTGAAATCAACGTCCTTAGCCTCTAACATGCCGCTGGGCACCACTCGTTTTTCGAAGTGCATGAACCGGGGCGGAATCGCCACAGGGGACACTTCGCCTACAGAAAGTTCTGAATTGGCATCCGCCGCGTAATCTTCCAATTGCCGAAGAATATCCTCATTGGGCGCGGCAAGCAGGAGGGCGCCGCAAAGTCCCAGCCGCCCATTCTCTTCAACGGCGCGGACGACGCTTATGGCCGTAACACGCTTATCGTTGATGGTCCCTGGCATGACTTCAATGGTGTCGCCCTGCATTGCGCCCACTATCTGCGCCGGCCGGTACGTCAAAGTGGGGTTGTTTGATGATTTGGTTGGCTTATTCGCACAGCCCGAAAGTAAGGCGAGCGAGATTGCGGCGAGGAGGACACGAAGCCGCATGTCACCGCGCCTCCCCGGAAGGGCCTACGACCGTCTGCTGCCGCTTGCGGGTATCGTGCACGAACAACGCCAAGGCGGGGGAGAATTGCAGATTGCTCCATTGCTCTTGCCACGGCGAATTGGTCACCACGCACCCGCCCTGCTGACCGCCAAGCTCGGACATCTTCAAGGAGGGCGCCTTGCCTTCCTCCGTGCGCGGCTCGTCCGCCACGGGGATGAAGCGCGGCGACACCACCAGCTTGACGGCATCCGGCTTGCGCGTCAGCGTCAAGGTGGAGCGCTCCATTTCCATGCCCTCACGCAGGCGGGCGCTGACATCCTTGGTCGACAACACCCGAGCGGCGCCGCACAAAGCCACCTTGTCCGCGCTGGGAAACATGCGCAGGGTGGTCAACAGCGTGTAATTCGTGCCGTCGATCTCGCCCGTATTGATCAGCGTGATGCCCCCCTTGGATTCGATCATCTGCGGCGGCAGCGGCTGGGTGAGCGTATTGAACGGCCCCCGCGCACAACCGGACAACGCCAACACCAGCACCAGCAACAACGAGACACCCGCCACATGCTTCAGCAAACTCATGCTCTCCTCCACAAACCAATGGAGGAACATAAATGCCAACGTTTTTACTGCCAAGCTAACAATTCACCTATCAGGTGCCGCGCGGCCAGGAATACAGCGCCAGCCCGCACCAGATGGCGGCGAAGGTTACGCCATGGGCGGTTGTGAAGGCCTCGCCGAACAGGAAGACGGCCACCAGCATCTGAATGGTGGGGTTGACGTACATCATCAGCCCCAAGGTGGACGCCCGCAGGCGCCGGGCGCCAAAGGCGAACAGCACCAGCGGCACCGCCGTGACCGGCCCCGCCACCGCCAGCAAGGCCTGGGTAGTGACCGCCACCTCAGGCGCCACGCCGCCGCCCTGCCAGACCAGATAGGCCATTGCCAGCGGCGCCAGCAGCACGGTTTCCACGAACAGGCCGGACAGGGCCTGAACCGGGATAGCCTTGCGCAGCAGACCATAGGCACAAAAACTAACCGCCACCACCAGGGCCAGCCACGGCACGCCGTCGCCGCGCCACACCTGCCAGCCCACGCCCACCGCCACCAGCATGACCGCCGCGCCTTGGCGTAACGACATGTGCTCGCCCAGGAACAGGCGGGCGAACAGCACGGACATGAGCGGATAGATGAAGTAGCCCAGACTGCCTTCCAGCGCCCGGCCATGGGTCACCGCCCAGATGAAGGCGCCCCAATTGACCACGATAGCCAGCGCCGAGGCAGCAAGGCCCAGCACCAAGCGGCGGGAACACAACACCCGACGGATTTCACCCACCCCGCCCAAAGCAGCCTGCAAGACCAGGGCGAACACCGCACCGCCCAGGACACGGTGGGCCAACACTTCCAGCGCGGGGATATCGGCCAGGGCTTTGAAATAGATGCCGAACACGCCCCAGCACAGGAAAGCGCCAAGGGCGGCAAGGGCTCCGGTGCGGACGGTGGTGGCGGTGTTCATGGGCACTCCAACAAAAAGGGCACCGGCCTGGAAAGACCGGTGCCCCTGTTCGTCACTTCAGGACAATTAGTGCCCCGACATCTCCGCACCCATGAACCCCGGCAGCCAGCCTTCGTTGGCCGCCTTCAGTTCGTCCACGATGGCGGCACGGCCACCGACGCTGATGACGTGGCCGCCGGTCTTGCCGATGACACGGGCGCCCACTTCACGCAAGGCAGCGGCTTCCAGCACGGTGACCAGATTGTCGTCGGAGACTTCCAGCACATAGCGGCCCTGATCCTCACCGAAGCACCACGCGTGCAGCGGCAGGGTGGTCGGGGCTTCCAAGGCGGCGCCGATGCGGTCGGCGGAGGCCAAGGACATTTCCGCCACGGCCACCAGCAGACCGCCGTCGGAGACGTCGTGGCAGGCCTTGACCAGACCGTCGCCGATCAGTTGACGCACCAGTTCGCCCTTGCGGCGTTCGCGGTGCAGCGCCACCGGCGGCGGGGCGCCTTCTTCGCGGCCACAGATTTCGCGCAGGTACAAAGACGCACCCAGCCAGCCTTTGGTCTCGCCCAGCAGCACGATGTTGCTGCCCGAGGATTTGAACGCCAGGGTCATGTGCTTGTTCACGTCGGCCAGCAAGCCCACGGCGCCAATGGCCGGGGTCGGCTGGATGGCGGTGCCCTGGGTTTCGTTGTACAGCGACACGTTGCCGGACACGACCGGGAAGTCCAGATCGCGGCAGGCTTCGCCCATGCCACGGATGGCCTCCACGATCTGGCCCATGATCTCGGGCTTTTCCGGGTTGCCGAAGTTCAGATTGTCGGTGACCGCCAGCGGCAAAGCGCCGGTGGCCGACAGATTGCGATAGGCCTCGGCCACCGCCTGACGGCCACCCTCGTGCGGGTCGGCCTGACAATAGCGCGGGGTGCAATCGGTGGTGATGGCCACGGCCTTGTCGCTGCCATGGATGCGCACCACGGCGGCATCGCCACCGGGACGCTGCACGGTGTCACCCATGACCATGTGGTCATATTGCTGGTAAATCCAGCGCTTGGAGGCCAGATCCGGGCAGGCCAGCAGGGTCTTCAGCACTTCCGCCGGGCACTTGGCCTCGACGTCGGTGGCGTCGATGACCGGCAGCTTGGCCGGGGCCACCCAGGGGCGGTCGTATTCGGGCGAGGCTTGGGCCAGCGGGTCGATGGGCAGATCGGCCACCACTTCGCCATGGCGCTTCAGCACCATGCGGCCGGTGTCGGTCAGGGTGCCGATGACGGCGAAGTCCAGCTCCCACTTGTCCATGATGGCCTTGGCAATGTCTTCCTTGCCCGGCTTCAGGATCATCAGCATGCGTTCCTGGGATTCGGACAGCATGATCTCGTAGGCGCTCATGTTCTCTTCGCGCATGGGCACGGAATCCAGGTCAAGCTCCACACCCAAACCGCCCTTGGACGCCATCTCGAAGGACGACGAGGTCAGGCCGGCGGCGCCCATGTCCTGAATGGCGACGATCACATCAGTCGCCATCAGCTCCAGGCAGGCTTCGATCAGCAGCTTCTCGGTGAAGGGGTCGCCGACCTGGACGGTGGGACGCTTCTCTTCCGAGTTTTCGTCGAACTCCGCCGACGCCATGGTGGCGCCGTGGATGCCGTCGCGGCCGGTCTTCGAACCGAAATAGACCACGTGGTTGCCCACGCCGGCAGCCGCCGAATAGAAGATGTTGTCCTTGGCGGCAAGGCCCACGGTCATGGCGTTGACCAGATTGTTGCCGTTATAGGAGCTGTGGAAATTGGTCTCGCCGCCCACGGTGGGGACGCCGACGCAATTGCCGTAACCGCCGATGCCGGCCACCACGCCCGCCACCAGATGGCGGGTTTTGGGGTGGCTGGGATCACCGAAGCGCAGGGCGTTCATGTTGGCGATGGGGCGCGCGCCCATGGTGAACACGTCGCGCAGAATGCCGCCCACGCCGGTCGCCGCCCCCTGATAGGGTTCGATGAAGCTGGGGTGGTTGTGGCTTTCCATCTTGAACACGATGGCGTCGTTATCACCGATATCGATGATACCGGCGTTCTCGCCCGGACCGCAGATGACCCACGGCGCCGTGGTCGGCAGGGTCTTCAGCCACTTCTTCGAGGACTTGTACGAACAATGCTCGGACCACATGACCGAGAAGATGCCAAGCTCGGTGATGTTGGGCTCGCGGCCCATGATCTCAAGGATCAGCTTGTATTCGTCCGGCTTGATGCCGTGTTGGGCGATGACTTCCTGAGTAATGGTGCTCACGACAGCGCCTCCACCAGCGAATCGAACATCAGCTTACCGTCGGCGCCGCCGAGGAGATCCTCGGCCAGACGCTCGGGGTGCGGCATCAGGCCCAGCACGTTGAACTTGTTGTTGTAGATGCCGGCCACATTGCCCAGCGACCCGTTGGGGTTCGACGACGCATCGACCTTGCCGTCCTTGGACGCATAGCGGAAGGCGATCTGGCCGTTATCTTCCATTTCGCGGAAGGTGTGCGGCTCGACGAAGTAATTGCCTTCGGCATGGGCGATGGGGAAGCGCACAACGTCGCCCGACCGATAGTAGCGGCAGAAATCCGTGCGGTCGTTCTCGACCTTCAAATAAACATCCTTGCAGATGAATTTGAGGCCGGTATTGCGCATGAGCACACCCGGCAGCAGGCCCGCCTCGGTCAGGACCTGGAAGCCGTTGCAGATGCCCAGAACGCGGGTTCCCTTGGCGGCGCGGGCCTTGACCTCTTTCATGATCGGCGAATTCGCCGCCATGGCGCCGCAGCGCAGATAGTCGCCATAGGAGAATCCGCCGGGCACGACGATCAGATCGACGGCGGGCAAATCGGTGTCGCGGTGCCAAACCATATGCGGCTTGGCTCCCATGCTGGCTTCAAGCGCCACCGCGACATCGCGGTCACAGTTGGAGCCGGGGAAGACGATGACGGCGGCTTTCACGGGCGATCCCTGCAAGGTTGGGTCGGGAAAAGCCTTCTTAATACGGAAGCCGCCATCTTTCCAGTCCGAAGGGGCAGGAAGCACGACTCCATCCGCCAATGGGCGATTGCCAGTGACAATCGTTTGCAATAGATTTGCCGCTTGCGACGCCCCTTGCCTTGATTCACGAGTCCCCATGCCCGCCCTTCCCCCGCCGGCGCAGTCTTTGCGGCGGAAAATCCCACAAACATTGAGTGGTCTTTTCCGCCTCAGCGGCTGGGAAATTACCGTGCTGGTGCTGGCGCTGCTGGTGGCGCTGCCGGTTCTGTCGGTGGCGGCCAATGTGTTCGTGCCGTCGGGCGGGGTGTGGTCCCATCTGGCCACCACGGTGCTGCCGTCCTACATCGCCAATTCCCTGTGGCTGATGGCCGGTGTGGGGTTCGGCGTCGGTATCGGCGGCGTCGGCACCGCGTGGTTGGTGACCATGTGCCGCTTCCCCGGCAGCCGCACCCTTGAGTGGGTGCTGCTGCTGCCCATGGCCATGCCGGCCTATGTGGTCGCCTACACCTATACCGGCCTGCTGGATTTCGCCGGGCCGGTGCAAGGCGGTTTGCGCGCTTTGTTCGGCTGGCACTCGGCGCGGGATTACTGGTTCCCCGAGGTGCGGTCCCTGGGCGGCGCCATCCTGGTGATGACCGCCGTGCTGTACCCTTACGTCTACATCCTGGCGCGGTCGGCCTTTCTGGAGCAATCCGTCTGCGTCATGGAGGCCAGCCGCACCCTGGGCTGCCGTCCGTGGCGCGCCTTCCTGAAAGTGGCGCTGCCTTTGGCACGGCCCTCCATCGCCGCCGGCATCGCCTTGGCGCTGATGGAAACGCTCAACGATTTCGGCACCGTGCATTATTTCGCCGTGGACACCTTCGCCACCGGCATCTACCGCACATGGCTGGGCATGGGCCAGCCGGCGGTGGCGGCCCAATTGGGCGCGTTGCTCATGGTGTTCGTGCTGGTGCTGATCCTGGTGGAGCGCCGGTCGCGCGGTGCCGCCAAGGGCCATCACACCACCAACCGCTACCGCTCGCTGCCGCGCCTGCCGCTGACCGGGTTCAAGGCCGTCCTGGCGCTGGCCTTCTGCTTGGCCCCGGTGATGTTGGGCTTCGCCTTGCCTGCCGCCATGCTGACCGCATGGGCCATGGGCAGTTCCACCGTGACCGACGACTTCCCGGCACTGGCGCGCAACTCGCTGCTGCTGGCCGCAGCCGCCGGGGCCGCGGCGGTCAGCATCGCCGTGCTGCTGGCCTATGCCCAGCGCCTGCACCCGACCAAGCTGGTCAAGGGCGCCGTCCGCTTGGCCTCGCTGGGTTACGCCATTCCCGGCTCGGTCATCGCCGTGGGCACACTGGTGCCACTGACCGCCTTGGACAAAATGGTGTCGAGCATGGTCGAGCAATGGTTCGGCGTCTCGCCCGGCCTGCTGCTGACCGGCAGCGTCGCCGCCCTGGTCTATGCCTATCTGGTGCGCTTCCTCGCCGTCTCCACCAACACGGTGGAAGCCAGCCTGCACAAGGTGACGCCATCCATGGAGGCGGCTGCCCGCACCCTGGGCCTGGGCAGCCTTGCCACCCTGCGCCGCGTCCACATCCCCATCATCCGGGGCAGCCTGCTGTCCGCCGCCCTGCTGGTCTTCGTGGATGTAATGAAGGAACTGCCGGCGACGCTGATCATCCGCCCGTTCAATTTCGACACCCTGGCCACACGCACCTTCACCCTGGCCTCGGACGAGCGCTTGGCTGATGCCGCCATGCCCGCTTTGGCCATCGTTCTGGTGGGCCTGTTGCCGGTGGTGCTGCTCAGCCGGGCCATCACCAAGTCGCGGCCCGGAGATTCCGCATGAAAGATGAAACCACCATGGGTCTGGTGCTGCAGGATCTCACCCATTTCTATGACGACCAGCCGGTGGTCAAGAATGTCTCCTTGGATGTGGGGCCTGGGGAATTGGTTTGCCTGCTGGGTCCTTCGGGCTGCGGCAAAACCACCACGTTGCGCATTGCCGCCGGGCTGGAGACGGCGCGCCATGGCCGGGTGTTGCTCAACGGCAGACTGGTTTCGGGCGACGGCATCCATTTGCCGCCCGAGGACCGCCATGTGGGCTTCCTGTTCCAGGATTACGCCCTGTTCCCCCATCTGAACGTGACCGGCAATGTGGAATTCGGCCTGACCGCCCAGCCCAAGGCGCGGCGGCATGCCCGCGCGCTGGAGATGCTGACCCAGGTGGGCATGGCCGATTACGCCGAGGCATGGCCGCACCAATTGTCCGGCGGCCAGCAGCAGCGCGTCGGGCTGGCCCGCGCCCTGGCCCCCGAACCGCGCCTGATGCTGCTGGACGAACCGTTCTCGGGCCTGGACAAGCGCCTGCGCGACCAAATCCGCGACGAGACCCTGCACGTGCTGAAGACCACGCGGGTGGCGACCTTGATGGTCACCCACGACCCCGAGGAAGCCATGTTCATGGCCGACCGCATCGCCGTCATGCGGAATGGCCGCATCATCCAGCTGGACAGCCCGGCGGCCCTGTATGACCGCCCGGTGGACCCGTTCGTCGCCTCGTTCTTCGGCGAGGTCAACGTGTTTGCCGTGCGCGCCCAAGGCGGCATGGTGGCGACCCCTCTGGGCACTTTCCCCGCCCCCGGCCTGGGCGACGGCATGGCGGCCGAAGTGCTGGTGCGGCCCGAAGCCATTGCCGTCACGTCCGCCGCCGACGGCATCGCCATGGTGCGCACCGCCCGCCTGCTGGGCCGCAGCAGCCTGCTGCACCTGAAGGTGGACGCGCCGGGCCATGCCCCCCACCACGTCCATGTGCGGCTGGCACGCGGAGCCATGCCGGCGGAAGGCGAGCGGTTGAGTCTCGCCGTCGATGCCTCGCAGGTGTTCGTCTATCCCGCCGAAGCCCGCTAAATCGCTTTTACCCCTACGCGAATTGTGCTAATTCGGAAGGCAACTGAAAGTCACTCGCATTAGCATTGTCCTAGGAAAGGCCCCCAGCCATGCGTCTCGCCCTGCGTTTTACCAGTGTTGCCCTGGCCGCCCTTCTGGGCGCCGGTGCGGCCAATGCCGCTGAAGTGAATGTCTATTCCGCCCGCAAAGATCACCTGCTGAAGCCGGTGCTGGACGAGTTCACCAAGAAGACCGGCGTGAAGGTCAATCTGCTGTCCGCCGGCGAGGACCAGTTGCTGGAGCGCCTGAAGACCGAGGGTAAGGACAGCCCCGCCGATCTGTTCATCACCACCGACGTGGTGCATTTGCACAAGGCGCGCGTGGCCGGTGTGCTGCAGCCCACCGAATCCGCCGAGCTGACCAAGAACATCCCCGCCGCCTATCGCGATCCCCAGGGCTATTGGTTCGGCCTGTCGGCCCGTGCCCGCGTGGTGTTCTTCGCCAAGGACCGGGTCAAGCCCACCGACATCACCACCTATGAGGATCTGGCCGACCCCAAATGGAAGGGCCGCATCTGCGTGCGCAGTTCGTCCTCGGCCTATAACCAGTCCCTGCTGGGCGGCCTGATCGCCGTCGTTGGGCCGGCCAAGGCCGAGGCATGGGCCAAGGGCATCGTCGACAACATGGCCCGCAAGCCCCAGGGCGGCGACCGCGACCAGATCAACGCCGTGGCCGCCGGCCAGTGCGACATCGCCATCGCCAACACCTATTATTACGGCGGCATGCAAACCTCGGATAAGGCCGAGGAACGCGACGCCGCCGCCAAGGTGGGCATCGCGTTTCCCAACCAACAAGGCAGGGGCGCTCACATGAACGTGGCGGGTGCGGGCGTTGCCGCCTCGGCCAAGCACAAGGCGGAAGCGGTCAAGCTGCTGGAGTTCCTGTCCGGCGCCGATGCCCAGAAGATGTTCGCCGAAGCCAATAACGAGTTCCCGGTCCTGCCCAGCGCCAAGCTGTCACCCACGGTGGCCGCCTGGGGCAAGTTCAAGGGCGAGGACATCAACGTCGCCATGCTGGGCGAAAACTCCGCCGAGGCGGTGCGCATCTTCGACCGCGTCAACTGGCGCTGAGATAGCCGCCGGCCTGCACAAAGCGCCCCCGTTTTTTGAGCGGGGGCGTTTTCTTTTGGTTCATCACGGATTAGCGGGGAGGCTTGCCAAGCCCACACCATTACCCCGGACAGGCATAGCGCTTTCCCACCGCCGTTATTCACCACCAAGGGCACCAAGAACACCAAGATGCCGTACCGGAACGCACCCAGTCGGCC
>JACMKT010000147.1 GCA_014380005.1 Rhodospirillales bacterium
ATCACGAGAGCTTCGCGGTTTCGGGCCCGCTCGCCCAGGTCGGCAGCGCCTCACATCCGGTTCTTGTCCATCGGCCCGCAGCTTCGACCCGCGCTTCCTCCCCACGGTCGGTCGCCCTTCCGCAGTTGCGCTTCACTTCGCTCGCCGTGACCAGCTTACGGCGGGACTTGCACCCGCAAGAATGCGCCCATGCTGGGCGCACACAAAAAAAAAGGTGGAGACCCGAAGGTCTCCACCCCTTTTCACGATACGGTCGCTTAGCGGAGCAGCGACAACACGCCCTGTTCGGACTGACCGGCGAAGGACAGAGCCTGGATGCCGAGCTGCTGACGGGTCTGCAGCGACACCAGATTGGCGCCTTCTTCGTTCAGATCAGCAAGGGTCAGCTTGCCGGCACCGACGGTGAGGGTGTTGATATACTCTTTGGAGAAGTCCGAACGGGCCTGCAACAGAGCCACGTTCACACCCAGCGCCTTGGAGGTGGTACGCACCGACGAGATGCCCGAGTCGAACATTTCGATCATGGCGTCGAACAGCGACACGGCGTTGGACACATCCGAGAAGCCAGCGATCGTAGCGGCACCGACAGAGCCGGAGAAGCCAGCGATCTTGGTGATTTCCAGGGCGATAAAGCTGGCGTTGCCGGTGAAGGCAGTCATCACCACGCCGCTGGAAATACGGACGTCCGCGCCGTCGACCTGCAAGACGGCATTGGTCTTGTCGGAGAACTGCACCTTCAGGTTGGCGACGGTCGCGTTCACCAGATTAAGGCCCTGATAGCTCGCGTCGTTCGCCAGATAGTTCATCTGATAGGCCAAGGTGGTCAGCTGAGCGCCCAGGCTGGCGCGCTCGGAGGCCGTCGCCGACTTAGCCGACAGCACAACACCTTTCATCTGCACCATGACCTTTTCCACCGACTCCATGCCGGCGAGAGCGGTGGTCAAGCTGCTGATGCCCTGATCGATGCCGTCTTTACGACCGCCGAGATCGCTAGCGCGATCAGTCAGGCTCTTCGCCTGGAAGTACGCAACGGCGTCGTCAATGGCAGAGTTAACCTTGTTGCCGGTGGACAGGCGGCTATTGGTCTTACCGACGAGGCTGGCGGTCTTCTGCAGGGACAGAAGATTGGTACGCATGCCCGCGCCGAGGGTGATTTCGTTTCCCATGGTACAATCCTTTCTGGATTAAATTACGTTCTTCTGGAGCGGACCTTCTGGCCCTTCAGAAGCTCGGTGCGAGGGATACCCCATCAGCACGTATGAACCCTACCTCTTTTTAGGATGCAACTCAAGCACCTGAGTGGCAGGTCCCTGAAAATTCGTGCAATAGCGGAAAAGCGGTGATCACACCGGCAGCCAGAGCAGGCTGCGGCGTTCCAGGCTGCGGGTATAGCCGCGTTTATACAGGGAGATGTTCCGCAGCTTTGCCGACCAACGTTCGTCGGAATGCAGCACGCCGAAATCGAACCGCTTCTGGCCCTCGGCCTTGGCATCCAACACCGCTTGATGCAACAGCACATGGCTGAGCGGCTTGTTGCCCACGTCCGCCTTCGCAGCGGCCATATAGTACGTCGTGGTGCCATGGCGGGAGGAAACCAGCACCGATGACGGTTCGCCCTCGAATATCCCCGCATATACGGTGACGTGCGCACCATCGGTCAGCAACTGTTCCAGCCGCTCGCGGCGCAGGCCGGGATTACGCCTAGCCTTGGCATGAACGGCCAAGTATGCCTCCATCGCTTGTTCGGTGGACAAACCGGCGATGGTGGAAAGCACGGTCACATGCTTGCGCCCCCACCGCAGGCTTTGCCGGTGAGCATCGCGATAGCCGCGCTCGATTTCCTCGGGCGATTGGGACAAATCGATCCAGGCGTTCAGGACCTCGCCGCGGTTCCCCTTGCGCTGAAGCAGACACGCCTGCAACGGCGGACAAGGTGCAACTTCATTGCTGACCTCCATAAGGACTTGGGAACACCCGGCCCATTCCGCCATCAGGAACAATTGCTTAAGCGCCAGTTCCTGCGCGGCCTCCAACAAGGGCGAGGCCACCACGCAATCGGTCAGCACGATGCCCGCCTCGCGGCACCCCATGTAGCGGTCGCCCATGACGTCACATTCACATTGCACGATTGGGCGACCGCCCTCGTCGACCACGAAAAATGAGAAATCCTCCACGCTACCGGTGGTCCCCACATAAGTAGGATCAAGGAACATGTCCTTGGTCAGCCGGGGATTGCGGAGTGGGTCATTGAGCAAAGGAGAGCAGGTGAACCCGTCCAGCAATTGCCCATACAGAGCTGCATCGCTGCGCACGCAGACGACCGACAACTCGCCTTCGGCAATGTCCGGCATGCTCTCGGGCAAGGCGGGTTCACCAGCCAGCCGGCGGAGGACACGCTGGTCGGCGGCAGCGGCACAAGTCAGGCCCAGACTGCGTTCGACCGCCACCTGATCGGCATAGACCGGAACCTTTTGAATGGCCACCGAGGTTTCCTTGATGGCTCGATTAAACGCCGCCAACGCCGCCAGCACCAAACCGTTGGAACCTAAGGTCCGACCGAATTCATGCCATTGGTGAAGATTGTCCTCGGCTTGCAGCGCCTGGGTCAGGAAGGCCACCAGACTTTCCGGCACTTGGCCGTCATTACGGTTCAGCGCCGCCAGATCGGCATTATTGATGACGTCGGCCAGGAACTGGTCGGCCTCGTTGGCCGCTTTCGCCGTTTCACGCAGCATGGGCCAACACCAGCAATTCCTGCCGCACGGCGGCAAACAGACCCGCCCAATCGCCGGCTACCGGCTGGCGGAACAGCCGGACGGTGGGATACCACGGCGAATCGGTGCCCCCCTCCATCCACAGGAAGGCGTTGCTGGGGCGCGACAGCAGCACCCAGACCGGCTTGCCCAAGGCGCCGGCCAGATGAGCCACCGCCGTGTCCACGGTAATCACCAGATCCAGCGCCGCGATGGCGGCGGCGGTGTCGGCGAAGTCGCCCAATTGAGGGGCGATATCGGTGAACAGGCGCGAATCCAGCGTGGACGAATCCGCCTTGCCCTTTTGCAGCGAGAAGAAGCGGCAGCCCGGCACCGCCAGCAGCGGCGCGAAATCGCCGGCGGCGCAAGAGCGCGAGGAATTGTCGCCGCGCGTGCCGCTGCCGCTCCAGACGAAGCCCACCTTCAGCCCTTGAGCGGCGGCGATGTCGGGGAAGCCGCGCGCGTCTGCGGGCACCGACAGATAGGGAATGGAGGCCGGGACGGTCTCCAGCGTGGTGCCGAAACAGAACGGCAGGCTCATGAGCGGAATGACATAGTCGAAACCGTCCAGCGGCGCGCCATGATCCAGCACGGCGATCCCCGCCATGGTGGCGAACAGCCGGGACAAATCCTTGCGGCACTCCAGCGTCACCGTGGCGCCGCGCGCCGCCAGCAGCGGGGCATAGCGGCAGAATTGCAGGGCGTCGCCGTAGCCTTGTTCGGCATGGATCAGGATGGACTTGCCGGCCAGATCCTCACCATGCCACAGGGGCATGGGGAAGCTGCGATGGAACCGGCGGAAATGGGCGGCGCCCCAGCGCCATTCATATTCCCGCCAACCTTCCTCGTACTGGCCGCTGCGCAGCAGGACGAAGGCCAGATTGAGATGCAGATCGAAATCCTCGGGAGCACTGGCGATGGCGTCGCGCAGAACGGCCACGGCCTCGTCCAGCCGGCCCATGCGCTCCAGCGTCACCGCCAGATTGTTGTAAGCGTCCAAATGATCAGGAGCGCGCTGCACCACCGCCGCAAAGGCGACACGGGCGTCTTCCAGCCGGCCTTGCGCCAATAAGGCACCGCCACGGCAATAATGAGCCTCCGCCAAGTCGCCCAGCACGATGGCGCGGTCACACGCTGCCACGGCACCGGCATACTCGCCCAAGGCGGCCTGGGCGATGCCCACATTGCACCACGCGGCCACATTCTCGGGCTGCAGCCCTAAGGCCTTCTGGAAGGCCTCCAGCGCCTCGCCCGGGCTGTTCATGCCCAGCAAGGCGTTGCCGAAATTGATGTGCGCCTCGGCCATGCCGCCATTGATGACGATGGCCTGCACCGCCGCATCGGCGGCCTGCTCGAAGCGGCCCAATTGATTGAGCGCGCTGGCGAGATTGCCATAGGCCTCGCAAGAACTCGGGCTCAGCGTGACCGCTTTTTGGAATGCATCCACCGCCTCGGCCTGCCGCCCTTGGGCCTGCAACGCGTTGCCCAGGCTGATCCAGCCGCCAAACCAATCGGGCCGCAGCATGGTGGCGCGCGCGGCCAGAGTGACCGCCGTGGACATGTCGCCCGCCTGCATGGCGATGACACTCATCAGGTTCAGCGCGTCGGCATTGTCGCCGTCATGGCTTAGCACCGCGCGGTAATGACGGACGGCTTGCCCCAGATCGCCGGCGCGATGGGCGACAAGGCCCAATTGCAATTCTTGCTCGACGTCCATCAGGCTTTCCCACGCATGAAAAAGGGTACACGGCCCCGCGAGGGGGCCGCAAATCCCAGACAACAATATCTGAAAAAGATTACTTGCCGGCGCCTTCCAGCAAGCCTTCCGAAATCTGCAAATTGATGTTGATGAAGGAATCGATGGTGTTCTCGCTGATCACATCAACGCCCTGCAGGGTGCGCTCGGCGACGAAACCGGCCAGACGGGCGATGTTATCCTTGACCGCCTTGGGCAGCAGGCAGGCATCGCTGACCACGGTCGCCTTCATGGCGATCCAGACTTCCAGGTTGTTTTCCAACGCCGAGACCAGCTGAACCGTATCGGTCCGCTCCGCCTTGGCCTTATCCAAAGCAATGGCGGCCCGGGACAACTGGAAAGCCTGTTCCTCGGCCAGGGTAAGATTGTTCGCGTCGGACATTGGTCGCATCCCTTCTAAATTTGGGCCGGGCCGCCTTGCGGCGTCCTCAGCGCCTTAACTTTGACCCCTGGCGGTAAAGCGCGCGTTAACATGCGCCCTGCCATTAGGGGTATGAAACCTTATGTCCACTGGACAGTTGGTTCAATCCTTTGTTGACGCGCCCGAGTCCTTGCCCAATCCGATAGCCTCCACCAGGGCCCGCAATTCCTGGCGGGCGGCCACATGGCTCATGCTCAACTCGAAACCGGGGATTTTGTGGCGTAAGTCCAACAGCGTCAGACCCTCCAGGAACATGGAGCGGTAGATGACGCGTTCGCCCAAACCGGGCACCACGCGGAAACCGATGCGCTTGGACAAATCGGCCAGCAGCTTTTCCATGCTTTGCTTGTTGCGCGCGTCCAGATGGGCCAGACGGTTGCGCAGCACGATCCAGTCCACCACCGCCTTTTCACCGCGCATGGCGCGGGTCTTCTTGGTGTCCCACACCATCTCGGCGTAATGGCTGGGGCGGATGATCTTCATGGTCTGCGGGTCCACGCGGGCCAGCACGTCCAGATCCACCAGGGAATCGTTCAGCGGCGTCACCAGGGTGTCGGCGAAGGAATGACCCAGCCGCGACAAATAATGGTCCGAGCCGGGGGTATCCATCACCACCACATCATGGGTGGCGCTCATGCGCTCCACGGTTTCCAGCAGGCGGGCTTCGTCGGCGGCGGGATCGGATGTGGGCGGCACCGCCACATGATCGGGCACCTGAAGGCCCAGGGCGTCGAAATCCTTACGCGCCTGCCGGTTCTGGATATAGCGGGTCAGGGTCGCCTGACGGGCGTCGATGTCGATGGAGCCCACCCGCAGCCCCATGCCCAGCAGGCTGACGATCACATGCATGGACACGGTGGATTTGCCGGTGCCGCCCTTTTCGTTGCCGATGACGACGATGTGCGCCTTGCTCATTCTTCCTCCCCCTTCAGCCAGACGGCTGAATCATGGAAGGCCCCGCCCCCTGCCGGAGCCACGGGCTGGCTGCCGATCAGGCGGTTGATGCCGATGCCTTCCAGGAAATCCTCATTGGCCCAAACGCCCTCCACCGCCACCACGCCGCGGGCAATGCCGTCGGTGGGCTGGGCGTGCAGCAATACCGAGCCGCGCCGGTTGCCCAGCCGCACCCTTTGCCCCGCCGCAATGCCCAGCCGGGCCGCGTCGTCATGGTGGATCAATGCCGTGGGCCGGCCCGCCTGTTTGCGCGAGCTGGGGGTCTCGTTGAAACTGGTGTTGAGGAAATGGCGCGATGGCGGCGTGATCAGGCGGAACGGGTGGTCGTCGCTGGCGGCCTCCACCACGTCCCAATGATCGGGCAGCGCCGGCATGGCGGGCTCGCCCCATTGCGGGGCGAAACGGAAGAATCCGCCATGGCCGAAACCATCGGTGAAGTGGGCCTGCTCGAAGCTGGGGGCACAATCCAGCCAGCGCATGGCGTGCAACGCATCTGCGCCGGGCAGGTTGGAGGCGGTCAGGCAGGCATCCACCAGCGCCCATTCCTCCATCTCGAAACTGGCATGGTGCGCCCCTAGCCGCTGCGCCAATTGCGCCACCACCCAGTGATTGGAGCGGGCCTCGCCCAACGGCGCGATCACCGGCTTGGCCGCTTGCAGGAAGGTGTGGCCGTAGCTGGTATAAAGGTCGGCATGTTCCAGGAAGGTGGTCGCCGGCAGCACGATGTCGGCGAATTTCGCCGTGGTGGTCATCACCTGTTCATGCACCGCCAGGAACAAATCCTCGCGAGCGAAGCCCTGCCACACCAAGCCGGTCTCGGGCGCCACATTGGCCGGGTTGCTGTTCTGGATGATCATGGCGGTGACCGGCGGGCCGTTCTTCAACGCCGTTGCGTCGCCGGTCAGCACCGGGCCGATCTCGCACATGTCCAGAATGCGCACCTTGGGCTCGGGAATATCCAGCGCGTCCATGACGGTGCGGTCCAAGACGAACGCACCGGACAGGCTTTGCACCGCGCCGCCGCCGGGATGCGCCCAGGCGCCGGTGATGGCCGGCAAGCAACTGACGGCGTGCAGATTGACGGCGCCGTTGCGGCTACGGGTCATGCCATAGCCCAGCCGCAGGAAGGCCCGCTTGGTGCGGCCATAGAGGGCGGCGAAGGTTTCGATCTCGGCCACACTCAGCCCGGTAATCGTGGACGCCCAGGCCGGACCGCGCGTCGCCACATGGGCTTCCAGCCGGTCGGCATCCTGGGTGTAGCGCGCCATGTAATCGCGATCGGCGTACCCGTCGCGGAACAGCACATGCATCACCGCGCAGGCCAAGGCGCCATCGGTGCCCGGCTTGAGCATCAGATGCTGATCGGCCTTTTCCGCCGTGGGGGTGCGGTAGGGATCGACCACCACCAGCTTGGCCCCGCGTGCCTTGCGCGCCTGGGAGATCAGCCCCATCAAATGCACCTGGGTCGCCGCCGGATTGCCGCCCCAGATGACGATCAGATCGGAGTCCACCATCTCACGCGGATCGACGCCGCGCCGCGCCCCCACTCCGGCCTGCCAGCCGGCCCCGCCGATGGTGGCGCAGATGGTTTGGGCCTGATTGGAATAGCCCATGGCCCGGCGCAGCCGGTTGGTGCCGCCGCGCTGAACCAGCCCCATGGTGCCGGCGTAGAAATAGGGCCACACCGCTTCCGGCCCATGCTGGGCGGCGGCTTGGCGGAACTTGTCGGCGATGGTGTCCAGCGCTTCGTCCCAGCCAATGGGCGCGAACACGCCCGAGCCCTTGGCGCCCATGCGCTTCAGCGGCGTCAGGATGCGGTCGGGGTTGTGCACCCGCTCGGCATAGCGCGCGACCTTGGCGCAGATCACGCCCTCGGTATAGGGCATGGCGGCACCGCGCAACCGACCGATGGTGGAAGGATCAAGCCGCTCGACGTCCAGGGGGCAGGCCGAGGGGCAGTCGTGGGGGCAGACCGAGGGGGCGGTTTCTAAACTCATGCCCCGCACTCTACGAGGAATTGCATGTACCCGGCAACTTCCGGAACGTGGACGGCGGTGCTATGGTGACGCCGAATATTTGAGGGCTTCGGGGAAATGGAACGCATCGACTGCGTGGTCATCGGCGCCGGATTGGTGGGTCTGGCCGCCGCCCGCGCCCTGGCCATTTCAGGCCGCGACGTGGTGGTGCTGGAGGCCGAGGGAACCATCGGCACCGGTGTCTCGTCGCGCAATTCCGAAGTCATCCATGCCGGCATGTATTACCCGGCAGGCAGCCTGAAGGCGCGGTTATGCGTGGCCGGCAACCGCATGGTGCGCGAATTCGCGGTGATGCACGGGGTGCCGCTCAAGATGACCGGCAAGCTGATCGTCGCCACCGACAAGGCCGAGGAACAAGCGCTGGCCGGCATCCTGGCGCGGGGCAAGGCCAACGGGGTCGAGGGCTTGGCGCCCATCCCGGCGTCCGAAGCCATGGCCATGGAGCCGCTTCTGAGCTGCACCGCCGCTTTGTTCTCGCCCGCCACCGGCATCATCGACACCCACGGCCTGATGCTGGCCCTGCAAGGCGATGCCGAGGAACACGGCGCCGTTCTGGCCTTCCGCTCGCCGGTCCTAGGCGGCGCCATCCGTGAGGACAGCGTGGAAATCCAGGTGGGCGGCGACGACCCGTCGCACTTCCTCGCCCGCACGGTGATCATCGCCGCCGGCTTGGCATCGTGCCGGGTGGCGCGCTCCCTGGGCCTGCCGGGTGTTCCCACCGAATATCTGTGCAAGGGCAATTACTTCACCCTGACCGGGCGCATGCCGTTCCAGCATCTGGTCTATCCGGTGCCGGTGGCGGCGGGTCTGGGCGTGCATTACACCCTGGACATGGCCGGACGCGGCCGCTTCGGCCCCGACGTGGAATGGATCGACCACGAGGATTACGTGGTCGATCCCAGCCGTGCCGACCAATTCTACGGCGCCATCCGCCGCTATTGGCCGTCTTTGCCCGACAAATCCCTGGAACCCGCCTATGCCGGCATCCGCCCGAAAATCCAAGGACCCGACGAGCCCGCCAAGGACTTCATGGTGCACGGCCCCAAGGATCACGGCGTGCCCGGCGTGGTGGCACTGTACGGCATCGAATCCCCCGGATTAACGTCATGCTTGGCCTTGGCCGAGATGGTGCGGGAGTTGGCGGCATGAAGCGCTTGGTCATTGCCCTCGCCCTCCTGCTGGCCCTGCCCGCCAGCGCCATGGACAAGCCCCGCGATTGGCAGGCGCCGCCGGTGGCCAGCATTCCCAATCACCGCGAGGATTGGCGCAATGTGGTCATGGAGCTGTCGGCCTATGCCAAGGGCCGCAACAAGGATTTCGTGGTGCTGGTGCGCGGCGGCACGGAACTGGTGGTCAAGGGCGAGCGCGAGGCCGAGTGGGAGGATTTGCGCGACCCCACCGGCAGGAACTTCGAAAAGCGCCTGCCCCTGCGCACGGTCTTCCGCCCCTATCTGAAAACCCTGGACGGCCTTGTTCTGGACGGCCTGTATTGCGGCCCCGATGCCTTGGGCAAGCCGCTGGACAAGGCCATCCGCGAGCGCCTTGATCTGGATGCCACCTTGGCCGAGGAACGCTCGCGCGGCATTCAGCGCCCGCCGGTGCCGACGCCGTTCGGCCCGTTCAGCCTGGACCCGCGCGAGGAACTGCGCAAAGCCGCCGAAATCCGCCGCGTGGCCGAACATGACGAACGCCAGCGCCGCCAGCTTTACGCATTGGATGCCATGCGCCAACAAGGCCGCCGCATCCTGTCCATTGAGGACTGCAAGACCCAGAAAGAGGTGGACGCGGCCTATAAGGGCGCCGAGCGCGACCGCGTGCTGACCTATGCCGGGGTGGAGACGGATTTGCTCAACACCCTGCCCAAGGGCCACCCGCGCGCCGAGAACGCCCAGCCGGTCACCACCATCACCGCCGCCAAGAACTGGCTGCCGCTGCTGCGTGCCGACCGCTTCGGGACCAAGGCCGAGTGGGTGCTGTCCATGGAACGCACCAATCAGGACGTTTTGTTCATCGACGTGGCCCATCGCGGCACCGACGCCCTGAATAAGGACGACGTCAAACGCCTGAAATACAAGGAATTGGGCGCGCCCCGCCTGATGCTGGCGGTGCTGCCGGTGGGCAAGGCCTATGATTGGCGCTGGTATTGGCAAAAGGGCTGGGAAGCCGGCAACCCGCCCTTCCTGTTCGCCCCCATCCCCGAAGAGCCCGGCAGCTTCGTCACCGACATGGGCGATCCCAAATGGAAGGAATTGCTGGGCAAATACCTGGCTGGCATCATTGACCTGGGCTTCGACGGCGTCGTGCTGGACAACCTCGACACCTATTTGTGGTTCGAGGAACTGATGCCGCTGGAAGGCTGACCCTTTGAGCACGATGATATTGACAGGGGGCCGGTCCATGTCCATCTTCAATTCCGTGGTTGAGAGGTCCGCCCAAAGTGGACCGCCGGGGCAAGGTCCCCGCTTGGCCACCTTTTTTTTCGCCTAAGCCGAGGGACAGAGAATGCACCTTCTCTATCTCGATGATTCAGGCGGGGCGAACGACGCAAGCCATCGCTTCTTCGTTTTGGCTGGGGTTTGCGTTTTCGAACGCCAGGGCCATTGGATGTCCGAGCAATTGGACCAAGTGGCTGCCCGCTTCGACGAGGCCGATCCGTCATCCGTCGAATTGCATGCCTCTCCCATGGTGACTGGTTCCAAGTTCTGGCGCTCTCAGCCCGTGGACAAACGCCGGCAAGCGGTGATTGACGCATTACAGGTTCTGTCCGACTCTCACGCCAGCACCCGGGTGTTTGCCGCAGTCATCGACAAGCGATATATCGGTGACCGCGATGCTGTGGAATTTGCCTTCGAGGAACTGGTGGTTCGATTTGATCATTACCTGATGCGCTTGTTCCGGGGTGGGGATCGCCAGCGCGGCCTGATTATTTTCGACAAGAGCCGGCAAGAAGCCGCCATCCAAAATCTGGCACTGAACTTCAAACGGATCGGCCACAGCCGAGGCTTCCTGCGCAACATGGCAGAAGTGCCGGTTTTCCTGGATTCCAAGGCCTCGCGATTGGTTCAGTTGGCGGATTTGGTCGCCTACGCCGTCTTTCGACGGTTCGAACGCGACGACCCCACCTTCTTCGATGTCATTGCCCGGCGCTTCGATGTGGCGGGAGGCACGCAGCACGGGCTGTTCGTACTGAGCCAGGAACTGGCGGCCATGGAGCCAGCCCTATGCTGAAATCCGCCAAAACCTACGAGGAAGCCTGCCGCACCTTCCGCTGGCGCATTCCCGACCGCTACAACATGGCCTTCGACATCTGTGATCGCCAGACCATGGCCGGCGCCGATGGGCATCGCACCGCGCTGATCGTGGAGGCCGCCGATGGTTCGGTCGAGCGCTACACCTTCCATGTGCTGCGGCTGCTGTCCAACCGGCTGGCCAACGTGCTGTGCGCCTCGGGCGTGGGCAAGGGCGACCGGGTGGTGGTGTCGTTCGGGCCGTCGGTGGAAGCGGTGGTCGCCATGCTGGCGGTGCTGAAGATGGGCGCCGTGCTGGTGCCGGTGCCCACCAATTTGGGCGAATTGCCGCTGGCGTGGCGCTTGGCGGATTCGGGTGCCGTCTGCGCCGTCACCGATGCGGACATCGCCCCGCGCATGCTGGTGGCGCAAGACGGTGCGCCGGCTTTGACCACCATCCTGGTGGCCGATGGCGCGCCCTCGGGCTGCACCGAGATGTGGGCGTCCATGCAGGCGGCGTCGGATTCCTTCGCCCCGGTGGTGACCGCCGCCGAGGACCCGGCCATCCTGTTCTATCCCGACCACGCCTGCGGCAAGCCGGCGGGCGTGCTGCACGCCCATCGCGCCCTGCCCGGCAATCTGCCGCCGGTGGAGATGGCGCTAGGCTTCTTCCCCCAATTCGGCGACATCTTCTGGACCCCGGCGGAGTGGATGGGGTTCGAGGGATTGATGTGGGCGTTGCTGCCGGCATGGCATCACGGCGTTCCGGTGGTGGCCGGCCCCGTTGGGCAGACTGCCGAACAACAGCTATCGCTCATGGGCCGCCACGGTGTCCGCGCCGTCTTCATCCCACCGGAGCGTTTGCTGGCCCTGACCGAGGCGGCGGCCAATGTGCCCCACCCCATCCCGCGCGCCCTGGCCACCGGCCCGGCGCCGCTGACCGCCGCTCAGCACGAATTGGTGGCCCGCGTCTTCGGCACCCCCGCCCACGAGATTTGGGGCGTCATGGAGACCGGCGCGGTCTCCGCCAACAATGCCGCCCTCATGGAATTACGCCCCGCCTCGCCCGGCCGTGCCGCCCCCGGCATCACGGTGGAGCCGGTGGACGGTCAGGGCCGCCCCATGCGGGCGGGTGAGCGGGGCGTGCTGTCCCAGGCACCGGGCGCACCGGGCGCCTTTCTGTGCCATTGGAACAACCCGGTCCCTGCGCGCTCGCGTCTGCCCTCGGGCTGGTTGATGACCGGGCAATTGGGCCTGCGCGACCTGGACGGCTATCTGTGGCCCGAGCCCCTGGCGCTGGAAGACGGCATCATCCTGGTGGACGGCATGCGGGTGGCACTGGACGAAGTCCAGGCCGCCCTGGCGTGGCACCCCAAGGTGGCCGCCGCCGCCGTGCTGGCCCTGGACAATGGCGAGATGAAGGCCTTCGTGGTGCCGGCGCCGGGCCAGAATGGCGACGTCTCCCTGGCCCGCGAGCTTCAGGCCTTCGTCGCCAACCGCCGCGCCGGCCATGAAGTGCCGCGCCGCATCGAATTCGTCGAAGCTCTGCCCACCGGCGAAGACGGCGCCATCGCCCGCGAGCAATTGGTCAACCGCCCCATCCGCCTGGACGCCCCGTCCCCGGACGAGCGCTGGTAGCGGCTAGCGAACCGCTCTAGGTCTGCTGAATGATGATGCCCTTCCAGCCCATGCCCTCATACGTCTCGTAGCCCGGAGTCAGGGCGTAGCCCACGGTGCGGCCCAAATCGTCGGTGATGGAGCCCATGGTATCGGTCAGGTTCAGCGACAGGGTCTCGGACAGAATGCCGTTGCCATCGGAAGCGGCGATGATGCGGTTATGGCGGTCCACCAGCAGACAGCGGGTGCGCTCCTTTTCCTCGTCGCGCAGGCGCACGCCCTTGAGCACGCAATCGGCCTGGGGCTGCCAATCGAAGAACACACCCAGCACGCCCACGGGCCGCCCATTGACCTCGCCGCCCTCGCGGATGGCGGTGGCGTAGCTGGCGACCAGGGCATTGCCCAGGGCGGCATTGGTGGAGATGTCGGCCATGGCGAAATCGCTGCCGTCGCGGGTCGCCATGGCGTCGCGGAACCAGCTTTCACCGGACACATCCGCGCCGACGGCGTGGGGATAACGATCAGGGCGGCCATGGGCGACCACCCGGCCCGAGGCATCGGCGATCCATAGATCCAGATAGACGGTGTAGGAATCCAAGATCACGCCCAAGCGCTTGGCGGCGTAGTTGACGGTCTCGGGCGTGGCGTGGACAAGGCAATCCACCACCGCCGAATCCGTGGCCCACCAGCGCACGTCGCACGACCGCTCATACAGATTACGGTCGATGATCTCGATCATGTTCAGGGCCAGATCGGCCAAGCGCGAGCCGCGTAGCTGCTTCACCAGGATCTCGCCCAGATCCATCAGATCCTGGATGGTGGCCGACAGTTCGCCTTCCAGCGCCTGGGTGATGGTGTCGATGTTGTGGGAGACGTTCTTGACCTCGCCGGCCACCACGGCAAAACCGCGCCCCGCCTCGCCCGCCCGCGTCGCCTCGATCAGCGCGTTCAGCGACAGGATGCGGGTGGTCCCGGTGACCTTCTTGATGGCGCGAATCTTGTCATTGGCAACGTCGAAGACCGCGCGCGTCAGTTCGAGAATCCGTTCCGGCTCCGACATGCATCCCCCTGTGCCTATTGTTATAGCAGCATCCCCAGTGCCGCCCATTCTATGGGCAGATGGCTGGAAAATACAACAATTGCATATAAGGGGAGCGTGAAATCGCGCCCAAAGCAAAAAGCCCCGCCAAAGGCGGGGCCAATGGCAGGGCTTTTTGTTCAAACCGCAGGGTCAATCCTCGCGGTGAGTGCGTTCCTGACGCTCGTGGCGCTCTTGCGCCTCGATGGACAGCGTCGCGATGGGGCGGGCCTCCAGGCGGCGGATGGTGATGGGCTCACCGGTTTCTTCGCAATAGCCGTAAGACCCGTTGCCGATGCGCTCGATGGCTGCGTCGATCTTGGCGATCAACTTGCGCTCGCGGTCGCGGGTCCGCAGCTCCAGCGCACGGTCGGTTTCAGCGGAAGCGCGGTCGGCAATATCCGGCTCCTGCATGCCCCCTTCCTGGAGGTGAGCAAGAGTCTCATCGGACTCACGCAAAAGTTCGGAACGCCAAACCAACAGTTTTTGGCGGAAGTATTCCTTCATGAGCTCGCCCATGAAAGGCTCTTCGTCGCTTGGACGATAATCCGGAGGCAGAGTGACGGTCATCCGTTCCCTCGATGCAACGATCGATCCAAATTTGCGGGGGAATATATGAGGAGCTTCCTTGTGCCGCAAGAGCTGTCATTCATCCCGGCCTGGGAATGTTGGCATGCAACTCTTGACCGGGGCGCTCAGCCGAGCTTGGACAATTTGGCGATTTCCACCTCGGCCCGCAATTCGATCTCGTCCAAAAGGGCGGCAAGGCGCGGATCCTGGCAGTTTTCCCGCCGGCCACGCACCATCTGCGCCAAATCCATGAGCTTTTCCTTGGGCACGGTTCCCAGCAACAGGCCGTGACGGATTTCTTCCAGCTTGTCGAGAATGTCCTCGCCCCGGCGCAGCATCTTCTTGCGCGCCTCGCGCTCGCCGCCCTCATCCACCGACTGGATCAGCAACAGGGCGTCGATGCCGCCCAGGCTGGTGGGCGCCTCGGTGGCCTGGACATCGCCCGGACCATCCATGGCATCCACCAGGGCCTGCTTGAACTCGCCCTTAGCTCCGCCTGACTTGTCGACCCGGCGGGCACCGCCAGACGCGGCAGAGCTTGAGCCGGTTCCGGAAACTTTCATGAAGCCGATATCCTCGGTTCAAAGGGCCAAAGTGGTTTGGGCGCATTCTAACTGCTGGGGCTTCCAGGTGAAAGCCGCTTATTTCTGCCGCTTTTGCGCGGTTCACCCGGCACATTTTGCCGCTTCGGACCGGTTTTTGCCGGGCGGAACCGCCCCGCCGAGCCCACATCAAACATCAACATGTTGATTTACAACGTTTTTACGCTCTGGCATGGCATTCGCAACGATGTTGGCGCAATACTATGACCGCCGGCCCAGAGGACGCCATGATCCGAGCCACAGCAAACGCCGCCATCACCATCGCCACCGGTATCCGCGCCTTCGCGCTGGCCGCCGGTCTGGTCGCGGCGACCATTGCCTGCATGCCGCAGACCGCCTGGGGCGCCTCGCGCATCAAGGACATCGCCGATTTCGAAGGTGTCCGCGACAACATGCTGGTGGGCTACGGCATCGTGGTCGGCCTCAACGGCACCGGCGACGACCTGACCAACGCGCCGTTCACCAAGGAATCCCTGGTGGGCATGCTGGAGCGCCTGGGCGTCAACATCCGCGCCCAAGGCGGCACCATCGCCACCCTGAAGCCCAAGAACATCGCCGCCGTCATGGTCACCGCCGTGCTGCCGCCGTTTGCCCGCCAGGGCACCCGGGTGGACGTTTCGGTCTCGGCCCTGGGCGACGCCAAAAGCGTGGAAGGCGGCACCTTGCTGGTCACCCCGCTGGTGGGCGCCGATGGCGAGGTCTATGCGGTGTCCCAGGGCGGCGTCGCCACCAATTCCTATTCGGCCCAGGGTAACGCCGCCAGCGTCACCAAGGGCATCCCCACCAAGGGCCGCATCTCCAACGGGGCCATCGTCGAACGCGAACTGCCCTTCGAAATGGGCCACATGGAAAGCGTCAAGGTCACCCTGCGCAACCCGGACTTCACCACCGCGCGCCGCATCGCCCAGGCAATCAACTCCTATCTGGGCACCGAAGTGGCGCGCCCGGCCGATCCCGGCGCCGTGCAGGTGGTGGTTCCCCCGCAATACCGCGGCGACGTGGTCGCCATGCTGACCGACATCGAACAACTGAAGGTCGAGCCCGACCAGACCGCCAAGGTGGTCATCGATCAGGCCACCGGCACCATCGTCATGGGCGAGAACGTGCGCATCAGCACGGTCGCCATCGCCCAAGGCCAATTGACCATCCGCATCACCGAAACGCCGCAGGTGTCGCAGCCCTCGCCGTTCTCCACCACCGGCACGACCACCACCGTGGACCGCACCGACATCCAGGTGGATGAAGGCCAGGGCAACAAGCTGACCATGATGAAGCACGAAGTAACCCTGCAGGAACTGGTCTCGGGCCTCAACGCCCTGGGCGTCAGCCCCCGCGATCTGGCCGCCATCCTTCAGGCGATCAAGGCCTCGGGCGCCCTGCAAGCCGATATCGAGGTGCTGTGATGGACAAGCTGTCGCTTCCCACCCAAAGCCAGTTCGCCGCCTCGGCCCCCAAGCCCGTCAACATGCAGGCGGTCACCGAGGAAAAGGCCAAGGCCACCGGCAAAAAATTCGAAGCCATGTTCATGACGCAAATGCTCAACCATATGTTTACCGGTCTTGAGCAAGAAAAGGGCATGTTCGGCGGTGGTCAGGCCGAGTCCATGTTTCGTCCCATGCTGAACGACGAATACGGCAAGATGATCGCCAATAGCGGCAACGGAATCGGCCTGGCCGAGAAAGTGACCCGCGTGTTGCTCTCGCATCAGGAGGTCTCGGCATGAGCGCGGCAACTCTTTCCTACGACGACATCGTCTGGGCCTGCACCAATCTGTGCGACCTGCTGGAATACGAGAACGAGGCCTTAGCCAACCATGATCCGCGCACCGTGCGCGATCTGGCCGACAACAAGGCCGCCCTGGCCCGCATTTACGAGCAGGCGGTCGCCCCCATGGCCGACGAGCCCGAGCTGGCCGAAGCCCTCGAATCCGAGCAGAAGGACGAGTTGCTGGGTCTGGGCCACCGGCTCAAGACCCTGGTCGAGGAAAACGCGCGGCGCATCAAGGCCGAGATGGAAGCCTATCAAATGCTGATGGATGCCGTGGTCAACGCGGTCAAGAACACCACCGTCAGCACGGTGACCTACGGCCCGGGCGGACATTTCGAAGGACATGCCACCGGCGAGCAGAACTCCATGTCCTTCAACCAGACCCTCTGACGCCAGAACGGCGGGGAGCCCACCATGTCACTGA
Source organism: Rhodospirillales bacterium (assembly GCA_014380005.1). Lineage (GTDB taxonomy): Bacteria > Pseudomonadota > Alphaproteobacteria > Rhodospirillales > Magnetospirillaceae > Magnetospirillum. Next base: position 17,206 of record JACMKT010000147.1, read on the forward strand.
CCCTCGGACTCAATACGGCCCTCTCGGGATTGCTGACCAGCCAGCGCGGCTTGGACGTGATCTCGCAGAACGTGACCAACGTCAACACCAAGGGTTACACCCGCAAGGTGATGAACTCCGAGTCCAAGGTGCTGGCCGGACGCGGCGCAGGCGTCCAGGAAGGCGCCGTGACCCGCATGGTGAGCGAGGGCCTGCTGAAGGACATCCGCCGCCAGAACAGCAATACCGGCAAGCTTGAGGTCGAACAGAACTACTACCCCCGCATGGACGATCTGTTCGGCGAAGTGGGCGACGACACCTCCATCGCCCACAAGATCAACGACCTGTTCTCCGCCTTCCAGACCCTGGGCAGCGAGGCCAATAAGCCGGCCACCCAGTGGTCCACCATGCAAAGCGGCCAGGACGTGGCCGACCTCATGACCTCCATGACCAAGTCGCTGCAGGACATGCGCATCGAGGCCGACCGCGAGATCGAGCAGACGGTCGGCCAAGTCAACACGATTTTGACCAACATCCACGATCTGAACCAGAAGATCGTCAGGAACGGCGCCATCTCCTCGGGCACCTCGGATTTGGAAGACAAGCGCGACACCGCCCTGACCGATCTGTCCAAGCTGGTGGATGTCCAGTATTTCCAGCGCGCCGACGGCTCCATGACCATCTACAGCAATTCAGGCCAGATGCTGTTGGACAACCAGCCGCAGCTTTTGTCCTATTCGGCCAGCAGCACCACCGACACCTGGATGACCGCCGCCGGCGGCCAGTTCAGCGAAATCACCGTGGATGGCGGCAGCCAGGATTTCGGTTCCGAGATCGTTGGCGGCAAGCTGCGCGCCCTGCTGGACATGCGCGACAAGACCCTGACCGATCTGCAGGGCAATCTGGACGAGCTGGCCGGCAAGATGAAGGAGACGCTGAACCTGGCGCATAACCGCGGCACCAGCCTGCCCAACGTCAGCAGCCGCTACGAGGGCACGCGGGTATTCGCCAATCAGGGCAACATCGTCCCCAACGCCGCCGACACCGCGGCTAGGTTCTACCTGGGCAGCACCACCGTCCTGCCCGCCACCTATACCAGTCTGGCCATCACTCCCAACGTGGCCAATCCGTGGCAGACCGACTTCAACGTCACCGCCGGCGCCCCGTTCACCGCCGCCAATTTCCCCGCCGGCACGGTGTTCAGCATCGACAATGCCGAGGATACGGCCAATAACGGCAGCTACCGGGTGGTCAGCCGCAACAGCAACACCAGCATCACCGTCGAGAAGGTCAATCCGCGCCAGACCATGCAGTTGCAGGGCAGCGGCGACGTGATGATCGCCACCTTCGACACCAGCGGCAACCAGCTGAAGCAAACCACGCTGAACGACATCATGCAGCTGGACTTCACCGTTGCGCCCAACGCCCCGGCGGTTCCCTATACGGCGGCGACCATCGGCACCAACCGGTCCTTGAGCGACCTTGAGACCAAGGGCGATCACGACCAGTGGGCCGTCAACGAAGTCAGCGCCCATGTGGAAGCGTGGCTGCGCGCCTCGGGCTACACCAACGCCTCGGTCGATCTCAATTCCGAAGGCAAGATGGTGGTGGATGTGGGCGACGACACCGTGTCGCTGGCCTTCCGCGATCAGGTCGGCAGCACCGACGGCGACGACGCCGGCGACGCCACCATCAATTTCGACATCAACGGCGACGGCGCCAATGACGAGACGGTGGAAGGCTTCTCCAACTTCTTCGGCCTGAACGACTTCTACGTCAACGACAACGAGCACGCGATCCTGGACTCCAAGGTGCAGCCCAGCACCTACACGCTGACGGCCAACCGCGACCTCTCGCTTTATGACGCCAGCGGCAAGCTGGGCAATACCGTCTCGGTGGCCAGGGGGGCATCGCTGCAAACCATCGCCGCCGCCATCAACGCCCAGACCCGGACCAACGAATCCGTGGCAATCGCCAGCACCAGCACCAGTTGGACCCTGACATCGAACGCCACCATCACCGTGAACGATGACAGCGGCACGCTGACGACGGTGACCCTGACGGCGCCCGGCCCGCACACCTTGCAGGAACTGGCCGGCAGCCTGACCACGGGCACGTTGACCGGCTCGGTGGTCCAGGAGGGCAGCTCCAGCCGTCTGCGGCTGACGGATTCACGCGGCAAGGAATTGTCGGTCAGCATCAGCGGCGGCGCCATCTCGGGGTCGTCCATGTCCCTGGGCCAGACCCTGGACATGACCGCCACCCAACGCATCGAGGCCTCGGTGGTTCCCGAAGGATCAGGCTACCGCCTGCGCATCCGCCAGACCCAGGGCGGCGAGGCCTATGCCTCGTCCACGCTGGACGCCAACAACAAGAACCTGCTGACCGATATCGGGCTGACCCGCGGCGCCACCGGCACCGCGTCCAACATGACCGTGCGCACCGACATCCAGACCGGCCCGGAGAAGATCAGCCGCGGCGTGGTGCAGTGGAATGCCGATATTGGCCGCTATTACATGTCCGAGGGCGACAACACCAGCGCCCTGGAAATGTCGCGGGTAATGAACGCCAAGACCAGCGTCGCCACCGCCGGCAGCATCTCCGCCGGCAAGTACAGTTTCTCGGAATACGCATCGGCCACCATCTCGGTGGTGGCGCAGGCATCCAGTTCGTCCAAGGGAGCGATGGAATATCAATCCACCTTGAACGCTTCACTCGATTTCCAGAACTCCGCCTATAGCGGCGTCAACCTGGACGAAGAAATTTCATCCATGATGGACTTCCAGCAGGCCTATTCCGCATCCGCAAAAGTGATTAGCGTATTGCAGGAAATGCTGGATACCCTCAATTCGATGATCCGGTAAGGGAGGCTGAATCATGTCGCGCATCGGCACCTACGGCGCCAGCCAGATGTATCTTTCGCGTCTGTCGGCGATTCAGCAGCGCATGTCCCTCGAGCAGATCCAGATCACGACCGAGAAAAAGTCGACGAACTACACTGGCATCGCCCCGGACAGCAACCGGCTGATCAATATGGAGAACGAAAAGGCCCGCGCCCAGCAGTTCATCAAGGACAACACCTTGGCGAGCACCCGCATGCAGGCGGCCACCGTGTCCATGGATGGCATGGAAAAGAACATGAAGGATTTCAAGAAGCGGCTGGAGGATTACGCCTCGACCGGAAGCCGGAACCAGCAGGACATCGAGCAGCTGCAGGAATGGGCATTCAATTCCATGGTCGACCTGCAATCCTATCTGGCCGCCAGCGTGGATGGGCAATACATCTTCTCCGGCGGCCGCGTCGCCACCGATCCGGTCAATCTGCCGGCCAACTCGCATTCGGCCTTCCAGGCGATCTATGACGGCAACGACCACCCCTATCCGACCACGCGCTCGGCCCACATGGCCGAGATCAGCACCACCAACGCCGATACCGGCAATCTGACCTTCAGCACCGCCGGCACCATCACCGCCGCCACTGCCGGATCGTTGTCGGGGATCGCGGTGGGCAGCCGCGTCACCGTGGCCGGCGCCGCTGCCGCCAACAACCAGACCTATACGGTGGTGGGCAACACCGGCACCGTGTTGGACGTGTCCCGCTTCACCACGGAACCGGCGGCGGCGGCCGTCACCTTCCGTTGGAACGACAACAACAATTCCCTGACCAACGCGGCCACCGGCAATCTGAGCATCTCGCCCGGCGCCGACACCATCACCGCCACCAATGCCGGTTCCCTGGCCGGTCTGGCGGTGGGAACGGTGTTCTCCATTTCGGGCAGCGCCGCTGGCAATGACGGCGTCTATCAGGTGAAGGCCAATACGGGCACGGTGCTGACCATCGAGAGCACCACGGTGGGCGCGAACGAAGCCGTGGCCGCCACCCTGTCCTCCTCTAGCTGGTATGACGGCGACACCCTGCAAATCCAGCAGCGCATCGACACCGACCGCAGCGTCGATCTTGGCGTCTATGCCTCGGACCCGGCCTTCGAAAAAGCCTTCCGCGCCATGGGCCTGATCGCCCAAGGCGTCTTCGGCACCGCCGGCGGTTTGGAAAACAACATGGCGCGCATTGATCAGGCCCGTTTCCTGATCCAGGACGCTCTATCGCGCAATGGCACGGGCGTCGGCCCGTTCGGCGCCGAGCAAGCCGGCGATCTGGAATCCCTGCAGTCCCAGGTGGGCACCACGGCCAAGCTGATCCTGGAGAAGAACAACAAGCACGCGTCGTTCTCGGGCTTCCTGGATGTGCGCATCGTCGATCTGGAAAACGTCGATAAGACCGAGGCCATCACCCGGCTGATGGACGACAAGACCGCCTTGGAGGCCAGCTACCAAACGCTGTCCAATGTGCGGAGCCTCAGTCTGCTGAACTATCTGAAATAGGCAGGGCGGCGCTGGTCAGCCGGCGCCGTTATCCTCGTCCTCGACACCCACGGAGTGGCTCAACTCTTCGGCGCAGCGTTGCAAGGCGTCCAGCACGGAGCCTTCGTGCTTGAGCAGTTTGCGCGAGGCCTTCAGCGCCTTGTAATACTGCCCTGCGGCCACGTCGGCGCGGATCTCGGCGCCAATGTCCAAAGCGGACGGGCAGGCTTCCAGATATTCTTCCAGATAGCGCCCGTACAACTCGATGTAATGACCGCGCTTGTCCGGGAAGATGTAGGCATTTTGCAGACAGAAATACACGCGCGAGGCCGGGGTCGAGGCCTCGTCGCTGTTCAGGATTTCTTTCTGCCGCAGGATTGCCGATTCGTTGTGAATGCGTATCTTGGTATTGGTGCCGGCGTTTTCGATCACCGCACCATTGATGATCACCTTTTCTCCGGGCTTCAAGTCGATCAGCAAAGGCAAGGCGGCGTCTCCCACGGACGGAGGAACAGAAGGTCCGACAAGGATTTATACCCTCGCCACCACCGGCGCAATGGTCCGTGGCGCACGGAGCGACTGTTTCAACATTGATTTTTTGGGCAGACCAAAGAACTACGCCGTGCTAACAATGGGAAAGTACAGCCCGCCCCCAAAGGGCCTCAGCACAGACCTTGCCGCCAGAATAGGTGGCAACTACACGAGGAAAAGCCCCTGATATGGCCAAAGCCATTGTCGTCGGCACCGATGCCCGCGTGACGCTGCTCGCGAATACCAGCAGGGAACTGACTGAAGGACTGAGAGAGCTCGGCCATGATGTGGAGCTGGGCCTAATCCCGGACCTTCGCGCGGCAGAGGAATACGAAAAACTCTGCAACAAAATTCAACGCGCCATAGATGATTTTGATGATTTTTTCCTGGTGGATATGAACTGCCACCTGAAATATTCCGGCGTCACGCGAACCGGCATGCGGCGTTTTTCGTACGTGACCGACGCGCCCTGGAGTCTTTTTCAAAGCATCTACACAGTCCCAAACGACACCACCATCAGCTATGTGGATCGCAATCACGCCCAATTCTATGCTCGGTTCCCCACTGGCCGCCCCACGGTCTTCATGCCCCATGGCGGCCCCTTGCCCGATGACACATGGCATGAGGAAAGGCCCGTGGACGTGCTGTTCCTGGGCAATTTGCAGACGCCCTGCCTGATGGAGCACCTAGGGAGGGTCACAGCCGAACTGCCCGCCCCCCTGGGGCGAGTGGCCGGAGTGTCGGTGGATTTGATCCTTGAGGAGGGCATGGAACCGTTTCAGGCCGTCCAAAACGGACTGGCGGCCTTCGGGCTATCCATCGAGGCGGTCGGCCCGCAACCCCTCATTAAGTTGTTGCGGATCATTTGCCCATTCGTGGAATCATATAATCGCCACCGCACACTGACCTCGCTGGGCAAGGTCAAGGTTGTGATTGCCGGTAGCATTGCCCCCGACTTCTTTGACAAACAGCCCCACAACGTCAGCGCGCTCGGCATCGTCGACGAACAGGCGGCTATGGCCCTAATGCGCCGCTCGCGGATATTGTTGAATTCGGTGACCGTATTCCCCGGCGGCTCTCACGAACGCGTGTGGTACGGCATGGCCTGCGGCGCCGCCATATGCGCTGATGAGAGCGATTTCATCAAGGAAACCCTGACCTACGGCACCCATCTGCTTTCACTCGAGGACGCCATCGCCAGCGGGGGCGAAACCTTGGCCGATCATTTGGCTCGCACCAAAGGTGTGGTGGAAACGGCCCATGCCGCCCGCGAAATCTATGCGGCCCACCACACCTGGCGCCACCGTGCGCGAATCATAAGCCGGGCCATGGGGTATGGCTGAAACCGGTCGGGGGGCGCGGCAAATCACCAGCCGCCGCGCGCCAGCCACTCCTCCACCATGCCCAGGCGATCGACACCCCAAAAGGCCTCGCCGTCCACGACCATGAAGGGGGCGCCGAACACGCCCGCGGCGATGGCGCCCTCGGTTTCCTCGCGCAGCTTCGCCTTCCACACCGGGTCTTCCACGGCGGCCAACAATTGGGCGGCATCGATGCCCAGCTCTGCCCCGATGGCCGCCACCACGTTGCGCTGCGAGATGTCGCGGTTATCAGCGAAATAGCCATGGAACAAGGCGCGGCCCAGAGTCTTGGCGAGCACCGGATCGGTGGAATCCAGCCACCAGAACGCCCGCGCGGCAGCCACGGTGCCGATGGGGAAGGGATCGGGGAAGCGGTAAGGCACCTGCATCAGCCGGGCCATGCGGTCCCAGTCGTGACGGGAATAAGCGCCCTTCAGGGGCTGGTCGATCAGCCGCACATTGCCCGAGGCCTGGAAGGCCGGGGTCAGCAGCATGGGCCGCCAGCGGCACACCCGGCCATGGCGCTGGGCCAGTTCGTCCACGCGGGTGCTGGCGAAATAGGCGTAAGGCGACGAGAAGTCGAAATGGAAATCCATGACGGACATGGTCTGCTCCCCCCTGTTTTCGGGAAGCCTACCAGGGCAGTTCGCGCCCGTCGAAATGGAAGAACTTGCCGCTGTCGTTAAGATTAACTTTCGCCAGCACGGCACGCATGCCGGCAATGGCGGTGGGCGCGTCCAGGGGCGCGTTGGGGCCGCCCATATCGGTACGCACCCAGCCCGGCGACAGGGCGATGGCGGTGACGCCTTGCTCCTTGAGGTCCAGGGCCAGACTTTTCATCACCATGTCCAACGCCGCCTTGCTGGCGCGGTAGGCGTAGAAGCCGCCCGACGTATTCTCGGCGATGGAGCCCATCATGGACGACACCGAGGCAATGATCTTGCACCCGGTGAGCTGCCCGGCGAAAGCCTCGGCCATCTTCAGCGGGCCCAGGGTGTTGGTGCGCATGACCTTGAGGAAACCGTCAGGGTCCACCGAACCGAAGGACTGGTTCTCGCCATAGATGCCGGCGTTGTTGAGCAGCACGTCCAGCTCCACCCCGGCCAGGGAATTCTTCAGCCGCTGGATGGAGTTGGGGTCGGACACATCGGCCACATAAATCTCAGCCCCGGCATCGGAGGCCGCCTTGCCCGCCAGCGGATCGCGCACGGTCGCGATCACCCGCCAGCCGTCGGCGGCGTATTGCCGGACGAATTCCAGACCCAGGCCGCGATTGGCACCGGTAATCAGAATGGTGGGCATGGCGTCCTCCTTATGCCGAGGGGCTAAAATTAGGTTCATCGCGGATTAGCGGGGAGGTTCCCCAAAGTGTCCCGCCACCCCAGACAAGCGTAGCGCCGATCCGGGGTTCATGGCAGGTGCACTATTTCAGCCAAGAATTATTGGTGACACGGATGGACACGGATAAACACGGATGGTCCTTATCCGTGTCCCGCGCAGCGGGGATCCGTGTCCATCCGTGTCATTATTCCTTGAATTAAGGTAAGTCTCCCCGGAATTCCGCGAAGACCCTAAAATTAAGCCTTAAGCGCGGTCACTTCGATTTCCACCTTCATGCGGGCATCCACCAGACCGCAGACGATGGTGGTGTTGGCCGGCTTGGTGGCCTTGAAATACTTGCCCAGCACCGGGCCGACGGTCTGGAAATAGGCGGCGTCGGTCACATAAACCACCACCCGGACCACATCGGCCATGGTGGCCCCACCCTTTTCCAACGCGGCGGCGATGGTCTGCAGCGCCTGATCGGCCTGCTCGACTTCGGAATCGGAAATCTGACCGTCCTTGAAGCCCGACGTGCCCGAC
>JACMKT010000148.1 GCA_014380005.1 Rhodospirillales bacterium
CCGTTTATGCCCCCATCTGCCATTGGGTGTGGTCGCTGAACGCCGACGGCACCGCTTTGGGCTTCCTGGGCGCCATGGGCGCGCTGGACTTCGCCGGCGGCACCGTGGTTCACATCAATGCCGGTGTGGCCGGTCTGGTCGCCTGTCTCGTGCTTGGCCCGCGCAAGGGTTACGGCAGCGACAACATGGCTCCCCATAACCTGACCCTGTCGGTCATCGGCGCTGCCCTGCTGTGGGTGGGCTGGTTCGGCTTCAACGCCGGTTCCGCTTTGGCCGCCGACGGCCGTGCGGGCATGGCCATGGCCGTGACCCAGATCGCCACCGCCGCCGCCGCCCTGTCGTGGATGTTCGCCGAGTGGATGCTTCGCAAGAAGCCGTCCGTCCTGGGCATCATCTCCGGCGCCGTCGCCGGTCTGGTCGCCATCACCCCCGCCGCCGGCTTCGTCGGCTTCAAGGGTGCCCTGATCATCGGTCTGGTTGCCGGTGTGGTCTGCTACTGGGGTGCCACTGGCCTCAAGCATGCCCTGAAGTATGACGACTCCCTGGACGCCTTCGGCGTGCACGGTATCGGCGGCATCATCGGTGCCATCCTGACCGGCGTGTTCGCGGTCGAGAGCATCGGTGGCTTCCCCGGTCTGCTGGAAGGCAATGCCGCCCAGCTGCTGACCCAGGTCTATGCCGTCGGCATCACCCTGGCCTACACCGGCGTCGTCACCTTCATCCTGCTGAAGCTGATCGATGTGATCATGGGCCTGCGTGTTTCCACCGAGGAAGAGCGCGAAGGTTTGGATCTGGCCCTGCACGGCGAGACCATCCACTAAAATCCCTCAGGCACGGGGGGTACGAGGGGAGAGGGCGCGGCGAAAGCTGCGCCCTCTTTCTTTTTGGGCATAGGCGCGGTGCCGTGATCGTCTTGATAACGGTACGGTAATTCCTTATTTTGGTGGAAAGGAAAATCCTTACGCTGGGGCGTCGGCCATGATTACGAGCAAATTGACGAGCAAGGCGCAAACCACCATTCCGCAGTCGGTGCGGGCGGCGCTTCATCTGAAGGAAGGCGATGAGATCGCCTATGCGATCGAGGAAGGGCGCGTCGTACTGACGCGGGCGCCGTCAGAGCCCGCCGATGATCCTTTCGCGACCTTCGGCGAATGGTCGTCGGAAGCTGATTGTCGTGCCTATGCCAACCTTTGAAGCCTGGGACATCATAAAGGTCCCCTTTCCCTACACCGATCGGCCGGTTCGGCAACGGCGCCCTGCCTTGGTTATCGCTGCCAATGGCATTCAAGAGCATCATGGGCTGCTTTGGGTGCTGATGATCACCAGCGCGGAGAACCGTGGCTGGCCAGGGGATGTGGAGGTCATTGACCTGGGCAAAGCGGGCCTGCCTGCTCCGTCCCTCATCCGTACGGCCAAAATCGCGACCATCGAGGCCAAAGAGGCCGAATGGATTGGCAGTCTCGATGATGAGGCCCGATTGCGGGTACGCCAATTCGTACAGGCTGAATTGGCGCAAGCGGCAAACTGATCCAACTGCTCGCTCCGGTTGCCCAGGGATTGGCGCGCCTTTTTAATCTCCCTTGGGCGTCCCAGCCCATTTCGGTTAGAACTAAAGGCGACCAACGCATGCTGGGGCTGCCGTGAACCACCGTCTTGATCTGCTGACCGACTATCCTTTCCAGCGCCTTGCCGATTTATTGGGCGGGGTAGCGACACCCGAGTCCATCGTCATGTCCATTGGCGAGCCGCAGCACACGCCGCCGGCCCTGGTGACCCGCGTGCTGGCTGAGAAAGCCGGGCTGTGGGGCAAGTATCCGCCGGCCAATGGGAGCCCGGAATTCCGTCAAGCCGCCGCCGATTGGCTGACCTGGCGGTTCAAGCTGCCCGTGGGCATGATCGATGCCGATAAATGCGTGCTGCCGGTGGCGGGCACCCGCGAGGCGCTGTATCTGATCGCCCAGACGGTGATCTCGCCGACCGCCGATCGTCCCGTCGTGCTGCTGCCCAACCCGTTTTATCAGGTCTATGTGGGTGCGGCGGTCATGGCTGGGGCCGAGCCGGTCTTCGTGCCCGGCGCCCATGGCCCGACGTCACAGCCCGATTACTCGACCCTGCCGGAAGAAATCCTGGCCCGCACCCAACTGGCCTATCTGTGCAGTCCGGCCAATCCCCAGGGTGCGGTGGCCGATCTCGATCTGCTCAAGCGCACGGTTAAATTGGCCCGCCGCTATGGCTTCGTTCTCGCCATGGACGAATGCTATTCGGAAATCTGGGACACCATCGAACCCGCCGGTGCCCTTGAAGCCTGCGCCGCCTTGGGTGGCTCGCTGGACAATGTGGTGGTGTTCCATTCCCTGTCCAAGCGCTCCAGCGTGCCCGGCCTGCGCTCGGGCTTCGTCGCCGGTGACCCCAAGGTGATGGCGGCATTCGCCCGTCTGCGCTCCTATGGCGGCGCGGCCACGCCGTTGCCCATCCTGGCCGCCGCCACCGCCTTGTGGCGGGACGAGGCCCATGTGGACGAGAACCGCAGCCTGTATCGCGCCAAGCTGGACATCGCCCAACGCCTGTTGGGCAGCCGCTCTGGTTTTAGCCGCCCGCCCGGCGGTTTCTTCCTATGGCTGGCTGTGGGCGACGGTGAAAAGGCGGCTTTGGCCCTGTGGCAGCAGGCGAAGATCCGCGTGCTGCCGGGCAAGTATCTGGCCCGTGACGGCGTGGGCGACCGCTTCATCCGCGTGGCCCTGGTCCATGATCTTGAAACCACCGAACAGGCGCTGACCCGTCTGGCCGAGATTCTGTAAGGAAGACGGATTATGGCCCTGGCCAAGAAGGGTGCCACGCGGGGCAGATTCCTGCCGCAAGGCGCGGTCGCCGCCATGCAGCGTCTGGCCGTGCGCATGGGCGGGCTGGGCCTGCTGCTGCTGGCGCTTCTGATGGCGACGGCTTTGATCACCGCCGATCCGCGCGATCCGTCCTTCAACACGGCGGTCAACGGGCCGGTGAACAATCTGCTGGGCAGTTTCGGCGCTACACTGGCCGATCTGCTCACCCAATTCTTCGGCCTGGGGGCCGGCTTGGGCGTTCTGGTGGCGGCGGTGTGGGGTCTGCGCGTCGCCATCCGCGCCCAGGCGCCCAGTCTGTGGGGCGGCCGCGTCGCCGTGCTGCCGGTCATGGTGGTGCTCAGCGCCATCGCCTTGGCCGCCACCCCCTTGCCCGAATTGCGCAATTTGCCTGCCGGCCCTGGCGGTGCCTTGGGCAAGGTGGTGCTCGCCAGCCTGGGCACCACCCTGCCGCCCGATCTCGGCTGGACCGTGGGCATCGTTTCGGCTTTGCTGGCCCTGGGCCTGCTGATCTTCGCCCTGGGGCTGTCGCCTGCCGATTGGGCAGGGCTGGGCAAGGCGGGCAAGCGTTCCATTCAGGTCGCCGTTGCCACCGGCCATGCCGCCCATTCCTTGGGCCGTCAGGTCGCCGACACCCGGCGCGAGCCCGGCTTCGGCCCGTCCGAGCCGCGCGTGACCCCCCAGCAGCGCTGGTCCGAGCCCGAGGACGAGCCCGAGCCCGAGGACGAGGACGACCTTGACCCGCCCTTCGCCGTGCAGCCGCCGCCGGATGAGGATGAGGGCGACGACGAACAATTGCCCCAGCCCGGCGCCCTGGTCCAGCCCAAGCGCCCGCCGCCGCCCGCCGGCAAGCGCGAGAAAGCCGCCCGCCAAGGCCGGCTTGATCTGGGTGGTCCGGTCGGCCCCGGCTATGAATTGCCACCGCTGGATTTGCTGACGCCTGCCCCGGAATTCGGCGGTCCCAAGATGAGCCAGGATTCCCTGGCCCAGAACGCCAAGATGCTGGTCTCGGTGCTGGAGGATTTCGGCGTCAACGGCAGCGTGGTCAAGGTCCGCCCCGGCCCGGTGGTCACCCTGTACGAGCTGGAACCGGCCCCCGGCACCAAGACCAGCCGTGTCATCGGTCTGGCCGACGACATTGCCCGCTCCATGAGCGCCCTGTCCGTGCGCATCGCCACCGTGCCGGGACGTTCGGTCATCGGTATCGAGCTGCCCAATTCGCGGCGCGAGATCGTTTACTTACGCGAATTGCTGGCGGCGGAGCAGTTCGAGAAGGCGGCGTCCAAGCTGACCCTGGTGCTGGGCAAGGATATCGGCGGCGCCCCGGTCATGGTGGATCTGACCCGCATGCCCCATCTGCTCATCGCCGGCACCACCGGTTCGGGCAAGTCGGTGGCCATCAACACCATGATCCTGTCGCTGCTGTACAGCCGCACGCCGGAAGAATGCCGGATCATCATGATCGACCCCAAGATGCTGGAGCTGTCGGTCTATGACGGCATCCCCCATCTGCTGGCCCCGGTGGTGACCGAGCCGGGCAAGGCGGTGGTGGCGCTGAAATGGGCTGTGCGCGAGATGGAAGACCGCTACCGCGCCATGAGCCAGCTGGGTGTGCGCAACATCGCCGGCTACAACCAGCGCCTGGGTGAAGCGCGTGAGCGCGGCGAGCAATTGACCCGCACGGTGCAGACCGGCTTCGACCCGGAATCCGGCAAACCCATCTATGAGGAACAGCTACTTGAGCTGAAGCCGCTGCCCTTCATCGTGGTGGTGGTGGACGAAATGGCCGACCTCATGCTGGTGGCCGGCAAGGACATCGAAGCGGCGGTGCAGCGTCTGGCCCAGATGGCCCGTGCCGCCGGCATCCATCTGATCATGGCGACTCAGCGCCCGTCGGTGGACGTCATCACCGGCACCATTAAGGCGAACTTCCCCACCCGTATCTCGTTCCAGGTCACATCGAAGATCGACAGCCGCACCATTTTGGGTGAGCAGGGCGCCGAGCAGTTGCTGGGCCAGGGCGATATGCTGTACATGGCCGCCGGTGGCCGCATCAGCCGCGTCCACGGTCCCTTCGTCTCGGACCAGGAGGTGGAGAAGGTGGTGGAGCATCTGCGCTCCCAGGCCGAGCCCAATTACGTGGAAGCGGTCACCGAGGAAGAGGAAGCGCTGGGCGGCGGCGAGGCCGGCGGCGGTGGTGGCTCCTCGGGCGACGATCTCTACGATCAGGCGGTGGCCTTGGTGGCGCGCGAAGGCAAGGCCTCCACCAGCTTCATCCAGCGTCACCTGCAAATCGGCTATAACCGTGCCGCCCGCCTGATCGAGCGCATGGAAAACGAGCAGGTGGTCGGCAAGCCCAATCATGTGGGCAAGCGCGAAGTGCTGGTGCGTAGTGGCAGCCGCGAAGAGTATAATTAACGGCATCGGGCCTGTGCCCGGATGGTTTTTAGGAGCCCCATGTCTTCCAATTCCCGCATGTGGCGGGCCGCCGCCTTGGCGCTGGCCTTGCTGGTTCCGCTGGCCCCGGCCCCGTTCGACGCCGCCCAGGCCGCCGGCCCCAAGCGCGCTGCCCTGTCCGCCCAGGACAAGGCCGATATCGCGCGGGCCGAGGATTACCTCAACGGCGTCACCACGCTGAAGGCGCGCTTCCTGCAAATTTCCGCCAATGGCGGTCAGGCCGAGGGCAGTGCCTATCTGTCCCGTCCGGGCCGCATGCGCCTGCAATACGATCCGCCCAGCCCCATGCTGGTGGTGGCCGACGGCACCTTCCTGATCATCTATGACAAGGAATTGGGTGAACCCAGCTATCTGCCGCTGGATTCCACCCCCGCCGGCATTCTGGTGCGTGACAACGTCAAGCTGGACGGCAAGGACGTCATCGTCACTAAGGTGCTGCGCCTGCCCGGCGTGCTCAACATCTCCATGGTGGAAGCCGATGATGTGGGCCAGGGCGAATTGACCCTGGTGTTCTCGGAAGCCCCCTTCGCCCTGCGCCAGTGGCGCGTGGTGGATGCCCAGGGCTCCACCACCACCGTGTCGCTGTACGAAGCTCAGAACGGTTTGAAGCTCGATCCCAAGCTGTTCGAGTTCAAGAACCCCAATTTCACCAAGCCCACCTTGCACAACGGGTGAGTATGCGTCTGCCGCATGGCAGCTATGACTTTAGGGCAATACCGGATGACGCCCGTGCATCCCATCTCTCAATCAGAGCGGTTGGGGTCGCAATGTCCTCGACCGGTGGGGTCGGTTTCCCCTGCCAACCCCACGCTCCGCACGGAGCACCCCCGGGCGCCCAGCTACCCCCCTGGCTGGGCGCCCATTATTTTTGTGAGCTTTGTGGTTCCTAAAGCCCCTCGCCCCTTGCGGGCGTGGGAGGGAGAGGGGGCGCCGGAAATCATTTCATGCTACGACAGCCGCACCATCCACCCCGAGGGGTCAGCCCGTGCGTCTTGTCACCTGGAACATCAATTCCGTCCGCCTGCGATTCGATTTGCTGCGCGAGGTGGCGTCCACCCTGGATGCCGATGTGATCTGTCTGCAAGAGACCAAGGTCATCAACGACCTGTTCCCGCTGGCCGCCTGCCGCGACATGGGCTACCCCCACGTGGCCTTCCATGGCATGAAGGGCTATAACGGCGTCGCCATCCTGTCCAAGCGGCCCATCAGCGAAATCCGCACGCCGTCCTGGTGCGAGAAGGAAGATTGCCGCCATCTGATCGCGGTCATCGACGGCATCGAGGTTCATTGCCTTTACGTCCCGGCGGGCGGCGACATTCCCGACCCGGACGCCAATCCTAAATTCGCCCACAAGCTGGATTTCCTGCGGGAAATGACCGCGTGGTACAGCGCCAATTACACCCCGTCCGACCGCGTCATCCTTGCCGGCGACCTCAATATCGCGCCGCTGGAAACCGATGTGTGGTCGCACAAGCAATTGCTGGGCGTGGTCAGCCACACCCCGCGCGAGGTGGAATTGCTGAACGGCTTGCAGGCCTCAATCCCCTTCGTGGACGCCGTGCGCCATTTCATTCCGCCTGCGGAGCGGTTGTTCACCTGGTGGAGCTATCGCTCCGCTGATTGGACCGTGAACGACCGTGGCCGCCGGCTGGACCACGTCTGGGTCACCCCGGCCTTGGCCGGTTCCCTGCGCTCGACCCTGGTCGCCCGCGAATGCCGCGCCTGGACCCAGCCGTCGGACCATGTGCCGGTGCTGGTGGAGTTGGAGGGGTAGGCGGAGCGAAGGACTGCCCATTGAGGCCCGCATCCGCAGGGGGAAATTATTGGGTCATCGCGGAATTTGGGAGCGCGCATTTTATAATTCAAGAAATCATGACACGGATGGACACGGATCCCCGCTACGCGGGACACGGATAAAAACCATCCGTGTTTATCCGTGTCCATCCGTGTCACCAAAATTCTTAGAATCCATTATTATCCCACGCTCAGGCCGCGATGGGTTTCCAGCAACGCCTGACGCAGCTGATTCGTCTGGGCGATGGTCGGCGCCGGGGTGGTGTCCACCGGGCGGGTCAGCAGGCTGTGCCATGCTTTCTGGCCCTCGGGGGTGGACAGCACGTGGGTGATGCGTTTGAGGGCGCCGTGCAGGGCCTTCAGGGTGCGCGCATCGGAATAGAAATGATCCCAGGTCAAATTGTTGCCGTGCACCACCAGCAGGGCCTGGATGATGGCGCGGCAATCGCGTTCGAACGCTTCGCGCTCATTGCCCATGGCGTGTTCGATGAATTCGAAATAATTGGCCAACAGCGGTCGCGGGAAGGCGGGAGAGGCGCCGGCCAGCAGGCTTTCGAAGGGCCGCACCACCAAGCGTTGGAACGGGTTCGAGCGGGCGCCCACATTGCCCTTGGGCCGGCTGTGATCCTTGCGGCAGCGTTCTTCCTGCAGGCGATAGGCCTCGTCCAGGGAAACGGTGCCGCGCCCGATCAGGGTCAAGATGCGCTCGACGTCGGTCAGGTTCAGTTTGCCGTCCACCGCATGTTCGCGCAGCAGCGCCATTACGATGTTGAGGACGCTGTTCGAGATGGAGTGGCACGCGCGGGTGCCAGAGCACGAATCCGAGGTCATAAGCGACACTGTGCGTAATTTTGGGGCCAATGCGCAACGGTGTTCGCGCGTCCGGCGTTACCTACGAAAACTAGCGCTTGATCACGAGTTCCGGCCCGGCATCACTCGGCGATAGGTCAGCGCTTCGGCGATGTGGATGCGGCGCACCTGCTCGCTGCCCTCCAGATCGGCCAGGGTGCGCGCCACCCTCAGCACCCGGTGATAGCCGCGCGCCGACAGCCGCATGCGCTCGGCGGCCTGGGTCAGCATTTGGCGCCCCTGGGGCTCGGGGGCGGCGATGTCTTCCAGTAATTGGCCGTCGGCCTCGGCGTTGCAGCGGATGTTCCGGCCCGGCGCCAAGCGCTCGAACCGTTCGGCCTGGACGGCGCGGGCGGCAGCAATGCGGGCGGCCACCTGGGCGCTGTCTTCGGCGGGCGGCGGCAGGGACAGGTCGGCGGGCGTGACCGCCGACACTTCCACATGCAAATCGATGCGGTCGAATAACGGTCCGCTGATCTTGGATTGGTAATCGGCGCCGCATTTGGGCGCCTTGTTGCAGGCCATGCCCGCATCGCCCAGATAGCCGCAGCGGCACGGGTTCATGGCGGCGATCAATTGCACGCGGGCGGGATAGGTCACATGGGCATTGGCGCGGGCGACGCTGGCGCGGCCCGATTCCAGGGGCTGGCGCAGGGCCTCCAGGGCGCCGCGCTGGAATTCCGGCAATTCATCCAGGAACAGCACGCCGTTATGGGCCAGGGACACCTCGCCCGGCCGCGCCCGCATGCCACCACCCACCAAGGATGGCACGGAAGCGGAATGATGGGGGTCGCGGAAGGGCCGGCGGCGCAGCAGCTTGCCCTCGGACAATTGCCCGGCCACCGAATGGATCATGCTGACTTCCAGGGCTTCCGCCGGGCTCAAGGGCGGCAGCAGGCCGGGCAAACGGGCGGCCAGCATGGACTTGCCCGACCCAGGCGGGCCGATCATCAGCAGATTGTGCCCGCCGGCAGCGGTGACCTCCAGGGCGCGCTTGGCGCTTTCCTGGCCTTTGATGTCGCGCAAATCCAGCACCTGGGCGTCGTCCTCGGCCAGCATGGGAACCGGCGGGGTCAGGATCTGGGTGCCCTTGAAGTGGTTGATGAGAGCCAGCAGGTTGCTTGCGGCCAGGATTTCGATCTCGCCCGCCCAGGCCGCTTCCGAGCCTTGGGCCGCAGGGCAGATCAGCCCGCGCCCGCTGGCATTGGCGGTGATGGCGGCAGGCAGCACCCCGGCCACGGCGGAAATGGAGCCATCCAGCCCCAACTCGCCCAAAGACACATAGCCGCGGATTTCATCGGGCGGCACTACACCCATGGCCGCCAGCAGCCCCAACGCGATGGGCAAGTCGAAATGGCTGCCTTCCTTGAGCAGATCGGCGGGCGCCAGATTAACGGTAATTCGTTTCGGCGGCAGAGCCAGCCCCAGGGCATTGAATGCCGCCCGCACCCGCTCCCGGCTTTCCCCCACCGCCTTGTCAGGCAGGCCGACAATAGTGAAGCCGACAAAGCCGGCGGCGACCTGCACCTGGACGTCGATATCCAGGCAGTCGATACCGGCAAAGGCGATGGTGGGGGCGTGGGCGGTCATGGACTTGCCTTTGGGGCAAAATGGGTGCGAACGGCCTCTACGACCACCGGATCTTCCAACAAAACGTGCGCGAAAGCTCGGTTGATTGGGTTGGCTTCTATCCGCGGGTATCCATATGGGGCCAGCATTCTAGATGCTTTCGTTTTTGGATACTTCTCATAGAGGTCCGCCTTGATGTCGTACTCGACTTGCGGAGAAACAGGTGTAGGTGCTGCAGGTCCGACAAGCGTCGATTTGGCATCTGCTTCTAAGCGCTGGCGCACATCCAAAGGCAGCGCGTCACGACCCGTTTCATATTGCGAGCGGGTTTCCTTGAATTTGATTGGACTGACTTGATCTAGAATGTAACTCGCCCAATAAACATCTTCATTGTCCTGCTCAGTTGCGGACGCACTTCCGCTCTTCAGGGCCAACCCACCAGCACCCCTCACTATCCCGAGTTCGGCGCCTCGTTTGACAAACCGGCGCCCCTCTTCACCGCCCAGTTCGCCTCCGTAAAGGCTGACAGCAAGGGGTTCGTCGGCGGTGGCAGCTTTCCGAAGCAGCTCCATCCCCTCTGAGGCCTCGTAGGGTGGTGTGTACAGAATGGCCGTCGCCAAAGCTGTCTGTGCCGGTGCCCAGCCCCGTGCGGCCGGTCCGCGGCATTCTTGAACGATTTCGCTGGGGTGTTTCGTAAGAAGTTGGTGCAGATGATAGGCGCGCATGCACCTGTAGTTCCCGTCAGAGGTCCATTGCGGCGGCAACTGCCAACTGTCTTCCGCACCTGCCCCACGCTCTCCGACAGTGGTCTGGCACCCGGCGATCGTAAAGCCGAGGAGCAAAATGGTGCAGCGAATCAGTCTCATTGCATCACCAGCTTGCCCGTTGCGCAGCGGCGATGTGCACTTGGACGTCGGGTGTCTAGGCAGTCGATGTCGGTCAAGGTGATGGCGTGGGTGGTCATGTCACTTCCGGTTCCCCAAACATCAACGCCCCTGTGCAAGCCGCAGAACATAGTAGGGGGCATTGCATGCAACTGCCAAGGGATGTTCAGGCGTTGAGACTCAGGCTGGTGATGATCTGCACCGGGTCGGGCAAAGACGACATGGGCAGCTGCGCCAGTTGGCCGTCACGCCTCAGGGTGGCGTAGCCGTGCACCAGCGACCACAGAGCGATGGCGCCGCTTAAGGTTCGCTCAGGCGTGGCGCTCTCGCCCAGGCAGGCGCCCACGGTTTCGGCCAGCAGGCGGAACGATTTTTCTCCGTCGTCCAATGGCGGCACCCCGGCTACGGGGGGGCCGAACATCAGGCCGTGCAGATGGGGGTGGTCTTGGGCAAAGGCCATATAGGCTTGGCCCAGGGCGCGCAGGGCGTCCAGCGGCACCGGGTTGTCCGCCCTTGCCCGCTCGAATTCCACCACCAGGGCGGCGAAGCCTTGAGCGGCGACGGCGGCGAGCAAAGCATCCTTATGGGCGAAATGGCGATAGACCGCCGGTGCCGAGACTCCGGCGCGGCGGGCCAGCTCGCGCAGGTTCACCGCCTTGGCGCCGTCCGTTTCCAGCATTTCCGCCGCCGCCGCCACCAAAGCGGGGGCTAGATTGCCATGGTGATAGGGTTTGTTCCGGGGGTGGTTCACGCCCGCTCCGCCTCGATGTTGACGTTGTTCACATGCTGCTGCATCATGTTAACAGTGTAAACACGCGGGGGCTAAGGCGCCATGGAGATTTATCTTCTGCTGAAATCCCTCCATGTGGTGGGCGTGGTGCTGTTCTTGGGCAATATCATCGTCACCGGCTGGTGGAAGGTGATGGCGGATCGTACCCGTAACCCCGCGATCATCGCCTTTGCCCAGCGACAGGTCACCCTGACCGATTGGGTCTTCACCTTCGGCGGCTCATTCTTGGTGGGCCTCGCGGGTATCGCCAATGTCTGGCTGCATGACATTGCGCTATCCACGCCTTGGATTCAGTGGGGAATGGCGCTGTTCACCCTGTCCGCCGTGATTTGGCTGGCGGTACTGGTGCCGGTCCAGGCCAAGCTGACCCGGCTGGCGCGGGATTTCGCCCATGGCGGCCCCATTCCACCGCGCTATTGGGCGTTGGAGCGGGTCTGGCTGGTGGGCGGTTTCCTCGCCACCGTGCTGCCTTTGGCCGTTGTGCCGGTGATGGTGTGGAAGGTTGGCTGACATGGTACTTCGTTGCGGTACCGCCTTGATTGCCGCCCTTGCCTTGGCGTCCCCGGCTTCGGCAGCCGATCTGGCCCTGTCGATCACCGGGGCCGGCGCCGTTGGTCAGGTCCGTGTCATGGTGTCCGCCCAGCGCGAGCAACCGCTGGCCGCCATGGTGCTGACTCCGCAGGGCGGCAAGGTGGGCGTGACCCTGTCCCATCTGCCTGTCGGCGGCTATACCGTAGCGGCATTCCAGGACGTGAACGGCAATCAGCAACTGGACAGCAATCTGTTCGGCCTTCCCCAAGAACCGGTGGCCCAAATTGCCGTCCAACTGGGGGACAAAGGCCTTTCCGTCGCCGTCGTGCTGCGGTGATGTTCCATGACCGCAACAGGATGGACCGGGCAACTGGCATCGTAGTTGTGCGCTAACGCCATACGCAGTTAAACGGCTCATGAAAAAGGCGGCGAGGAACTCCCGCCGCCAAATTCATCATCTATTTTAACAGCTTACGCCGTCGGCACATTGCTGGTTGCGGCGCGGCGCAGTTCGATGGCGTCCCAGATCTGCGCCTCGATGCACACATTATCGAAGCGGTCGATCTCTTGAATGCCGGTGGGCGAGGTCACGTTGATCTCGGTCAAGTAGTTGCCGATGACGTCGATGCCCACAAAAATCAGGCCGCGCGCCCGCAAGGTCGGGCCGATGGCCTCGCAAATCTCGCGGTCGCGGGCGGTCAGCGTGGCTTTCATGGCCTTGCCGCCCACATGCAGGTTGGAGCGTGCCTCGCCGGACGCCGGCACCCGGTTGACGGCACCGGCGGGCTGGCCGTCCACCAGGATGATGCGCTTGTCGCCGTCGCGCACGGCGGGCAGGTATTGCTGGACGATGACCGGCTCGCGGAACAGCTGGGTGAACATCTCCAGCAGGCTGTTCAGGTTTTCGTCGTCCTCGCGGATGTGGAACACCCCGGCGCCGCCATTGCCGAACAGCGGCTTCAGCACGATGTCCTTGTATTCACTGCGGAATTCCAGGATTTGCTGGCGGTCTGCGGTAATCAGCGTGGGCGGCATCAGGCCTTCGAAATGGGTCACCAGCAGCTTTTCCGGCGCGTTGCGCACATGGACCGGATCGTTGACCACCAGGGTGCGGGGGTGGATGTGCTCCAGCAGATGGGTGGCGGTGATGTAGGCCATGTCGAAGGGCGGATCCTGGCGCATGAGCACCACGTCCATGGTGGCCAGATCCATCAGCACCTCGTCACCCAGGGTGGCGTGGTTGCCCTTTTCGCGGCGGACCTGCAGCGGGCGGACCCGCGCCGTGACCCGGCCATTCTTCAGCGCCAGCTTGCTGGGCAGGTAGTGGAACAGGGCATGGCCGCGCTTCTGAGCCTCCAGCGCCAGGGCGAAGGTGGAA
>JACMKT010000149.1 GCA_014380005.1 Rhodospirillales bacterium
GCAGAGCCGGTGCCGAGAAATCCCCGCGAAGCTGTACCGCAGCCGCCATGGCAAACCTCCTGATGTTTGCCATGTTGAATCAGATTGCTACGCGTTTGGGAATCCCCTACGTGAGTCTTATTCACAGGGACTTGGTATTACCATAACCGCAAGCGGTGCGTGGAGATGACCTTCGACATGTCCTTGGATTTCGAAATTGCCGCCAAGCAATTCGTCGTCCTGGGTAAACCCGCCGTGGGTCCGTAAGCCATGGCCGCGCCGGACATCACCGTTGCCGACGTGCGCACCTATGTCCGCTGGCCGGACAGCGTGCCCCAGGAATTCCTGGACCAGCACCTGTCCGCAGCAGGGCGCGACATGACGCATGCCTGTGGCGGTGACTGCCCGGCAGGGCAAGAGGGCAATTGGGGGGAAGCGGTCAAGGCGCTGACTGCCGCGAGCGCTTACCCCCATGTCCACACCTTTACCCAGGATGGTGCCGCCGCCGCGCTCAGAAGCGCGCAGATGGCTGGCAGCCGCCCTCACTTCCAGGATGGCGAGAGCGTGGACAAGGCGGTTGCCCGCTTGGCCGCCCGCGCCGCGATCCTGATGGACCGGATCAATGCAGCCGTCAGCGCTGAGAATTTCGCCAAGGCCGAACAGGCCGGTGCGTTCGCAGCTGACGGCCTATTCATGGCAGGCGTGTGATGGAACGGTCAGCACATCTTGGTGCCCGCGTAGGCACCCTTGAGGCGCTGGTGAAGCAGATCGGCGACACCCAGAGCCAGATGGCAAGCGTCCTAACCCGCGTCGTGGTCTTGGAAGAGCGCGCGACCACCGTGCGCGACCGCCTTGCCACGCTGGAGAGCGCAGTCAACGACAACGCCAAGGGCGTCGCCGCCGTGTCGCCATGGCTGAGCGTTGCCCGCATGTTGGGCAGCGCGGTCATCGCGGCACTTGGCACCTCCATTGCAGCCTACGTCGCTATCCGCTTCGGCTTGCCGAAGGGCTGACCCATGCTGGAAGACCTCCGCGCCGCCCTGCTCATCCGCCTGTCTGAAGTCGCGCCGGGTCTGGCCGTGTCCGATTTCGGCGATGCCGTGGGCTTCTGGACCGAGCGGGTGGATTTCAATCGGGACAGCCCGTTGGTCTATGCGGATTGGCCGCTGGTCACCGGCTTCGAAGGCCACGTGATCGGCGAAGTGATCGCTGATCTGGCCGATGGCGTGGGTGCCCCGCTGATCGCCAGCCTGCATACCAAGCGCCTGCGCGTGGATCCGCCCGCCGATGACAGCGCCAGCTCCAATGCCTACGGCATCATCGCCCAATTGGTCAGCCGTGAGGATGGCAGCATTGAGGGCGTCAACGCGCTGGTCACGCAGCTACGCTTCAAGATCACGGGCGGCGTCTACCGCTTCGATCCGGAGCCCGCACCCGCGCAGCAATCGGAGGAAGACGATGTCTGACCCCGGCTTCCAGCTTTCGCAGATCCTGCAATGGATGGCTAATCTGATCCGCTTCGGCGTGGTGGATGCGGTGGGGCAGGATGGCGAGCACGCATCCGTCAGCTTCGCCCCCGGCCAATCCACTGCCATGTTGCCGGTGTTCGCCACCAGCGCCGGCCACGCCCGCCATCACAACCCCATCAAGGCGGGCGAGCAAGTGGCCGTGCTGTCGCCCAATGGCGAGTTGGGCGGTGGTGCCATCCTGCGCGGCCTGCACAGCGCCGCCAATCCTCAGCCCTCGGACAGCCTGACGGCGGATGTGCTGACCTATCCGGACGGCACCACCATTTCCTACGATTGGGCCGCCCACCGGCTGGTGGTCGATGCCTTGGCCGCCGAAGGCACGCTGGTGCTGCAAGCCAAGAACTTGGTGCTGCGTATCGGTGACGGTGGTTACTTCCACACCGACCACGCAGGCCGGGCCACCCGTGTCACTCACAAGGGTGGCAATGTCTTCGAAAGCGAAGGCTGGACTACGGGGTCCAGCGTCACTGGCCTGCCCGACCATGGTTTCACCCCGCCGCGTGTGAATAGCCCCGCTGAAGGGGGTGCCTGATGGCCGGCATGGACCGCAACACCGGCCAGATGCTCGAAGGAATGGACCATCTGGCCCAATCCATCAGCGACATCGTGTCCACCCGCATCGACACGCGCGCCCTGCGCCGTTGGTATGGCAGCACCGTCCCGGACATCATCGACAGCCCCATCCATGAGGGCTCTACCGCAGACTTCGTCTTCGCCATCGCCGATGGCATTGGCCGGTTTGAGGACCGTATCACCGTGTCGCGCGTGACCTTCAGCCAGCCGGCGCAGGGCCGCTTGGCCGTGACTATCGAAGGACCGTTGACCGAGACCGGCAAAATGGCCGTCATCGGCAATATCGTGGTGGCCCGATGAAAGCCGTCATCGACCTGTCCCGCATTGCCCCGCCCGATGCCGTCCGTACGGTATCCATGGAAGCCATCGTGGGCGCCATGAAAGCCGATCTGCTGGGGCGCATGCCCGAGCTTACCGACGCCATCCGCGAATCCGATCCGTCCATGAAGATCTTCGAAGGCCAAGCGGTGCGCGAGGGGCAATGGGAGGCACGGGTCAATGCCTCTGTCCGCGCAGTCATGGTCGCGTGGGCCAAGGGTGCCGATCTGGAAAATCTGGTGGCCGGCATCGACATGGTGCGCCAGGTCGTCGATCCCGGCAATCCGGACGCCAGTCCGCCGGTGTTGCCCACCTATGAATCCGATGACCGCCTGCGCCGCCGCTGCGTGCTGTATTGGAATTCCATCAGCAACGGCGCGCCCGAGGGCTTCTACCCGTTCCTGGCTTTGGACGCGTCAGCGGATGTTTACGATGCCGATTCCACCAGCCCGGCGCCGTGCGAAATCGTTGTCCATGTCTTGCCCCGTCAGGGCGGTGACGCAGCCGCCATCCTGGCCGCCGTGCAGGCTGTCATGGCCGATATGCGCAAGGTGCCCCAAGGGGACCGCGTCAGCGTCCAGGCCGCCACGGTAAAGCCCTATCGCGTGGTGGCGGAACTGGAGATCGCCGGTGGTCCCGACACCACGGTGGTCGTGGAAACGGCGCGCACCCGCACCACGGAATATACCGCATGGTCCGAGGAATTTGGCCGCACCCCGTTGGGCCGGTCCATCAGCGTGCCGTTGTTGCATGCCGCCCTGGCGGCAGAAGGCGTGCGCAACATCACGCTGCTGGAGCCGCTTGGCCCTATCGATTGCGCGGAGCACGAAGCAGCCCGCTGCACTGAGATCATCATCACCGTGAAGGGGGCGGCCAATGGTTGACCTTCCCTCGCTGCTGCCTGCCAATTCCACTAAATTCGAACGGTCCATGGAACAGGTTCTGGGCGCCCGCCTGATCCGTTTCGAGGTGGCCGCTGACATGGTCGCCACTCTGTGGGATCCCCATCGCTGCCCGGCGGAATACCTGCCCTGGCTGGCTTGGTCGGTCGCTGTGCCCTATTGGCGCACCGCTTGGCCGGAACAGTTCAAGCGTGCCCTGATCGCCGATGCGCCCGCCATCCATGCCCAGCGCGGCTTTGTCCCCGGCATCGAGCGCGGGCTGTCCGCCATCGGCCTGCAAATGGACATCACCCTGTGGCACCAGATGGACCCCGAAGGCCAGCCCGGCACGTTCCAAGGCGTGCTGTGGGCCAATGACAACCGGGCGCTGACGCCCGAGGCGATTGACGACGGCCTTGCCATGGTCAAGGCCACCAAGCGCCAGAGCCAGCATGCGGATATCCGGTTGGGCGCCAAGATTGGTGCCGGACTGCGCATGGCCGCCCTGGCCGCCGCCGGTCAGTCACTGGCCGCCAAGGCCACCTGTCCGCAGGGCATGCCGGCCCGGATCGGCACCGCCGTCGGGGCGGACGGAACCAACCTGTGCACCGCCCGCGCCACTGCCCCCATGGGCCTGCGCCTTGGCACGTTGACCGCCACCGGCGCCGATGCGTGCCGCCTGTTTGAAGCAAGGATGACTGTGCAATGAGCGAGCTGGATCTGCTGCCCGTTTTCACCGCCGCCGGCTTGGCGGCGATCCAGGCCGCCCACCAGCAGGGCATGGCCGTCAAGGTCACCCATATCGCATTGGGCGATGCCGGTGCCGCCATCCGCGACGGCGACGGCCTGCCCCTGGCCGGCGCACGCGCCATGGTCGCTTTGGGCAATGAGCGTGTCCGCGTCGCCTTGACGGCGGGCGGAGACGAAAGCCCCACCAGCGTCACCATGCTTGCCGAGGTTCCGGCGGGTGACCCCGAGTTCTGGATCCAGGAAGTGGGCTTCATCACCGATACCGGCGTGCTGCTGGCGGTGTGGGCCTCGGACGCCACCAATCTGGGCTGGCGTGGCGCCATGACGCCGTGGGTGTTCCGCTTTGTCCTGGCTTGGTCCGATCTGCCGCCCAACGCCATTACCATCGACTACAACGGTGACGCGGCCCTGGCTGCCTGGGCGCTGGACCAAGCGCGCACCAAGGCCAAGGTCCGTCACACTGTCGAGGCATCCGGGCAGGGCTGGGATGATCTTAACCAAGCCCAGCTTACCGAGGCGATCAATGACCTCATCACCGCAATGATCACGGCCAACGCGCCGGACCTGTCAAACTATGCCCAACTCGTGGCCCTGGCTGCCTACGCCAAGCTCGACGCGGCCCAGAGTTTCACCAAGGCTCAGCGCGGCAGTGTGGCGGCATTGGTGGACGGCGCGACGGTCACCCCGGACTTTGCGGCTGCCAACCACTTTGCCTT
Source organism: Rhodospirillales bacterium (assembly GCA_014380005.1). GTDB lineage: Bacteria > Pseudomonadota > Alphaproteobacteria > Rhodospirillales > Magnetospirillaceae > Magnetospirillum. The sequence goes on from JACMKT010000149.1 coordinate 4,747, forward strand.
GACGCTGGGCGGCAACCGGACACTGGCGAACCCGTCCAACATGGTGGCGGGGCAATCGGGCATCATCGTCATTACCCAGGATGTGACCGGCAGCCGCACCCTCTCCTTCGGCAGCTACTGGAAATTCGCCAGCGGTTCAGCGCCTAGCCTGACCACCACCGCCAGCGCGGTGGACGTGCTGGCCTATTACGTGGAGAGCGCCAACCGTATCACCGCGCGCCTTCATTCCGACGTGCGGTGACGCCATGCCCATCAACGCGATCCCCCTGCTAATCCCAGGCTGCGGCTATAAAATCGACTATGCGGCGCGTTTCCGTGGGTCGGCTGCCACCGCTTACCTTTATCGCACGCCGGTCGTTGCCGGGAACCGCCGTGTCTTCACCTATGCGACTTGGTTAAGGCGCACCGCTATTGGTGGCGCGGGCTGCCAGTTGCTGGGTGCGGGGCCGGATGCCAGCAATGCCACCATTCTTTATCTCAATGACGGTGCTGGGGCTGGGGGGCCGGAACAGTACGCCGTCAATCTATTGCATATTGTGGGCGGGGCGATTGCTTGGGCCGTCTATGGCCTTGGGAAATTGCGGGATCAAGCGGGCTGGTATCACATCGTCGTCTCCGTGGATCTGACCGCCGCCAGCAATAAAGTGCGGATGTGGGTCAATGGGGCGGAATTGTCCATTGTGGCCCTAACGGGCGCGGTGACCAATTCCGACACCTTCATCAGCAGCACCAATCAGCACTGGATCAGCCGTCGGCACGATGCGCCGTCTGCCTACAATGATCAGATGCTGGCTGATAATGTCCTGCTGGATGGGGTGCAGGTTTCCTCCCCTGCCTCCTTTGGCGCGCTCGCGAATGCATGGACCCCAAAGCAACCGTCCGGGCTGGCATTCGGACCTAACGGTTTCTGCCTTGAGTTCAGGAACCCGGCGGCCATGGGTGCTGATACCAGTGGCCAGGGGAACCACTGGACCGCCTCGGGCGTGCTGTCCACCGATCAGATGGCCGATACGCCGACCAATGTGTTCGCCACGCTTGACCCGTTGGACACGGTTGGCACGTTGTCAAATGGCGCCTTAACGCTTACGGCGGGTGCATCACATTGCGGTTCCCGCGCCACACTGCTGCCCGGCGGGAATGTGTATTTTGAAGCAACGGTAGCAGCACTCACCTCGGTATCCGCCCAGGCTGGCATAGGCTTGTCACGACCGCAGGCGTCTTTAACGGGCGGCCTCAACACCATAGCCAATATTTGGGGCATGGTTTGGACCAACACCCGCTGGCGTAGTGTCAACGGCACAAGCTCCGGCCCTGCGGCCACGGCTGCTGCCGGGGCCGTGATGCAGATGGCCTTCTCGCCCATGACCGGCGATTGCTGGGTTGGCCTGGATAATGTGTGGTTCGATAGTGCGAATGGGACCACTGGGAACCCGTCCACGGGCGCAAACCCCACCTTCACCGCCCTAAGCGGAGATTTGGTGCCGTTCTTTGATGCATACGGCAATGCCGTGACTGCGAATTTCGGACAGCGTCCCTGGGCGTTCACCCCGCCCAGCGGCTTCAAGGCGTTATGCACCGGCGCCGCCACCTTGGCGATGCCTACCGCCAGCGGGGCCTTTACCGGCAATCTCAATGCCGCCGGCCCCCGCATTCACTGCGATGGTTCCCCCACCAGCCTGACCATCAACGGAAATCCGGTGATTTGGGGAACCCATGCCTTGAAGCTGGCTGATGGGTTCAAGGTCATTTCCCCGCTTGCGGCATACAACGCCAGCGGCCCCAACGCATGGGTCGCAGTCATGGGCTCCAAAATCGTCACTGGCGATTGCCGCATCCCCAACAACGCCCAAGTCAACCCGTGAGGCTGAGCCATGCATGGTGATCTCTACTACATTCCGGATGCCCGGCCCGCACCCTACGTCCAGCGCGGCCACGCTTTCAGCCTGGGCGATGGTGACGAGGCGGTGCAGTACCCCCGCAACTGGCTGGACCTTGCAACCACGGATGATTTGGCCGGGATCGGCGCCGTGCTGGTGGTCACCGAGGGCGAGCATGGCGATCCGCGCCTGTACGACAACACCGAAGAATTCGACGGCCCTGTCCGCCGGCTGGTCGCCGTTCCGCGCCCGGCGGCTGAGGTGGCCGCCATGCTGGACCTCGCCAAAAACGAGGCCAAGGCTCAGGTGGATGCGGCGGCTGAGGTGGCCCGCCAGCGCTTCCTGACGCCCGGTAGCGGCCAAGCCATGGTTTATCAGCAAAAGGCCACCGAGGCCCGCGCCCTTCAGGCCGGTGCAGCCGGGCCGTTCCGCCACCTTGAGGCAGAGGCCGGCATTACGGCCAAGACCATCGCTGAAGTAGCCGCCGTGGTCCTGGCAGTCGAGGCCGCGTGGCTGGACATATCGGCGATGATCGAAACCCAGCGCCTTACCGCCAAGGCGGCCATCAATGCCGCCCAATCCCTGGATCATATTTCCGCCGCCCTGGCGGCGGTGCAGTGGCCCGTGGCCAAGGAGTAAGACCGATGACCTTTGCGCTTCCCCAAACCTATAACCACGGCGCCCGCCGGGTGATTGACGATTCCGGCGCCCGCGCCGTGGTGGCGCTGGAAAGTGCCGTCATCGGCCTTGTGGGCACGGCGCCGGACGCGGACGAAACCGTGTTCCCGCTCAACACCCCCGTCGCCATCCTGGCCGATGAAGTCAGGGCGGCCAAGTTGGGTCAGGCCGGAACCCTGCCCGATGCCATGCGGCTGATCTACGCCCAAGCGGTTTGCTGGGTGGTGGTGGTGCGCGTGGCCGAAGGCCAGACCGAGGCTGAGACCGATACCAACGTCATCGGTGGCGTGGGTGCCGATGGCACCCGCAAGGGCTTCAACGCGCTGCTGTCCGCCCGTGGCGTCACCAACCTGTGGCCGCGCATCCTGATCGCGCCGGGCTTCACCCACAAACAGGCGGTGCTGACCGCCTTCGTGTCCATTGCCGACCGCCTGCGCGGCTGGATTTTCCCGGACGGCCCCAACACCACCTCCGAAGCCGCCGTGGCCTACCGCGCCATGTTCTCCAGCCGCCGCGTGCTTGGGCCGCTGGATCCGTGGCTGGTCATCCGCGCCGATGACGGATCGGACAAGGTGGTGCCGTCGTCCCCTGTGGCAGCCGGCCTCGCGGTGCTGCGCCATCACGACAAGGGCTATTGGTGGTCCATGTCCAATCAGGTGGCCAACGGCGTGCTGCGCACTGCCCGGCCCATTGATTTCATGCTGGGCGACGTGGAGTGCGAGCAGAACTACCTCAACTCCATGCAGGTCAATACCTGGATCCAGGATGGCGGCGTCCGCCTGTGGGGCGATGATACCTGTGCCGACGACAACATGTGGCTGTTCTGGCCCACGGTCGTGGCTGACGACATCATCGGTGACAGTCTGGTGGCCTCGTACAAGCGCTTGGTGGACCAGGGCATCAGCCGCAACTTCTTCGACGAATGGGTGGAGCAGACCAATTTCTTCCTGCGCGACCAAAAGAATGCGGGCGCGCTGATCGGCTTCAAGGTGTGGGTTGAAGGCGATCTGAACACCCCTACCAACCTCGCCAGCGGCAAGGCGATCATGCGGTATTCGTACCGTTCTCCGACGCCCGCCCGTGACCTGATCGTCATTTCCAAAATCGACAATGCGTTCTTCGAAGACCTGTTTAAGGGAGGCGTCTAATGGCACTCGTCATGGGCAGCAAGGGGCTGCGCGTCCCGGTGGATTTCAACGTGTTCATCGGCGGCATCAGTCAGGCCGGGCGCGTGCAATCGTTCAAGCATCCGGACATTGAATTCAAGACCGATGACGCGAACTTGGCCGGCGTGCTGGGCGAGGTCTCCATCCCGCTGGACCTCAAGGCCATGAAGTGCGAGCTGGTGCTCAAGGATGTGAACCGCACCTTGATGGGCCGGCTGGGCAAAACCGACAACACGCCGCTGGTCATCCGCGCCGCCGCCCGCTCGCTGGACGATACCGTTGATTCGCTGAAGATCACCATCAATGGCCGCTTCAACAAGTTGGAAAGCGGTGAGTGGAAGCCGGGCGAGGCTGCGACGCAGAAATACGCCATCGACCTCGACTACTACAAATACGAGGACGGCGGCGAAGTGGTCTACGAAATCGACAAGCTCAACAACGTGCTGATCGTGGACGGCACGGATCTGTGGCAGGGCATGCGCGCGGCGCTGGGCCAGTAAAGGGAGGGATGAAGGATGTCTGAAGTGAAGGCCGTGGATTGGAACGCGCTGGGCGTGACGTGGAGCGATGATGGATCGGCCACCATTGCGCTGTCGTTCGAGATCAATGTGGGTGGCGTCAAGGGCAAGTCCCTCGTCATGCTCTGCCCGTCGTTGGATCAGGCTGAGGCCATTGACAACGACAAGAATGGCACCGCGTTGCAGCGTGAGCGCCGGGGGATTGCCTCGCTTATGGGGGTGACGGAAGGCGAAATGGGGCAGCTCAAGTTTCCCGACTATCGCCGCCTCCAGGCGGTCTATGAGTGTTTTTTCGGCGGTACGCCTCCGATGTTTGTCGGCAGCCAATCCGCCTCGCAATCCTCGGGCTCGCCCGGCACTTCCACCAGCGCATAGACGACCTGGAAAAGTGGCCCATCGTCAAGGTTTGGCGATGGACCGAGATCGCTCGGGATTACATGAAGGAGTGATGTCGTGACGGTGATGACGGTTCAGGTTGATATCGGCGCTGTGTTGAAGGACGGCTTCACCGCCGCCTTCGGCAAGGCTCAGGGCACCGCCGTCAAGCTGGACAACGCCATTGCCGCCGTGGATACGCGGATCGGTACCATGAAGGGCTGGGCGGACGCCAAGCGCGAGACCGCCGCCGCCCGTGAAGAGTGGACCAGGGCCGAAGCGAAAGCCAAGGCCCTGGCCGCCCAACTGGCCGCCACCGCCGCCCCCACCGAAGAGTTCAAGTCCAAGGTGGCGGCGGCCAAGGCCGAAGCCGACAAGGCCAAGGCGGCTTTCATGGGCACCGCCACCAGCCTGAAGGCGGTGAGTGTGCAAATGACCGCCGCCGGTCTATCGGCGAAATCGTACAAGGCCGATCTGGACGCGGCGGAAAAATCCATGGCCACGCTGGAGCGGCGCAAGGAATCGCTCAACCGCGCCATGGCATCCAAGGCGGCCAATGCCGAAGCCCGCGACGCCCTGAAGGGGCAGGTCTTGGGCACCATGGCCCTGGCCGGCGCCATGGCCGCCCCGGTGCATCAAGCCATCAAGTTTGAATCTGCCATGGCGGATGTGCGCAAGGCGGTGAATTTTGAGGATCCGGTCAACGGCCTGAAAAACATGGAGGTCATGATTAAGGACCTCGCCCGCGACATCCCCATTGCCCAGGACGGCATTGCCGCCATCGTCTCTGCCGGTGGCCGCATGGACATCGGCGAAAAGGATCTGCGGGCCTACACGGTCACAGTGTCCAAGATGTCCACGGCATGGGAAATGGCGCCGGAAGCGGCGGGCGATGCCATGGGCAAGATCAAGAACATCATGGGCCTGTCCATTAAGGATCTGGAACTGGTGGGCGACGCCATCAACAAGCTGGATGATTCGTCCACCGCCAAGGCCGTCGAGATCGTGGATGTAATCAAGCGGGCCGGTGGTGGAGGCAAGCAATTCGGCCTGAATACCCAGCAGGTTGCGGCCCTGGCCACCTCGTTCTTGGATCTGGGTTCCACGGGCGATATTGCCGCCACCAGCATCAATGCATTGTTGGGCAAAATGCAGTCGGCGCCGGTCCAAAGCGCCAAATTCCAAAAGGGCCTTAAGGAACTGGGCTGGGACGCCAAGGATATGCAGAAGGCCATCGGAGAGGACGCGCAAGGCACCCTGATCAAGTTCCTCGAAACGGTGAAGGAACTGGACAAGGATACCCGCGTCAACACCCTGGCGGAAATGTTCGGGGCTGAATATTCCGATGACATGGCCAAGCTGACCGAGGGGCTGGACACCTACAAAAAGCATCTCAAAACGGTCAGCGATCAGTCCGCCTATGCGGGCTCCATGACCGCCGAATTCGGCATCCGCTCGCAGACCACGGCCAACCAGTTGCAGTTGACCTCCAACGCCATGAACCGGGCCGCCATCAACATCGGATCGGCATTGCTGCCTGCGGTCAACGGCATCGCCAAGGGGCTGGCATCGGCCACCGACACGCTGGCGGTGTTCGCCGAAGCGCACCCGGTGGTGACCAAGGTGGTTGTCTACACCACGGCGGCCATCATCGCCTATAAGGTGGCGACGCTGGCGCTGAAATTCGCCTGGACCACGGCGAAGGCGCCGTTCCTGGATGCTCGCATCCTCGTGGCGAAAATGGGCGCCGAATCTGCCGCATCTGCCGTTAAGACCCGGCAGATGGGCGGGGCGGTGCAGAATGCGCAAGGCGCGTTGGCGCGGACAGCCGCCGCCGCCAGTTCCGCCGCTGCCAAGCTGCGGGCATATGCAGGTTCAGCCAATGTGGCGGCGGGGGCATCGTCCCGCCTTGCCGCCGCACAGGCAGGGATCGGCGATCTGGCCGTGGGCGGCAAAGGCGGGCTGGCTGGGAAGCTGGGCGGCGTCGGCAAGATGGGCAAGGCCCTGCGCATGGGCGGCAAGGCTTTGGGCGGTGCCGGCACGGTCATCAGCGCGGGGTTTGCCGTGTCCGACCTGATGGATGACACCAAGTCCAAGCAGGAAAAAGCCGGATCGGTCGGCAACCTTGCCGGTGGCATCGCTGGCGCCGCCGCTGGTGCCGCCATCGGATCGGTTGTGCCAGTGATCGGCACCGTCATCGGCGGCATCCTGGGCGGCCTTGTGGGCGCCTATGGCGGGGAGAAGTTGGGCGAGAAGCTGTATTCGGGCAAGGGTGATGACAAGGCCACAGCCGGGGCTAAGGACGCGGCGCCGGCCAACGACAACCCGGTTAACGACAATATGCCCAAGGACGACATCCCCAAGCGCAAAGCCGGCGGTGCTACCTTGAACCAGACGATAACCATCAACGTCTATGCCCAGCCTGGACAGTCCCCCGAGGCCGTGGCCGGCGCTGTCCAAAAATCATTCCAGGCCCAAACCGGCGGGGGGCTCTATGATGAATAAGTTCATCCCCATGCGTCTGGGCGAGTTCGGCTTCGGCGTCGATAGCGCGTCGTTCAACCGCATCCAGACCACCACCAAAGCCAAATGGGCAGCGGTTGACCGCATGGGCCGTAACCCGGCCCGCCAGTTCGTCGGCTGGGACCAAACCAAGTCTATATCCGGCGTGGTCTATCCCTATTGGCGTGGGGGACGGTCGCAGATCCCGAAGATGCGCGACATGGTTAAGGCCGGCGATCCGCTGTTGCTGGTGGACGGCACGGGGCTGGTGCACGGCTTTTGGTGCCTTGAGTCCTTACAGGACGGGGAGCAGCACTTCACCCCCACGGGCGTGGCCCTGAAGTGGGATTTCAGCCTGGAGCTGTCCTATTACGGCGATAGGGCACTGTCATGAAGCGGATCGTGGTCGAACAGGGCCAAGTGCTGGATAAGGTGGTGCGCGACCATTACGGCACCGCCACCGGGACGCTGGAGGCCGTGCTTGACGCCAACCCCGATCTGGCCCGCATGGGACCGGTGTTCGATGTCCGCCGCGCGGTGTTGATGCCCGATATGCCGCCATCCGCCACGGGCAAGCGCCCCATCAAGCTGTGGGACTGAGCCCGTGAAGCCGATCTGCGCCGTCGCCGTGAACGGGAAGGACATCACCAAGGCGGTGGAAACCGGCTTGGTCTCCATCAACACCAATGACGAGGCCGGCTTTCAGTCCGACACGGTCAAGGTGGTGATCGCGGATCCGCGCAAGGAAATCGCCTTGCCCAGCAAGGGCGCGACGATGGATGTTTATCTGGGCTTCGTCCATACCGGCGCCAGCCATGTGGGCACCTACACGGTGGACACGGTGGGCCGTGCCGGCAAGCCGTCAAGCCTCACCATTTCGGGCAAGGGTGCCGACCTGACCGGCAACAGCAAGCTGAAGCAGCAAAAGACCCGGTCCTTCGACAACATCACCATCGGCGCGCTGGTGGAGAAGCTGGCGGGCGAGCATGGCCTGAAGGCCGCTGTGGGCGAGGATTTCAAGGCCATGCAGATCGCCCACCTGGATCAGGTGGACGAAAGCGACATGAACCTGTTGACCCGCGTGGCCAACGACCACGGCGCCATCTTCAAGCCGGCGGACGGCCACTTGGTGTTTGCGGCCAAAGGCCAGGGCAAGACCGTCACCGGCAAGGTGCTGCCCACCATCACCGTGACCGAGGACATGTGCTCGGAATGGAATGTCGAGATCGCGGAGCGCACCAACTATAAGTCCGTGGTGGCCTATTGGCAGGATGCCGCCGCCGGTGCCCGCAAAGAGGTCAAGGTGGGCGAGGGCGAACCGGTCTTCACCATCCGCAAACCCTACGCCGATGAAGCCGCCGCCCAGGCCGCCGCCAAGGCCAAGCAAGCAGACCTTGACCGAGGCACCGGCGCCGCCACCTTCACATTGTCAGTGGGCGAGCCTTCAGCCTTCGCCGAAAGCCCCTTGGCCTTGAGCAAGTTCGACCCCGAACTTGACGGACGCTGGGTGGCCGCCAAGGTGAGCCACAGCTTCTCCGGATCCGGCTTCACCACCTCCATCGAAGCCGAACCTCCAACCGCCTAGTGCAATCCCAAACGATCCACCCTAAGCTGGGGCAAACCACAATGGTCCGGCCTTAGTGCAGCGATGAATGATCCATGCAGCAAAATTGTCCGGGCCGGTCTACGGTGCCGGTGCGCAGGGGGCGGGCGGGGTGCCGAGGGATTTGCTGATCAGCTTGGACAGGGCGGCCAGCCGCTCCAGCGCGGTGAAGGGCATGTTGGCCGGGTCGGCTTCCAACTTTTTGGACAGTTCCAGCAATTCGGTCACCGGCGGGATGTAAATCTCGGACGGGTGGCCGGTCATGCGCCGGATCATGTCTTCGGCGGCCAAGGGCAGCTTCGAAATGTAGGGCAGCAGCACCATGGGGTCGGCGGAGATTCCGTCGCGGATGCTGGCATGGATGTGGTTGACCAGCCAGTCGATTTGGACCGCATGCCGCTCGATCTTCATGCGGTTCAAGGTGATGGAGGTCTCGGCCACCATGCGGCTCAGCCGGGTGCCGTCCATGCCGCTATCGGCCCGCACCTTCAACGGGTTGGGCACTTCCAGCATGGGGGCGGAATGGGTCTCGAACGCACGGGCCTTGGTGCGGCGGTCGGGTCCGGTATAGTCGTGGGTGACCACGAAGGGCTTGCGCGTGCGGGCCAGCTTTTCGATGCGCAGGATCAGCTGGTCGGGCTGGACCGGCGTCAGCAACAGATCGTCCGAGCCGGAATCGATGACGCGCTTGACGTAATCGGGGTCGGCGCTGGTCAGCAAGGTGATGACCACCAGAAACGGGTTCGGTCCCAGGCGCTGGCTGCGCATCTCGCTGATCAGGAAGCCCACATCGTTGTTTTCAAGTTCGCTCGACGTCACCAGCAGGTCGATGGCGTCCTGTTCAATCAAGTCATGCAGCTTAATGAAACTGGCAGTGTCAGAGATCGTGCGGAAGCCGATAGAAAATAGCGCGCCACGAAGGCCCGTCCGAACCACTGGGTTGGGGTCTGCGATGACTAGACGGACATTTTCAAACGATTGAGCCAAGGCGCTTCCGAATCCGTTACTGCAAATTTACAGCCTGTTAAATCTCTGTTCACACAACGGTTAGTTTGTATGGCCGAGAATGGGCGCATTGTAGTTATTTCCTGCGTATAGGTCACCCCACGAATTCACCGTCCTCGCATGCGGCAGCCGCTTGCGGGGGAAACGGGGCCGCCATATAGTTCGGCCACCATGACCGAGCCGCGCTTCCCCCACCGCCATCTCCTCGGCATCCAGAATTTGGGTCCGCAGGAGATCACCGCCATCCTCGATCTGGCCGACGGCTACGTCGTCCAGAACAGGTCCGTCGACAAGCGCAAGAATTTGCTGCGCGGCCGCACGGTTATCAACCTGTTCTTCGAGAACTCCACCCGCACCCGCACCAGCTTCGAGCTGGCGGGCAAACGGCTGGGGGCTGATGTCATCAACATGCAGACCTCGGCGTCGTCGGTGACCAAGGGCGAGACCCTGATCGACACCGCCATGACGCTGAACGCCATGCATCTGGATGTGCTGGTGGTCCGCCATCCCGATTCCGGCGCGGTCAAGCTGCTGTCGGAAAAGGTCAATTGCGCCGTCATCAACGGCGGCGACGGCAGCCACGAACACCCGACCCAGGCCCTGCTGGACGCCCTGACCATCCGCCGCCACAAGGGCCGGCTGGAGGGGCTGACCGTGGCCATTTGCGGCGACGTGCTGCATTCTCGAGTGGCGCGGTCCAACATCTACCTGCTGAACGCCATGGGCGCGCGGGTGCGGCTGATCGGCCCGCGCACGCTGATGCCCACCGAGGTCGCCCGCATGGGGGTGGAGGTCTTCCACGACATGCGCAAAGGCCTGGACGACGTGGACGTGGTGATGATGCTGCGTATCCAGAACGAGCGCATGAAGGGCAATTTCATCCCCTCCATCCGCGAATATTTCCACTTCTTCGGCTTGGACCGCGAAAAGCTGGCGCTGGCGAAGCCCGACGCCGTCATCATGCATCCCGGCCCCATGAACCGGGGCGTCGAGATCGATTCCGACGTGGCCGACGACGTGGAACGGTCGTTGATCCGCGAGCAGGTGGAAATGGGCGTGGCCGTGCGCATGGCCTGCCTGGACCTGCTGACCCGCAACCTTCCCAACTCGGTCGCCGTCTGATGCCCAACCGCACCCAAGCCGGCCAAGTCGCCTATATCAACGCCCGCCTGTTGGACCCGGCCACCGGCCTGGATACCAAGGGCGCGCTGCTCACCAATGGCGAACGCATCGCCGATTTCGGCGCCGATCTGTTCAAGGACGGCGTGCCGGCGGGCATCCAGGTGGTGGATTGCCAGGGCCTGTGCCTGGCGCCCGGTCTGGTGGACATGCGCGTGCAATTGCGCGAGCCCGGCGAGGAGCATAAGGAGACGCTGAAATCGGCGGGCGAATCCGCCGTGGCCGGCGGCATCACCTCCATGGTCTGCCTGCCCAACACCGATCCGGTGATCGACGAGGTCGCCACGGTGGAGTTCGTCGCCCGCCGCGCCCGCATGATCGGGCTGGCCAAGGTCTATCCCTATGCCGCCGCCACCAAGAAGCTGGAAGGCGCCGAGCTGTCGGAAATGGGCTTTTTGGCCGAAGCCGGCGCCCTGGCCTTCACCGACGGCACCCGCGCCATCAAGAACGCCCAGGTCATGCGCCGGGCGCTGTCCTATGCCGCCACCTTCGGCGCCATCATCGTGCAGCACCCCGAGGAGCCCTCGCTGGCTGCCGGCGGCGCCATGAATGCGGGCGAGCTTGCCACCCGCATGGGCCTGTCGGGCATCCCCGAGGCGGCGGAAGTGATCATGCTGGAGCGGGACATCCGCTTGGTGGAAATGACCGGTGGCCGCTATCACGCCGCCCATGTCAGCACGGCCGAGGGCGTCAAAGCCATCGCCAAGTCCAAGGCCAAGGGGCTTGCCGTCACCTGCGATACCGCGCCGCCCTACTTCGCCTTGAACGAATTGGCGGTGGGTGATTACCGCACCTTCGCCAAGCTGTCGCCGCCCCTGCGCACCGAGACCGACCGCCAAGCCCTGGTTCAGGCGCTGAAGGACGGCATCATCGACGCGGTGGCGTCCGACCATGCGCCCCAGGATGCGGATTCCAAGCGCCAGCCCTTCGCCCAGGCGGAATTCGGCGCCGTCGGTCTGGAGACTCTGCTGCCGGTGACGCTGGAGCTGTTCCATAACGGCCATCTCAGCCTGCTGGCCGCGCTGAAGCTGGTGACCTCGGGTCCTGCCGATCTGCTGGGCCTGAAGGCCGGGCGTCTGGCCGTGGGCCATCGTGCCGATCTGATGATGTTCGATCCCAGCCGTGCCTGGGTGATCGACCCCACCAAATTCCGCTCCAAATCCAAGAACTCGCCCTTCGATGGCCGCCCGGTTCAGGGCCAAGTCATGCGCACGGTCGTGGATGGCCGCATTGTGTTTGAACGCAATGTTTGAACTGGCCCTCGCCGCTGTGGGCGGCTACCTGCTGGGCTCGGTCCCGTTCGGCTTGGTGCTGACCCGCGCTGCCGGTCTGGGCGACATCCGCCAGATCGGTTCGGGCAACATCGGCGCCACCAACGTGCTGCGCACCGGACGCAAGGGCTTGGCCCTGGCGACCCTGCTGCTGGACGGCGGCAAGGGCGCCATCGCCGTTGGTCTGGCCTGGGCACTGGCCGGCCATGACGCCGCCTTGGTGGCCGGCTTCTCCGCCGTGCTGGGCCACAATTTCCCGGTCTGGCTGAAATTCAAAGGCGGCAAAGGCGTCGCCACCACCATCGGCACCCTGGTCGCCGCCGCATGGCCGGTAGGTCTGGCCGCCTGCGCCACATGGCTGGTGGTCGCCGCAACCCTGCGCATTTCGTCTTTGTCCGCCCTGGTGGCCCTGGCCCTGTCGCCGGTCTTCGCATGGTTCCTGGCCGGCCCGGAAACCGCTGCCATGGCCGCCGGTCTGGCGGTGCTGGGGTTTATTCGGCATAAGCCGAACATCCAACGCCTGTTGAAGGGCGAGGAACCGCGGATCGGGAAGAAGAAGGGCTAGCCTTGCCCGTTCCGCCATGCGCGCCGTAGAACCGCTTTGGCGAGGTGGTGTAGGATGGCGGGCGAATACCACGGAGGTTGCTGACATGCGAGAAAGCGCATCGCTCATGATGCGGGGCGATAAGCTCCAGCCTGAACTTGCAGCCGCACTCGAAGGTGGAGAGGCCGGCGCTATCTACGAAGTTTACATCCACAAAGCGTCGGCAGAGGATGCCGCCTTCTTCCTTGAGACGCGCGCGAAGGTGCAAGAAGGGCTGGCGGATATGGAGTCCGGCGATGTGCTGGACGCGAATGATGCTCATGCGGAGCTTGAGAGGAAATTCGGCATCGCTATTCGTCGATAATCATGCCTGATTTCAAATATACCCGCCGCGCCATGAATGATGTGAGCGCCCTTATCGAGTACATCGCCAAAGATAGCCTGTACGCGGCGAACGATTTTGCGAACCAACTCGTGGGGAAATTCTCTGCACTTGCGGAAGCGCCGCATATGGGGCGCGAGCGCGACGATTACGGCGCGGGCGTCCGTACTTTCCCCTTCGGCAATTACATGATTTTTTATCGCCCCGTGGATTCTGGGGTCGTCATCGTGCGCGTGTTGCACGGCGCGCGAAATTTGCCCAATGCATTCAAGGCGGAATAGCTTCAGAGACCCCGCTCAGGCCTAATGGCACTCCCCAACTTTGACACTGGTCCTACCGCTTCCCCAATACTACCTATTCCCATGTGGTCCAACCGCAGGGGGTTTCTGTGTTCATGATTAAGCTGATGGTCCCGGCGGCGGCGGGTGTGATGGCGGTGTTGGCGGCGACCAATCCGCACGAGGACGCCCATGCCCGCGCCATGGTCAGTCATTCGCAAAAGGGCTGCGGCGACAATGCCATGGCGCGGCTGATGTGCGGTGGTGCCACGGCTCTGGCCAGTCTGGGCGTGGCCTATGACGATTACCTGCTGTTCTCCACCGCGCGGCTGGGCCACACCGAGACCGTAGGCGTGCTGGGTCAGGTGGTCGTCATCAAGGAATGAGGGCGCCGCCGCGCCCATAGCCCGCCAATCCACAACAGGGGCACGCCCGCCAGCACCACGCCCGAGGCCATCAACAGTGCGGGGCTCCAGCCGCCCTGGGCCGCCAGCCACGCTGCGAGGACCGGGCCGATGATCTGGCCGATGCCGAACACGGCGGTCAGCCAGCCGATGGTGAAGGCGGGGTTGTGGGGCGTGATGGCGCGGCCAAACGCTAGCGACATGCCGACGATGCCCAGGAACGTGCCGCCATACAGGGCGGCTCCCGCCAGCACCGCCACCGGGTGGCTGGACAAGGCGGGCAGGGCGATGCCCACCGCTTGGGTCAGATGGGCGGCCAGCAGCACCGGCAGATAGCCGCGCCGTTCCGCCAGGAACGACCATGCGGCGGCGGACGGCAGCGCCGCCAGCCCGACCATCACCCAGGACAGATTGGCGTAGTCGTGCAAGCCCGGCGTGGCGCGCACCACGGCGACCAGGAAGGTGCCGGTGACGATGTAGCCCAGGCCCTCGCAGAAATAGGCTGCCGCCAGCAGGCCCATGGGGAAGCGCAATGCCGGCGTGGCGTTCGTGGGGCCGGCGGCACCGCGCGGATGGGCGTTGCGCAGGGCCGGCCAGGACAGCAGCGACAGGATCAGGGCCAGGGCGGCGGTGACCAGCCAGCCCGTATCGGCGCCCCAGACATTGACCACCCAGCCGATGACCAGCCCGGCCAGGATGATGCCGATGCCCACGCCGCCGAAATGGAAGCCGGTCCAGCGGGCGTGGCCACTGGCGGTCAGCAAGGGAATCACCAGAGCCGAGGCCAGCACGAAAATCCAGGCCGAGGCCATGCCCGCCACCAGCCGCAAACCATTCCACACCAGCACGGATTGGGTCGCCGGCATGAGCGCTAGGGTCGCCACCAGCAGGATGAAGCCCCAGGCCAGCAGCCGGTGCCGCCCGGCATCCGAGCGCACCCAGCCCGCCCACAGGGCGCCGATCAGATAGCCCACATTGTTGCTGGCGGCCAGCCAGCCGCTGCCCTGGGCATCGAAGCCGTATTCGGCCTGCATGACCGGCAGGATGGGGGTGAAGGCAAAGCGGCCCAGTCCCAGAGCCACGGCCAGGGCCAGCATGCCCCCAACCAGAATGCGCGCCGTCTTCATCGTCCCTCGCCATGGCCGCCACCCATCCAAGGTGGCGGTGACGGGCCGTCTTCGCCAGCGAAAAAGAAAGGGTCTTCGCGGAACTCCGGGGAGACGCACCTTAATTCAAGGAATAATGACACGGATGGACACGGATCCCCGCTGCGCGGGACACGGATAAGGACCATCCGTGTTTATCCGTGTCACCAATAATTCTTGGCTGAAATAGTGCACCTGCCATGAACCCCGGATCGGCGCTACGCTTGTCTGGGGTGGCGGGACACTTTGGGGAACCTCCCCGCTAATCCGCGATGAACCTTTCTTTTACCACCAAGGGCACGAAGCCACCTGACGGGAAACTGATTGGGTGCCGCCCGGCACGCCGCCTTGGTGTTCTTGGTGCCCTTGGTGGTGAAACTGCCCCTCTCCCCCATCAACGCCCCCATCCCCACAAAAAAGCTGTTGCCTTTCGGTGTTGCGAGTGATTATCATCCGCGTATCGGACGGGATACCCCCGGAGAGGGAGACAACAATGAATTTGAAGTCCTTGGCCATTGCCGGCGCTGCCGCTTGTTTGATTTCGTCCACCGCCCTGATTGGCACCGCCATGGCGGGCGAGCGCCCCATGGGCGAGCCCGTGGAGAAGAACGGCATGCAGATCGGCGGTGTCTACCTTCAGGCGGTGATGATGGAGCCGCACATGGCCGGTCACGACCATGCCGACGTGCACATCGAGGCCGACATCAAGGGCATCAAAGGCAACAACAACGGTTTTGGCGAGGGCGAGTGGATCCCCTATCTGGACGTTGGCTACACCATCTCGAAGTCCGGCTCGGGCTTTAAGAAGAGCGGCACGCTATTCCCCATGGTGGCTTCCGACGGCCCCCATTACGGCGACAACATCAAGATGGACGGCCCGGGCAAGTACCACGTGGTCTACACCATCAAGCCGGGTGCGCATAACTTCCTGCGCCACACCGACAAGGAAACCGGCGTCGGCGCATGGTACGCGCCCTTCACCGTGGAATACGACTTCGCCTACACCGGCACCGGCGCCAAGAGCGGTTACTAGGTGCCAATCGCGGGAAGGGGGTTCTCCTCTTCTCTCTCCCTCTCCGCGGCTTGCCTGCTGACGAAACCTGACCCAGAGGGCCATCATGTACGTTTGCCTTTGCCATGGACTGAACGACCGCCAGGTTCGCGCTGCCATCGATGAAGGCAGAGCCGGCTCGGCAGCTCAGGTTTACCAGCACTACGAATGCAAGCCCCGCTGCGGCAAATGCGTCCCCTTCGTGCGCGACATGGTCAATGCCGCCAAGACGGTGGGCGTCAGCTGTGGCCGCTGCGGCGACGCTTGCGATTGCAAGTAAGGCAACGACCTTTCGCGTAAAGCGCATCTGTCATGAGCGTTAAGCTCGCACTCTGCCCTTGCATTGCGGGCGTCACAAATGGCATCCCTATGGCGCTCATGGTTTCACCGTATGCGCAGGGAGATTGCGGACTTGGATGGCGGCGAAGCCCTGATCGACCCGATGCAGTGCAACGAGGCACCGCAGGCTGGGAGCAAGGCACTCGACCAATACCGGTCGCTGTTCGAGAATGCCATCGAGGGCATCTACCGGACCACTCCTGACGGGTCCTATCTGGCCGCCAACCCGGCCTTGGCGCGCATCTACGGTTATGACGGCCCCGAATCCCTGATCGCCGGCCTCACCGACATCGCCCAAAACCTTTATGTCCACCCGGAAGACCGCGACCGCTTCAAGCGGGCGCTGGACCTTGATTCCGAGGTGCGCAATTTCGAGGCCCAGGTCTTCCGCAAGGACGGCACGGTCATCTGGATCGCCGAGAACGCACGGGCCGTGCGCAGCCCCTGCGGCGGCACCGTCTGCTATGAAGGCACCGTTCAGGACATCACCGCCCGCAAGCTGGCGGAAGAACGCCTGCGGCTGGCCGCCACCGTGTTCGACAATGTGGGCGAAGCCATCGTGGTCATCGGCCACAACGACGTGGTCCACGCGGTCAATTCCGCCTTCGAGCGCATGACCGGCTTCCCCGCCGAGAACGTGGTCGGGCTGAAATTCAATCTGCTGGCCACCGAGGTCAACGAGCCGGAAATCCTGCACGAAGCCTGGGCCACTGCGGCTAAAGGGGCGATCTGGCAGGGCGAACTGTGGGCGCGCCGCGCCGATGGCGACGTCTTCCCGGCGGCCATGGCCCTGACCGGCGTGGTGTCCGAAGACGGCACGGTCAAAAGCTATGTGCTGCTGGCCCACGACGTCACCCGGCGCAAGATGGATGAGCAACGCATCCGCTTCCACGCCAGCCACGACACCCTGACCAAACTGGCCAACCGCCACACGGTGATGGAAGCCCTGGGCGACGCCATCGTGCGGGCCGAACTGGGCGGCCATCGGCTGGCGGCCCTGTTCCTGGACGTCAACCGCTTCAAGGACGTCAATGACAGCTTCGGCCACGCCGCCGGCGACGAATTGCTGCGCCAAGTTGCCCGCCGGCTGAAGGGCTGCGTGCGCGCCAGCGACATCATTGGCCGTCTGGGCGGCGACGAGTTCGTGGTGGTCCTGCCCAACATCGCCACCACGGCAGGCGCCATCGCCTGCGTGGAAAAGATCCTGTACGCCTTCTCGGACCCGTTCAATCTGGCCGAACGCGAGCTGTATGCCTCCACCAGCATCGGCATCGCGCTATATCCCGACGACGCCGACACCGCCGAGCAATTGCTGTCTTCCGCCGACGCCGCCATGTACCACTGCAAGGCGGGCGGCCAGCAATACAGCTTCTACGACCATGACATGAACCGTCAGGCGGTGGACCGGGTCAATCTGGAGAACGACCTGCGGCACGCCATCGCCGACCGCCAGTTCCGCCTGCATTACCAGCCCAAGCTGGACAGCCGCACCCGCAAGATCGTCGGCGCCGAAGCCTTGATCCGCTGGAACCACCCCGAGCGCGGCAATGTCAGCCCGGCCTTGTTCATTCCGGTGGCCGAACGCGCCGGTCTGGTGGGCGCCATCGGCGATTGGGCGCTGTCCGAGGCCTGCCGCCAGATGCGGTCATGGCGCGATGACGGCCTGGATTTCGGCTGCGTCTCGGTCAATCTGTCCCCCGCCCAGTTCCACGATGCCAGCCTGAAGGACAAGGTGGAACGCGCCTTGGCCGCCAACGAGCTGGAGACCAGCGCGCTGGAACTGGAGATCACCGAGACCATGATGGCCACGGAAGTGGACCGCGCCATCAGCATCCTGACCCAATTGGGCGCCATGGGCGTGCGCATCTCCATCGACGATTTCGGCACCGGCTATTCGTCCCTGGCCTATCTGAAGCTGTTCCCGGTGGACGCCCTGAAGATCGACCGCGCCTTCGTCATGGAACTGCCCGGCAACGCCAAGGACGGCGCCATCGTCGCCTCCATCGTGGCGCTGGCACGGAATTTGGGCTTCGACGTCATCGCCGAGGGCGTGGAGACTGCCGCCCAGGCCGACTTCCTGATGGCCAAAGACGTCACCCTGATGCAAGGCTATCTGTTCAGCCCGCCGGTAGACGCCAATAGCTTCGCCGAATTGCTGCGCAACGGAGTTTGAGCGCTCCTCCGGTTTAGGCCAGCACGCATGGGCATAGCCCCCCTCTTCAGCACTGGCAACCATCCCTCGCAAGGGATACCTAAGGGGGGTCACGACGACCCGGCCACGGAGCCCTTTCGACATCCCCCACCGCCAGGAGCTTTGCAATGTTCGACCAATCCCGCGGCTTCCGCGACGACGCGGTCGAAACCTGCCCGGTGGAGTATGTGGTGCGCAAGGATGGCAAACCTTTTGCCTTCCTGAACGCCACCCCGGCCCTCGCCACGCGGACCGTTACCGGTTTCGCACTGGCGACCCCGGAGGCCGATTGGACTTTCGAGCGGATCTGAGCGACGTCTGCATCCCTGCTGGGACCGGCGGTCCCGTCATGGTTCTCCTCCTCTAAACTCAAGGCCCCGCCCCATTGGAGCGGGGCCTCTTTTTATGGTTCGTCGCGGATTAGCGGGGAATGCTTGCCAAGCCCACGGTCGTCACCCCGGACAAGCGAAGCGCAGATCCGGGGTCCATGGCGGGGGCTAAGATCGGAA
>JACMKT010000150.1 GCA_014380005.1 Rhodospirillales bacterium
CGAGGGCGTCGAACAGATTGGCGCTCCACAGATTGACCAGGATGGGCACCACCACCTGGGCCATGGTCAATGCCACGAACACCACCAAGGTGCCGCGCGTCCGCCAATCGGAATTCCAATAGGGCAGGGTAAGGTCGAGGAATTGGCCGAAGAAGCCGGGCGGGTTCGACCCAAGGCCTGGCTGCTCAGCCGGTCTTTGTGCCGTTACCTCCGCCGTCATTCTAACTCCCCCAAAAGTCTTAGGTGCCCGTCCCCCAATAAACCACGCCAGAGGGGGAAACGCCAACAGCGGAAGGGTGAGGGGGTTCATTTGACACGCGAGGATATGGCCCTCCCCCCTCGCGGGGGAGGGAGGGGCCCATGCAACGCATGGGAGGGAGAGGGGGGAACGGCGGGCGCCCCCCTCTCCCTCCCAGCGCTGACGCGCCGGGTCCCTCCCTCCCCCGCGAGGGGGGAGGGTTAGCTCAGAAACGAAAACACCCGCCGTGGTTTCCCACGGCGGGTGCTTTATCACGTTTCTCGAAACGAGAGTTACGCGGCCTTGGACTTGCCGGCGACGATTTCGTCGGCAACATTCCGCGGAACCGGCTCGTAATGCGAGAATTCCATGGTGTAGGAGGCGCGGCCCGAGGTCATGCCACGCAGCTGGCCGATGTAGCCGAACATCTCGTTCAACGGCACGGTGGCCTCGACGGCGATGTTGGTGCCACGCTCCAGCTGGCCCTGGATCATGCCACGACGACGGTTCACGTCGCCGATGACGTCGCCCAGGTAATCCTCGGGGGTCACCACTTCGACCTTCATGACCGGCTCCAGGATGATCGGCGAAGCCTTGCGGATGGCCTCACGGAAGCAAGCCTTGGCGGCGATTTCGAAGGTCAGGGCGTTGGAGTCAACGTCATGGTACTTGCCGTCGACCAGGATGGCCTTGAAGTCCACAGTCGGGTAGCCGGCCATGACGCCGTCTTCCTTCTGCATTTCCAAGCCCTTCTTGACCGAGGGGATGTATTCCTTCGGCACCGAACCGCCGACGGTCTCATCCTCGAACACGAAGCCGGCGCCGCGCTCAAGCGGCTCGAACACGATCTTCACTTCGGCGAACTGGCCCGAACCGCCGGTCTGCTTCTTGTGGGTGTAGGTGTGTTCGACCGACTGGGTGAACGCCTCACGATAGGCCACCTGGGGCTTGCCCATGTTGCCTTCCACACCGAACTCGGTGCGCATACGGTCCAGGGTCACTTCCAGATGAAGCTCGCCCATGCCGCGCAGAATGGTCTGGCCGGTTTCGCGGTCGGTTTCCAGACGCAAGCTGGGGTCGGCGCGGACCATCTTGCCCAGCGCGGTGCCGAACTTCTCCTGGTCGGCCTTGGCCTTGGGCTCCACCGACACGGAAATCACCGGCTCGGGGAACTTCATGCGCTCAAGCACCACCACCGACGACGAATCGCACAGGGTGTCACCGGTCTCGGTCTCGGTCAGCGAGACCAGGGCGATGATGTCACCGGCGCGGGCTTCTTCGATGGGGTTCGGCTCTTTGGCGTACATTTCGACCATGCGGCCGATCTTCTCACGCTTGCCGCGGGTCGAGTTCATCACCGACGCGCCCTTGGCCAGCACGCCCGAGTAGATGCGGATGAAGGTAAGCGCGCCGTAGGCGTCGTTGATGACCTTGAACGCCAGGGCCGAGAAGGGCTCGTCATCGGACGACAGACGCTCGCCGACCGGGTTGCCTTCGGCGTCCACGGTCTTGATGGCGTCCACTTCGGTCGGGGACGGCAGATACCAGATGACGGCGTCCAGAACCTGCTGCACGCCCTTGTTCTTGTAGGACGAGCCGGCCAGCACCGGGGTGAAGGCGCCGGTCAGGGTGCCGCGGCGGATGCATTCGCGCAGAACCGCAGCCGAGGGGGCCTCACCGGTCTCCAGGTACACTTCCATGGCCGCATCGTCCTGCTCCAGGCAGGTGTCGATCAGCTCCTGGCGGTACTCGGCGATGGCGTTCAGGATCTCCTTGTCCTCATGGACATTGATCTTGCAGCGCTCAATGATGGCAGCGGCATCGGCATCGACGGTGTCCCACTGAGCGTCCTTATCGTCGGACTCCCAGATCAGGGCCTTCATCTCGACCAGATCGACCATGCCCTGGAAATTGTCCTCGGAACCGATCGGCAGGAAGATCGGCAGCGGACGGGCGCCCAGGCGGGTGCGGATCATGTCGATGCAACGGCGGAAATTGGCGCCGGCGCGGTCCATCTTGTTCACGTAGCAGATACGCGGAACGTTGTAGTTATCGGCCAGACGCCAGTTGGTCTCGGACTGCGGCTCAACACCGGCGACACCGTCGAACACCACCACGGCGCCGTCAAGGACGCGCAGCGAACGATTGACCTCGATGGTGAAGTCCACGTGACCGGGAGTGTCGATCACGTTGATCTTCTTGCCCTTCCAGAACGCCGACACGGCGGCGGACTGGATGGTGATGCCACGCTTCTGCTCCTGCTCGAGGTAGTCAGTGGTGGTCGAGGTCTTCATGTCCTTGGTGTCATGGACGTCGATGATCGTGTGCTTGCGGCCCGTGTAATACAGGATGCGCTCGGTCGTCGTCGTCTTGCCCGCATCAACGTGAGCGATGATGCCGATGTTACGGATGTCGGAGAGGGGAGTCGTGCGAGCCATATGGTTAGGTCCGTTGTGATAGGGATGGTGCCCAGACAGAAGCGAATCCATCGCCACCACCCAGGCCTTAAATCCAATCTGGTTTGCGGGCGTTTTATATGAGATCGCGGACGAATGCCACTGCTTCCCGTCGTCTCACCCAAATCCGCAGGTGGAATTCGCCACCCGGCTTGATCCCAAGGCCCAGTTGCGGCCATCATCGGCGCCCGTTCCCTGCCCGAAGGACCATCATGGCCGACGACATGCTTGCCCCGATCCCCTATTCCGACGACACCCTGCGGGCCATTCTGCGCGGCGTGCGCACCATTGCTGTGGTCGGAGCCAGTGCCAATTGGAATCGGCCCAGCTATTTCGTCGCCAAATATCTGCAGGAGAAGGGCTATCGGGTGATCCCGGTCAATCCCGGCCTGGACGGTCAGGAATTGCTGGGCGAGAAGGTCTACAAGGATTTGGCCTCCATCCCCGAGCCGGTGGACATGGTGGACATCTTCCGTAACTCGTCCGCCGCCGGCCCCATCACCGACGAAGCCATCGCCATTGGCGCCAAAGTGGTGTGGATGCAACTGAGCGTGCGCAACGACGAAGCCGCCGCCCGCGCCGAGGCCGCCGGGCTGAAGGTGGTCATGGACCGCTGCCCCAAGATCGAGTTCGGCCGCCTGGGTGGCGAGCTGGGCTGGTTCGGCGTCAATTCCGGCATTATCTCCAACCGTGCCCTGGAAGCGCCGCGCCCCAAGAAGCAGCGCGCGCCCGAGGCCGGCGGTCCGCAGCCCAAATTTGGTTTCGCCACCAAGGCCATCCATTCCGGCGCCGCCCCCGACGCCACCACCGGCGCCCGCATCACCCCCATCTACCAGACCGCGTCTTACGTGTTCGAGGATGTGGACCACGCCGCCAGCCTGTTTAACCTGCACACCTTCGGCTACATCTATTCGCGCCTGACCAACCCCACCGTCTCGGTGCTGGAGGAACGCGTCGCCACCCTGGAAGGCGGCCGTGCCGCCGTGGGCGCCGCCTCGGGCCATGCCGCCCAGTTCATCACTTTCTTCACCCTGATGGAGCCTGGCGACGAATTCGTGGCCTCGCGCAATTTGTATGGCGGTTCGCTGACCCAGTTCGGTCTGTCGTTCAAGAAATTGGGCTGGCACTGCACCTTCGTGGACCCCAATGACCCGGATAATTTCCGCCGCGCCATCACCGAGAAGACCAAGGCCATCTTTATCGAAAGCCTCGCCAATCCCGGCGGCATCGTGGTGGACATCGAAGTGGTGGCCAAGGTCGCCCATGAATTCGGCATTCCGCTGATCGTGGACAACACCCTGGCGACGCCCTATCTGTGCCGGCCCATGGAATGGGGCGCCGACATCGTGGTGCACTCCACCACCAAATTCCTGGCCGGCCATGGCAATTCCCTGGGCGGCGTGGTGGTGGAATCGGGCAAGTTCAACTGGAACCAGAACGATAAATTCCCCAGCCTGTCCAAGCCCGAACCCGCCTATCACGGCCTAACCTTCGCCGAGACCTTCGGCGACTTCGCCTTCACCACCAAGGCCCGTGCCGTGGCCCTGCGCGATTTCGGCCCGGCCATGGCGCCCATGAACGCCTTCCTGACCATCACCGGCATCGAAACCCTGCATGTACGCATGGAACGCCACTGCGCCAACGCGCTGAAGGTGGCGGAATTCCTGGACAAGCACCCGGCGGTATCGTGGGTGTCCTATGCTGGGCTGGAAGCCAGCAAGTACAAGGCGCTGCAGGAGAAGTACCTGCCCCTGGGCGCCGGCGCGGTGTTCACCTTCGGCGTCAAGGCCGGCTTCGAGGCCGGCTGCAAGATCGTCGAGAGCGTCAAACTGTTCAGCCATCTCGCCAATATCGGCGACACCCGGTCATTGATCCTGCACCCCGCCAGCACGACGCATCGCCAGTTGACCGAGGAACAGCAGGTGGCGGCGGGCGCGGGGCCGGACGTGATCCGCCTGTCGGTGGGGCTGGAGGATGTGAACGATCTGATTGCGGATTTGGATCAGGCGTTGAAGGCGGCGGGGTGAGGGGAAAAAAGCCCTCCCCCCTCGCGGGGGAGGGAGGGGCCCATGCGGAGCATGGGAGGGAGAGGGGGATGCTAGCCAAAGCCCGCGACCTACGCCGCAATCAAACCGAAGCCGAACGCCGCCTTTGGGGCCTGCTGCGGGCCAAGCGATATGGCTGGAAGTTCAAGCGCCAGCAGGTCATCGGCCCTTACATCGTGGATTTCGTCTGCCTGGAATGCCGTGTCATCGTGGAAGCCGATGGTGGACAGCATGCCGAGTCCAAGCATGACATGCGGCGCGATGCTTGGCTGCGGAGCCAAGGGTTCACGGTGGTCAGGTTTTGGAATGAAGAGATTTTGGAACATATTGACGGGGTGGAACAGCGGCTGGCGGCGGCTTTGGTGGCAGGCGCCCCCTCTCCCTCCCAGCGCTGACGCGCCGGGCCCCTCCCTCCCCCGCGAGGGGGGAGGGTTATAGACCTAAGCCGCCTTCACATCCCCCAGGAACGTATCCACCGCCTTGCGCAAATCCTCTGCCTGACCGGCCAGCAGGCGGGCGGCATCCAGGACCGAGGCGGCGGCGGTGCCGGTCTCCCCGGCGGCTTGCTGGACGCCGTTGATGGTCACGTTGACCTCGGCGGTGCCGGCGGCGGCCTGTTCCACGTTGCGGGCGATTTCCTGGGTGGCGGCGGATTGCTGTTCCACGGCGGCGGCGATGGCGCCGGCGATGCTGGACACTTCGGTGATCACGCTGCCGATGGAGCGGATGGCGTCCACCACCGTGCGGGTCTGTTGCTGCACCGCGTTGATTTGCGAGCCGATTTCCTCGGTGGCCCGCGCGGTCTGGTTGGCCAGCGATTTGACCTCGTTGGCGACCACGGCAAAGCCCTTGCCTGCGTCACCGGCCCGTGCCGCTTCGATGGTGGCGTTGAGGGCCAGCAGATTGGTCTGGCTGGCGATGTCGTTGATCAGTTTGATGACTTCGCCGATGCGGTTGGCGGCATTGGCGAGTTCCTGCACCTCGCCATCGGTGCGCTGAGCCTCTTCGGCGGCGCGGCGCGAGATGGTGTTGGAATGGGCGACCTGACGGCCAATCTCGCTGATGGAGGCCGACAATTCCTCGGCGGCGGCGGCCACGGTCTCCACATTGGCGCTGGCCTGGGTGGAGGCGGCGGCCACGGCGGTGGCTTGGCGGCTGGTCTGTTCGGCGGAGGCGGACATGCCGGTGGCCGTGTTGGTCAGGCCCGACGAGGTATCGGCCACGGTACGCACCAATTGGGTGGCACGGCTGTCGAAGGCGGCGGTCAGGCGGTCCACCGCCTGCTGGCGCTTTTCGCGCTGGGCGGCGGCGGCACGGTTGGCGTCATCCAGGCGGCGGCGCTCCAGCCCATTGGTCTTGAACACGGCCAGGGCCTCGGCCATGGCGGCGATTTCGTCCTTGCCGTCGGTGGTGGGGATGCGGGTGTCCAAATCGCCATCGGCCAGTCGGCGCATGGCGAGGGTCATGCCGTCCAGCGGCTTGGCGATGCCGGCGGCGATGATCCAGGCGATGGCGATGCCCAGGACCAACGCCAGAGCGGCTACAATCAAATCGATGATCTCGGTCTGGGTGGCGGAGGACTTGGCTGCGTCCTCAAGATTTTTCAGGAAGGCGTGCTGTTTGTCTTCCACCTGATCCAGCGCGGTCATAGTGTCGTTGCCGGTGGCCGCCAATTCGGCAATGCCGATCTCGCCGGTGCTCAGCCGCTTCATGGCGGCGCGATAGGCCTCCATCTTCGGCTGCAATGCCTTCAGGCCGGCGACCAATTCGGGCGTGCCGGCGGTGGGAGCAGCCTCAAGCAGCAATGTCTCGATCTCCGAGATGGTTTCGTCGCCCTTGGCGTAATCGCCCGAGATGACGTGGCGGCGCAATTTCTCGAAGCGGGCGTCTGCGTCCTTTACCTTAAAGGCGCTTTCGGCCACGTCGGAATAAAGGTCGATGGCGACCCGCCCGGCATCCATGCCGCGCCCGCCCAGTACGGCGACCACCAAAAGCAGGACCAGTACCAGAGCGAAACCGCCGCCGATGCGGCGGGGAATGGAGAATTGGCTGAGATGCATGCGGACCTGCCTGTGGAATATTTGTGGCATCACAAAAGTGGTGCTACCAATCCTTTAGGGCAAGATGATGTCCAACCTCTTCGCGAAGTAATGATAATTTAGCGGGGCAGGGTGGCGTTAGACCTGTGGGTTGACCAACGCCCCGCCGCCGGGGGCGTCCACCATGGCGCGGATGCCGTCCACCGTGACGCGGCCCTCGGCCAGCAGGCGCAGGGCCAGGGGATAGGCCTTGTGTTCCTGCTCCAGCACGCGGGCGGCCAGAATGTCGGGGGTGTCGTCGGCCAGCACCGGCACGGCGGCCTGGACCAGCAAGGGGCCGTCATCCAGTTCCGGCGTGACCAGATGGACGGAACAGCCGTGCAGCTTCACGCCCGCCTCAATGGCGCGTTCGTGGGTGTGCAGGCCCTTGAAGCTGGGCAGCAAAGACGGATGGATGTTGATCATGCGGCCCTGCCAGCCCTCGACAAAGCCCTTGGTCAGCAGGCGCATGAAACCGGCCAGACAGACAAAATCCACGCCTGCCGCCCGTAATGCCGCATCCATGGCGGCGTCGAACGCCTCACGCGACGGGAAGCTCTTATGGGGAATGATTTGGGTGGGCACGCCGGCTTTGGCGGCGCGTTCCAGGGCGTAGACGTCGGGGATGTTGCTGATGACCAGGGCGATTTCCGCCGGGAAGGCGGGATCGGCGGCGGCATCCAGCAAGGCTTGCAGGTTCGAGCCCCGGCCCGAGACCAGGACGCCCACTTTTTTGCGGTTCATAGCGATCTAACCTTGGCATCCAGCTTTGGGAGCTGGCGCTCTATGAGTGACCGCCCGCCTTCTAAGCGGGCGGTCACTCAATGTTTTACACCCAGCCTTCGGAGCCAGTCACTTGGCTCTGAGCTTCGTCACCCTGGCGGGCGCGCATGGTGCCGATGGTGAACACCGTTTCGCCGCCTTCGGTCAGGATGCGGATGGCTTCAGCGGTCTTGGCCGCGTCAACCACCACAACCATGCCGATGCCGCAATTGAAGGTGCGCGCCATCTCGTGCGAGGCGACGCCGCCTTCCTTGGCCAGCCATTGGAAGACCGGCGGCAGGGTCCAGGCGGTGGCGTCGATCTGGGCGACCACGCCGTCGGGCAGGACGCGCGGAACGTTTTCGATCAGGCCGCCGCCGGTGATGTGGGCCATGGCCTTGACGGTGCCGGCGCGGATGGCGGCCAAGGTGGACTTCACATAGATGCGGGTGGGTTCCAGCAACGCCTCGCCCAGGGACTGGCCCGGCGCGAACGGGGCGGCATCGCCATAGGACAGGCCGCCCTTTTCGACGATGCGGCGCACCAGCGAGAAGCCGTTGGAATGCACGCCCGAGGAGGCGAGACCCAGCAGCACGTCGCCCGGCTTGACGTCTTCCACCGGCAATAGCTGGCCGCGCTCGGCGGCGCCGACGGAGAAACCGGCCAGATCGTAATCGCCATGGCTGTACATGCCCGGCATCTCGGCGGTTTCACCGCCGACCAGGGCGCAGCCGGCTTGGCGGCAGCCCTCGGCGATGCCGGCGATGATGTCGGTGCCGGCTTTGACGTCCAGCTTGCCGGTGGCGAAGTAATCCAGGAAGAACAAGGGCTCGGCGCCCTGAACCACCAGATCGTTCACGCACATGGCAACCAGGTCGATGCCCACGGTGTCATGCTTGCCGGCCAGGATGGCGACCTTCAGCTTGGTGCCGACGCCGTCGGTGGTGGCGACCAGAATGGGGTCCTTGAACCCGGCGGCCTTGGGGTCGAACAACGCGCCAAAGCCTCCCAACCCGGCGGCGCCGCCGGTGCGGGCGGTGGATTTGGCAAGCGGCTTGATGGCCTCGACCAAAGCTTCGCCAGCGTCAATGTCAACGCCGGCATCACGGTAGGTCAGGCCCTGCTTTTCGATGGAGGCGGGAATGATATTCCTCGTCGGCTTGCGTGTGATATGGTTCAGGCTC